>NZ_JBDJMM010000015.1:0-155215 GCF_039673865.1 Pseudomonas sp. TWI628 | reverse complement strand
GGTGTCGCCGTCAGCGTCCTTGATCGTGTAGGTGAAGTTCTCCACACCATTGCCGCCACCGCCCAGGTTCTTGAAGTCCGGGGCGTTGGGGTTGAGCGTGTAGGTGTAGGAACCGTCCGCGGCGAGAACCAGTGTGCCATAGGTGCCGGTGTAGGTACCGGCGATTACCGGGCCGCCTGCCACGCGGTCAGCGCCCTGGATATCGTTGGTCAGCACATTCCCGGTCAGCTCGACTTGCTGCTCGGTCGCCTTGACCACGTTGTCATCATCGAACGCCTGCGGCGCATCATCATGGATGATCACATCCAGCAAGCCCTGGGCGACATCACCGTTACTGTCACTGACCAGGACCGGCAGGTGCTCGGTCAGCGACTTGGCCCCATCGTTCTCGATATGTTGCCCGGATGCCGTGAGCGTGTAGGTGTAACTGACCTCGCCCGTGCTCGGGTTGTAGCCGGTAATCGTCAGGATATTGCCCAGCCCGGTGGTGATCGACTGGCCAACGCCGGTCACCACACCGCCCGTCACCACGTTGATGCCACCAACACTAAGGTTGAACACGCCATCCTGAGCTACCACGGTAAAGCTGCCCTGCCGGGTCAGCGCCGCCGCATCACTGGCAGACCCCAGTGGCAGATTCGCCTCGTTCAGGTTCAGTTCACCCGGGGCGATATCCAGGCCCAGCAACGTGACTGGATGATTTTCGTCTACCGTCGGGATGGACGGTTCTGTAGGTACCGTGCCGCCGTCACCACCGACAGGCCGACCGTTGAGCGAACTGCCATTGCTGGGGTCAAGGCCGCCCACTTCGCGGTTGGCCAGCTCGGGAAAGCCATTGAAGCCTGCCGTCGGGAAGCCCACCACGGGATCGACACGGGCGCCGACTTCATCGAGCATGACGAAACTGTGGCCACCTCCCAGTGCCCCGGATGCGCTCGGGCTGCCTGACCCGGCGGCGGTCGCCTCAGCGCTCTGGGTCGGGTCGTCGCCCGCGGCAATCGCCTGCTGGATACGCTCCACATCACTCAATTGCGCGTCGCTCGGCGCTACGTCGTGGCCCGGCGCATGGGGGGCCCGGTTGGCGAGCAGGTCCGGCGTCATCTCCAGGCTGCTGTCACGGCCCAGGGTCAACTCGGCACCGTTCTGCAGGCGTACCGCCACAGCCCCTGCAGCACCCGTCTCCAGTTGCTCGCCAGCGAACAGGCGATCGCCTTCGATCAGAGGGCGCCGACTACCATCGCTGGCGACTGCGAATACCTGGCCAATTACCTTGCTGACCACACCGACTAACTTAGCCATGAGCGAACACCTCCCCTTACTGATCGGCTACATCAGCCAATGACATTGCGCAGGCAGGTGTGGGCATGGAGTCCGAAAAATCTCAACGGCGAGAATCGTTCTCTCAGGCACTACTTTGGCGATAGTAATAATGTAAATTGGCCATCAAAACCTGCCAATTTTTTGTCGCCAATACTGCTTTCACCTATCCGTTCCGCGTCCTTAGCTGTAAAAAACCTGGAACTTGCTGAAGTGCTTGTACGTCGCGCCTTGCAACGGTTCGCGAATTCACTTGAATGAAACAATGTCTTGCTTTGCATAGACCGCATAAGTTTTTTTTCGCATAGGTGTTATGAAAAAATCTTCTTAGCTCGCGCGTTAAATGTTCTTAGCTCTGTTGTTACAAACATGAAACGGTTTGAACTATAAAAATCGTCATTTTATTGGCGAAAAGCAGGATTTTTTTGTGACCAGGGAGAAGTAGCCCATGCGCGTTCTAACCCCCCTCGCCAGCGCAATGCTGGTGGCCATGGCATGCACGAACGTCGAAGCAATGTCCCTCAACGAAGCCATCCAGAGTGCCGTGGATTACCACCCGCAGATCAGCTCGAACCGCAACAGCAAGCTTTCGGCCGATGAGGATGTCAAATTCGCCCGTGGCGGCTACTACCCGACCGTGGATCTGGTGGCAGGTTATGGCCGCCAGCGCTCTGACAACCTCAACACCCGCAGTCTCAACCCGGACGGCACGACCAACCACAACAAGGAAACCCTGAACTACACACAGTCGGAACTGCGCCTGCGGCAGATGATCTTCGACGGTTTCAACACCGCCAACGAAGTGGGCCGCACCGAGGCAGTTGCGACTTCTCGGGCCTACTACACCCAGGCCGTTGCCCAGGACGTGGCCTTGCGTACCGTCGAGGTGTATCTGGAGGTACTCAAGCGCCGCGAGTTGGTAGACCTGGCCAAGAACAACCTGCAGGCACACTTGCGCGTCAACGACCAGATCGGTCTGCGCAGCGAGCGCGGCGTTGGCAGCACTGCCGACCTCGACCAGTCCCGCGCCCGTCGCGCCCTGGCAGAAAACAACCTGGACACCGCCGAAGTCGACCTCGCCGATGCCGAAGCCAACTTCTACAGCGTGGTCGGCCGCGTGCCAGACGAACTGGAAGGCCCACGGTCGATCAAGGTGGAAATACCCGCCACGCTCGACCAGGCGCGCGAAGGCATGCGCCAGAACAACCCGTACCTCAAGTCGGCCCAGGCCGACGTCAATGCCGCCGAACAGCAGTACGAAGTGGCCAAGTCGCCGTTCTACCCACGCCTGGACGCGGTGCTGGCCACCGGCGCCAACAACAACATCGGCGGCGAGCAGGGCCATGCCAACAATGACTGGCAGGCGGGCGTCGAGCTCAGTTACAACCTGTTCCGTGGCGGCAGCGACAAAGCCCGGCTGCAATCCGACGCGCACAAGATCAACCAGGCCCTGGACATCCGCAACAATGCACTGCGCGAGCTGACCGAAAACCTCAGCCTGTCCTGGAATGCCATGAACAACGCCCGCAAGCAAACCCCGACCGCACGTGAATACGCCGAGACCACCCAGCGTGTGCGCGCCGCCTATCAGGACCAGTTCGGCCTGGGCCAGCGCACCCTGCTCGACGTGCTCGACAGCGAAAACGAGCTGTACAACGCCAACCGTCGCTACACCGAAGTGCGTTACACCGAAGAGTTTTCGATGTACCGGGTGCTGGCGACCATGGGTGAACTGCTGAGCAAGCAACGCATTTCACTCCCACCAGAGGCTATCGCCAACAACGAGGTCCGGACCGAAGCCAGATTGCCCGACATGCGCTGAGCGTCGCACGCACTGGCACGGATCGCCTGCACAGCAACCCATCCACCCTGGCGGGAGTAGGCCATCGTGACCAGTATGCAAAGTGCGCAACCGCGCCCGGATGTCGATGACCCACTGCTTGATGGCCTGCTGATCCTGTGCCGGCTGCACGGCCGCCCGGCCAGCCGCGCCAGCCTGTGCAGCGGCCTGCCATTGGCCCAGCAACGCCTGGGCATGGCCTTGCTGCCGCGGGCTGCAGCGCGTGCCGGCCTGCAAGCACGGGTGCTGGCACGGGCGCTGGATGACATTTCGGCGCTCAACCTGCCCGTGCTGCTGTTGCTCGACAATGGCCGCAGCGCGGTGTTGCAACGCTGGGGCGATGACGGCCGTGCGCTGATCCTGCCCTGCGAAGCTGAAGGCGGCGAGCAATGGGTCGAGCGTGAAGCACTGCAACAGGCCTACAGTGGCCAAGCCCTGTTTGCCCGCCCCCGGCATACCCTCGAAGACGTGCGTTCACCGCTGCTGCCGCGGGTCAACGCCTGGTTCCGCGACACCCTGCGCCATTCCCGCTGGTTGTATGGCGATGCCCTGCTGGCCAGCCTGCTGATCAACCTGCTCGGCCTGATGGTGCCGCTGTTCGTCATGCAGACCTACGACCGCGTGGTGCCCAACCAGGCACTGTCGACCTTGTGGGTGCTGGTCGCCGGCCTGTTCCTGGGCACCGCTTTCGAGCTGGTGCTGCGCATGGTCCGCGCCCACTTGCTGGACCAGGCCGGCAAGAAGACCGACCTGATCCTCTCCGCCACCCTGTTCGAGCGCATCACCGGCATGGCCATGAAGGCCAAGCCCGCCACCATCGGTGGTTTCGCCCAGAGCATCCATGACTTCCAGGGCCTGCGCGAATTTCTCACCGCCGTCACCCTGACCAGCATCATCGACCTACCCTTCGTGGCCCTGATGCTGCTGGTAATCGGCCTGCTCGGTGGCTGGCTGGTATTGATTCCGCTGATTGCCTTCCCGCTGGCGGTGGGCTTTGCGCTGATCATCCAGGCCCGACTGCGCGACACCGTGCAGAAAAGCCTGAGCCTCGGCGCCGTGCGCCAGGCCCTGCTGATCGAAACCCTGGGCGGCCTGGAAACCCTCAAGGCCTGCGGCGCCGAAAGCGAACGCCAGTACCAGTGGGAGCACACCAACGCCGCCATCGCCCGCCTCGACGCCCACGCCCGCAACCTGTCGTCACTGGCCAGCAACGGCACGCTGTTCATCCAGCAGTTCTGCGGCATGGCCACCATCGTCGCCGGGGTGTACAGCATCATCGCCGGCAACCTCAGCGTCGGTGCCCTGGTCGCCAGCTACATGCTCGGCAGCCGGGTGCTTGCCCCGCTCGGCCAGATCGCCGGGCTGATCACCCGCTACCAACAGGCGCAGCTGACCATGCGCAGTACCGATGCACTGATGGCCCTGCCCCAGGAACGTCAACTCGACCAGCAAGCCCTTGAGCACACCACGCTCAAAGGTGGCCTGGCGCTGAGCCACATCACGTTCCGTTACCCGGGGCAAGTCAGCCCGGCATTGCACGATGTGAACCTGGCCATCACCCCCGGCGAGCGGATCGGCATCATCGGCCGCAGCGGCTCGGGCAAGAGCACCCTCGGGCGCCTCCTGATGGGCTTCCATCACCCCGACGAAGGCCAGGTGCTGCTGGACAACCTCGACCTACGCCAGCTGGACATCGCCGACCTGCGCAGCCAGATCGGCTACGTGGCCCACGACCTGCCGCTGCTGGCCGGCAGCCTGCGCGACAACCTGACCCTCGGCGCGCGCCACATCAGCGATGCACGCATGCTCGAAGTGGCCGAACTGACCGGCGTCAGCGAACTGGCCCGGCAACACCCCAACGGTTTCGACCGCCCGGTGGGCGAGCGCGGCCAACTGCTCTCCGGCGGCCAGCGCCAGGCTGTACTGCTGGCTCGCGCGCTGCTGCTGGAACCACCGATCCTGATCCTCGACGAACCGACCAGCCACATGGACAACAGCAGCGAAGAACAACTGCGCCAGCGCCTGCTGGCCTGGGTGCCGGGCAAGACTGTGCTGCTGGTCACCCACCGCACCTCGATGCTCAGCCTGGTGGACCGCCTGGTGGTGCTGGACAACGGCAAGGTCGTCGCCGACGGGCCGAAGGATGCGGTGGTCGACGCCTTGCGCAAGGGCCGTATCGGCTCGGCCCTGTAGGAGCTCCCCATGCCTCTCATGCAAAGCGTACGCAGCAGCCATGGCACCGAAAAACGGGCCGAACGTGACTACATGCCGGAACTGGCCGGCGCTACCTTGCAGGATTCGCCACGCCTGTCGCGCCTGACCGTGTGGCTGGCTGCGGCACTGCTGCTGGTGGCTCTGGTCTGGGCCAGCCTGGCGGTGCTCGACGAAGTGACGGTCGGCGAAGGCAAGGCGATCCCGTCGAGCAAGGTGCAGGTGGTGCAGAACCTCGAAGGCGGGATCGTCACCGAGATCTTCGTGCGCGAAGGGCAGATGGTCGAGAAAGGCGCCACGTTGCTGCGCCTGGACGACACCCGGTTCAAGTCCAACAAAGGCGAAAGCGAGGCTGACCGTTATGCCCTGACCGCCCAGGTCGAACGCCTCTCGGCAGAAGCCGAAGGCCGCCCGTTCGTGCTCTCGGACGAAGTACGCGCCAAGGCGCCCCAGGTCGCCGAAGACGAGATCGCCCTGTATAGCTCGCGCCAACGGCGCCTGGCCAGCGAAAAGCAGACCCTCAACGAACAGCTGCGGCAGAAGAACCAGGAGCTGGCCGAGTTCCGCTCCAAAGTCGATCAGTACCGTTCGGCCGTGGCACTGCTGCAGCAGGAGACGGACATGTCGGCGCCGCTGGTGAGTAAAGGTGCCATCTCCCCGGTAGAGATCCTGCGCCTCAAGCAACGCACCGTGGAGGCCCGCGGCCAGCTCAATGCCACCAGCCTGGCGATTCCCCGCGCCGAAGCGGCGATCGCCGAGATCAAGAGCAAGATCGAGGAGTCTGACGCCAGTTTCCGCTCGGACGCTGCCAAGGAGCTGAACGACAAGCGCACCGAGCTCTCCAAGATCACCGCCACCAGCATCGCCATCGACGACCGGGTCAACCGCACTACCGTGGTGTCGCCAGTGCGCGGCATCGTCAAGCTGCTGAAGGTCAACACCATCGGTGGCGTTGTGCAGCCGGGCAGTGACCTGGTGGAAATCGTGCCAATCGACGACAACCTGTTGATCGAGGCCAAGGTGCGCCCGCAGGACGTAGCCTTCCTACACCCGGGGCAACCGGCGATGGTCAAGTTCAGTGCCTATGACTACACCATCTACGGCGGGCTCAAGGCCAAGCTGGAGCTGATCAGCGCCGACACCGTCACCGATGACAAGGGCAATGCGTTCTATCTGATCCAGGTGAGGACCGAGAAGAACCACCTCGGTGGGGACAACAAGCCGTTGCTGATCATCCCTGGGATGGTGGCCACGGTAGACATCATCACCGGGCAGAAGAGCGTGCTGGATTATCTGCTCAAACCAGTGCTCAAGGCGCGAACTGAGGCGCTGCGGGAAAGGTGATTGGTTTGGATTGCGTTTGGGTTGCCAGGTGCATGTCGGGGGATTTCACAGGCGCCCATGATTGCGCTCGAACACATCAGCCCCCATCGCCTTGATCTGCCCTTCGATCAGTGCTTCGAAGGGCCGCAACAGGTCATCGAAATTCACTGGCGACTCCAACTCATTCAACGCCTGCACCACCGCCTCAATGGTCGACACCGCCCCCGGCTCCGGCGCCTTGCGCAGGCGGTAGCGAGATGGCGCCACTTCGGCCAAGGTCACCCGTGGCAGCGCGTCGAGCAGCGGATTCATGTACAGCAACTTGCGTGCCTTGCGCCAGGTGCCGTCGGGGACGATCAGCATCAATGGCCCGTCGTCCGTTTCGCCGTAGGCTGTCAGCGCTTGCGCCTGCTCACCCGGGAACAGCAGCACAGGCCGGTAGCCAGGGGTCGCCAACAGTTCGGCAAGGTCAGCGAACACTTCCCCGACCCGCAGTTCGGCATTCACCAGGCCCAGGGCGGCCAGGCGGGCGGTATTCAGGGCGTGGGCGGTTTCACTGGGGTGCTGCAGCAGCACCACACGGGTGCGGCTGTCGAGGCTGGGGATCAGCGGGCAGAGGCAATGGTCAAGCGGGCGCTGGCAGCGTTCGCAGCGGGGTCTGGGCATGGGGTTCTCCGTTGGCGGAGGGATTTTGCCACAGGCTCAACATTTGGGCCCGCTTTGCGGGCCCAAGGGCCTCAGCGGTTGAACCGCTCGGCCAGGCTATGCAGGTACTCGGCCATGCGCTCCAGGTCCTGACTGATCTCGGCCCCTTGCTTGGCCTGCCCCGCCGACTGGTCGCACAGCTGGGCAATGCGCACGATCTGCTGGTTGATGTCCTCGGCCACATGGCTCTGCTGCTCCGACGCCGTGGCCATCTGCTGGCTCATGCCGGTAATGCGGGTGACCGCCTGGGCAATCCCGGCCAGCGCCGTCTGCACGGCCTTGACACTCTGCACGCTGTCCCGCGAGATCTGCTCGCCGCGGCTGGCGGTGCTCACCGCCCGTTCGGCGCCGGCACGCAGCGAGGCGATGATCTGATGGATCTCGTCGGTGGAGGAACGTGTGCGCTGAGCCAGCGAACGTACCTCGTCGGCGACCACGGCAAAGCCCCTGCCCTGCTCGCCGGCGCGTGCCGCTTCGATCGCGGCGTTGAGCGCCAGCAGGTTGGTCTGCTCGGCAATCGAGGTGATCACGTCGACCACACTGCCGATCGACTGGGTCTGCTCGGCCAGGGCATTGACCGCCTGGCCGATGTCGCTGACCGCCTCGTTCATGCTGCCCATGGCCTTCAGGCTCTGCTGCGCAAGCTCGCTGCCGCGCTGGGCCAGTTGGTCGGCGTCACCTGCGGCATGAGCCGTGCTTTGCACATTGTGGGTGACCTCCTGGATGGTCGCGGCCATCTGCGCGATGGCCGTGGCCGACTGGTCGGTCTCGCTGCGCTGGCGGTCGAGCATCTGCGCCTGGGCATCGGACAGGTCGGCCGATTGCGCGGCGCGAGACTTTACTCCAACGCCGGCATCCACCAGGCGGGTAAGCGCGGTTTGCAAGCGCGCTTCTTCACTGATGATGGCGAGGTCGAGCTGGCCCATCAGGCCAGGGTTATCACTGTAGGTCAGGGCCACCAGGGGGCTGGTGAACGCCTTTGGGTGTTCAGCAAGCGTGCGACGGATCGGTTGGTCTTGCTGACGTTCGATCAGGTACCAGGCCACCAGCAAGCTGGTCATCAGCACACCCAGCGCCAGATAAGGTGGCAGCCAGAGGTAGCCGGCCGCCGACAGCAGGCCAGCGCCGATCAATGGCCCGCCGCCGGCCAGGCCGCGCCCGAACCGGGCAGCCCAGGGCGTCGGCGACTTGCCTGCGCGCAGCCGTGCGTACAGGGCTTCGGCACGGCGGATCTGCTCGCGGGTCGGTACCGAGCGCACCGACTCGTAGCCACTGATGCGGCCGTTCTCGTAGATCGCCGTGACATAGGCGCTGACCCAATAGTGATCGCCGTTCTTGGCGCGGTTCTTGACCACTCCCATCCAGGGTTTGCCTTGCTTGATGGTCTCCCACATATGGCCGAATACGGCGGGGGGCATGTCTGGGTGACGCACCAGGTTGTGCGTCTGGCCGACCAGTTCGTCGTAGGTAAAACCGCTGATCGCGACAAAAGCGTCGTTGCAGTAGGTGATGCGACTATCGAGGTCCGTGGTGGAGATCAGGCGCTGCTCGCGGGTAAAAGTTCTTTCGTGCTCAGTGACGGGCAAGTTCATGCGCATCTTGAACGGTCCTTCGAAGAGGGATATGAGGGGGCAGCGCAACTAAATATCTAGCAGAGCGTGGGGAGGTTAGCGGCTAATTTGAAATATTATTTAGGACATTCAGTCGGATTGTCCTACGAAACTTCACCCTTCAACCAACATTCAATTGGCTCTTGAGCAGATCCCGGAATGTTTGAATCAGCGGCTCACGACTACGCCCCCTGCGCACGATCAGCGAGAATGGCGCCTGATACCCGAAAGTGGCCGGCGATAGCACTCTGAGGTCGCCCTTGTCGACCCATGCCTGGGCGTAGTGCTCGGGCAGGTAGCCAATGTAGGCGCCCGAGAGAATCAGGATCAGCTGCGCCTCCATGCTTTCCACCGTCGCCGCACTGTGCTTGAAGCCGTGCCTGGCCAGTTCGGCCTGGCTCCAGTAGCCACGCCCCACCATGCGTTGCTGGGTCACCACCTGCTCGGGGATGCGCCGCTCGGCGAACAGCGAGTGGCGGCTGCTGCAATAAAGCCAATGCTGTTCGCGGTAAAGCGGCAGATAAAGCAAGCCACTCATGCGCGAGGAAAACGCACCAATGGCCAGGTCCAGACGGTTGTCCTGCACCCCAAGCTGCAGCTCGTAGGGGCTGGACACCGACAGGTGCAGGTGCACCGCCGGGTGTTCCTGGCTGTAGGCTCCGATGGCCTCGGCCAAGGGCAGCGCCTGATCGCCTACGGTGGAGTCGATCACCCCCAGGTTGAGGGTGCCGCGCAGCTCGCCCTTGAGCGCTGCGGCGTACTGTTCGAAACCGTCCAGCTCGGCCAGCAGGCGCAGCGTCTCCTGATGGAACAGCTCGCCCTTGCTGGTCAGGCTGAAGCCGCCACGGCCACGGTGGCACAACACGATACCCAAGGCGCCTTCGAGCTGGCTCATGTAGGTACTGATGGCCGAGGTCGACAGGTTGAGCTCGCGCTGGGCATTGGCGAACCCCTGGTGGCGCACCACGCTGACGAAGATGCGCAGCAGTTTCAGGTCGGGCAAGGTCGAGGCCATGGTGCAACGGTTCCGCAGGGGTATTTGCGCGCAGTCTAACCGCTCCTGCGCGCGTTAGTTCAGAAATTCCTGAAGTAAGTATTTGCCGGTAGCGATTCTTCCCACGCACTACCTTGCGCAGACTTGGCCGAAATGGCCCTGCCCGCCGGCATATCCAAACCTGAACGGCATGCGGCGGCCCAGGTTCGAACAAACAAAACAATCGACCGACTGATGAGGCCCACCGTGGACAAAGTTCTCCACCAACCACTGGGCGGCAACGAAATGCCGCGTTTCGGCGGCATCGCCACCATGCTCCGTCTCCCCCACCTGCAAAGCGCCCAAGGCCTTGACGCCGCGTTCATCGGCGTACCGCTGGACATCGGTACCTCGCTGCGTTCCGGCACCCGTTTCGGCCCGCGGCAGATCCGCGCCGAATCGGTGATGATCCGCCCTTACAACATGGCCACCGGTGCCGCGCCGTTCGACTCGCTGTCGGTGGCCGACATCGGTGACGTGGCCATCAACACCTTCAACCTGCTCGACGCCGTGCGCATCATCGAAGAAGCCTACGACGAGATCGTCGAGCACAACGTCATCCCGATGACCCTGGGGGGCGACCACACCATCACCCTGCCGATCCTGCGCGCCCTGCACAAGAAGCACGGCAAGATCGGCCTGGTGCACATCGACGCCCACGCCGACGTCAACGACCACATGTTTGGCGAGAAGATCGCCCACGGCACTACCTTCCGCCGCGCCGTGGAAGAGGGTCTGCTCGATTGCGACCGCGTGGTGCAGATCGGCCTGCGCGCCCAGGGCTACACCGCCGACGACTTCAACTGGAGCCGCCGTCAGGGCTTTCGCGTGGTGCAGGCCGAAGAATGCTGGCACAAGTCGCTGGAACCACTGATGGCCGAAGTGCGCGAAAAAGTCGGCGGTGGCCCGGTGTACCTGTCGTTCGACATCGACGGCATCGACCCGGCCTGGGCCCCAGGCACCGGCACCCCGGAAATCGGCGGCTTGACCACCATCCAGGCGATGGAGATCATTCGCGGCTGCCACGGCCTGGACCTGATCGGCTGTGACCTGGTCGAAGTCTCCCCGCCTTACGACACCACCGGCAACACCTCGCTGCTTGGCGCCAACCTGCTGTTCGAGATGCTCTGCGTGCTGCCAGGCGTCGTGCGTCGCTGACACCGCTGTACCCCGGCAGGAGCCATGAGGGAGGGCCATAGAGGCCCGCCAACACAAGACAAGACCGCCGGGCGCCGTGAACACGCCTGCGCGGTCGATCTCGCCATAATAAAGATAATCGGGAGACCCCCAATGGCCTTGGACATCATTGTTGTAATGATCTATACCGCCGGCATGCTCGGGCTGGGCTGGTATGGCATGCGGCGCGCAAAAACCCACGAAGACTACCTCGTGGCCGGGCGCAACCTCGGCCCGACCCTGTACATGGGCACCATGGCCACCACCGTGCTCGGCGGCGCCTCCACCGTCGGTACCGTGCGCCTGGGTTATGTACATGGCATTTCCGGCTTCTGGCTGTGTGCAGCCCTGGGCCTGGGCATCATCGCCCTCAACCTGTTCCTCGCCAAACCGCTGCTGCGCCTGAAGATCTTCACCGTCACCCAGGTGCTGGAGCGCCGCTACAACCCCATGGCCCGCCAAGCCAGCGCGGCGATCATGCTGGCCTATGCGCTGATGATCGGCGTCACCTCGACCCTGGCCATGGCAACCGTGCTGCAAGTGCTGCTCGACCTGCCCTTCTGGGCGTCGCTGCTGCTCGGCGGCGGTGTGGTGGTGATCTACTCGACCATTGGTGGCATGTGGTCGCTGACCCTCACCGACATCGTCCAGTTCGTGATCAAGACCGTTGGCCTGATGTTCATCCTGCTGCCCATCTGCCTGTACAAGGCCGGTGGCTGGGATACCCTGGTGGCCAAGTTGCCGGCGGCCAGCTTCAGCTGGACCACCATCGGCTGGGACACCATCATCACCTACTTCCTGATCTACTTCTTCGGCATCCTGATCGGCCAGGACATCTGGCAGCGGGTATTCACTGCCCGTGACGAGAAGGTCTGCCAGCGCGCCGGCACCACCGCAGGCGTGTACTGCGTGCTGTACGGCCTGGCGTGCGCCCTGATCGGCATGTCCGCCCATGTGCTGATGCCGGACCTGGCCAACCCGAACAATGCCTTTGCCGAGATGATCAAAGGCCAGCTGCCCGAAGGCATTCGTGGCCTGCTGATGGCGGCAGCCCTGGCGGCCATGATGTCGACTGCCAGTGCCGGCCTGCTGGCGGCCTCGACCACCCTGACCGAAGACCTGCTGCCCAAGCTGCGTGGCGGCAAGCAGTCGAGCCTGGGCGTCAGCCGCCTGTTCACCCTGATCACCGGCCTGGTGGTGCTGGGCATCGCCATGGCGGTGAACGATGTGATCAGCGCCCTGACCCTGGCTTACAACCTGCTGGTCGGCGGCATGCTGATCCCGCTGATCGGTGCGATCTTCTGGAAGCGTGCAACCACCGCAGGCGCCATCGCCAGCATGTCGCTGGGCTTTGCCACTGCACTGTTCTTCATGTTCAAGGACGGGCTGGATGCCAACACGCCGATCTACTACAGCCTGGCGGTTGGCCTGGTGAGCTTCGTGCTGGTGAGCGTGCTGTCGCGCAAGCCGGTGGGTGAAGTGAAGCTGGCCTGATCAGGGCGAAACCGCAGAAACAAAGAGGCCGCAGCATCTGACAGATGCTGCGGCCTTTTGCATTTCAGCGACGACGCGGCTGGCGCTTGCGCTGCTCTTCATCAGTCGGGATCGGCACCGGCTGCAAGGGTGGTGGAATCAGCCCCAAAGCGACGGCCAGGTCGTGGAGCCAGTTGAACATTTGGTTTTTCATAATGCCCCCTTGACGGGTCAGCCTCACGGCAATTCAATCCTGCGATGTTTCATACAGATCATAGTCCGATGTCCTGTACTACGCATGCTCTTGTTCCTACAGATATGGGCTAGTTTGACGCGGATCAAGCGGAAACGGCGCATTCCGACGACTGGTTAATCGTTTCGCTTTGTTGCAGGTCGATCCAGGCCTGCAAATTCGCCCCGCACATGCCCTGGCGCCACATCAACCAGGTTTGCGCGTGATCGAATGGCGACTGCAGGCGATGGGCGCGAACCCGATCACGCCCGGGCAGGCTGTCGAGCATCGATTGCGCCATCAAGGCCACCCCCGCCCCAGCGATCACACAGGCCAGCATGCTCTGGTACGACTCGATTTCCATCACCCGGCCCATCGGCGTGTGGTCATGGGCATACCAGGCCTCCAGCCGCATCCGGTAGGAACAGCCCTGGCGGAAAGTGAACACTGCCTTGCCCGCCACGTCCTTGGCACTGCGCACCCGCGGGTGTTCCGGGCTGGTAATCAGTACCAGCACTTCATCGCACAGCGGCACACCATCCAGCCCGGCCAGGCTTGGCGGGCCGTCCACCAGTGCCGCATCCAGACGATGGCTGAGCAGGCCTTCAAGCAGGTCGCCGCTTGGAGCGGCCTGTACCTGCAGGTTCACCGCCGGGTATTGCTGGTGGTAGCGCGCCAACAGCGCCGGCAAGTGGATGGCGGCAGTGCTGTACATGGTGCCCAGCACGAACTCGCCGGCCGGCTGGCCGCCTTGGACTGCCGCAACGGCTTCATCACGCAGCGCCGCCAGGCGGTTGGCGTAATCCAGCAGCACCTTGCCGGCGGGCGACAGCTGCAGGCGCTGGCGTTCACGCAGGAACAGCTCCACCCCCAATTGCTCTTCGAGCTGGCGCAGGCGCGTCGACAGGTTCGACGGCACCCGGTGCAGGCGCTCAGCGGCGCGGGTTACCGAACCTTCCTCGGCCACGGCCTGGAAGATGCGCAGTTGGCTGAACTCCATGACATTCTCCAAAACAGAACAACTTGATCATCATTATTCAATTTTATTGAAAGTAAAAGCGCCCTAACCTGCCATCCATCGCATTGATTCGCGCAGGAGAGTCCTCATGTCGCCGCTCGTACAACTGCTGGCCAGCGCCGTGGCCCTGATGATGGCCATGGGCATTGGCCGCTTCGCCCTCACCCCGCAACTGCCGCAACTGATCGCCGAAGGCCAGTTCGACCTGACCGCCGCCGGGCTGGTGGCGGCAGCCAACTACCTGGGTTACTTTCTCGGCGCCGTGGACGCCATGTACGCCCGTCGGCCGAACCAGGTGAAACTGCGCCTGCACGGCGGCCTGTGGCTGTGCGTGCTGCTGACCCTGGCCTCCTGGGCTGCGCACGGCTTCTGGAGCCACCTGCTGCTGCGCTTCGGGACTGGCGTGGCCAGTGCCTGGGTGCTGGTGATGATCACCAGCCTCAGCCAGCAAGTCGCCAATGCCCACAATCGCCAGCGCCTGGGGGCGCTGGTGTTCGCCGGGCCTGGGCTGGGTATTGCGCTGACGGGTTTGCTGGCGTTGGCTGCGCACCTGCTGGGGCTTGGCTCGGCGGCACTCTGGTTGGTCTATGCCGTTGCAGCGCTGGTCATGCTGCTGGCCGTGCGCCCTTGGCTGCCTCGCGCCCTGCAACCTGCAAGGGTGCCCGCCGCCGCGCAGCAGGGCCCGAGCCGCAGCGTCGGCATCGGTCGCCTGGGCCTGGTCTATGCCCTGTACGGTGTGGGCTACATCCTGCCGGCTACCTTCCTGTCGCAGATGGCCAACCAGCAGTTTAGCGGCAACTGGATGGCCGACCTGTTCTGGCCTGCGTTCGGCCTGGCGGCGGCGCTGGGTGTGGTACTGGTAAGCCTGCGCCGGGCAGGCCGTACTTCGGCCTGGCTGACGGTCACCCTGTGGTTGCAAGGGTTAGGGGTGCTGGCCTGCCTGATGGGCGGTGGCGTTGGCCTGGCCCTGGGCGTGGTGCTGTGCGGCGGGCCCTTCCTGGCGTGCATGCAGCTGGTAATGCAGCGCTCGCGGGAACTGGCGCCGCAGGCCACGCAGCGCAACGCCGGGCTGCTGACCGCGTGCTTTGCCCTGGGGCAGTTGAGCGGGCCATTGCTGGCGGCGCTGAGCAACCACTACAGCGGGAGTTTGCAGCCGGCGCTGGTGCTGGCTGCAGTGGGCCTGGGGGTGGCGGGCGTGCTGGTGCTGAGCCGGGGACGCCGCCTGCAGGGTTGCCAGGCTGCGCCGCAGAGCGCCGCTTAACCCACAAACTTGCGCAGTTGCTGTTTCACCCAAGGCTCGGCACTCACCAGGATTACCCCCAGCAGCACCATCAACGCCCCCAATACGAAGTTCGCACTCAACGGCTCGCCCAGCAGGACCACGCCAAAGGTCACGCCAAACAACGGTGTGATGAACGAAAACACCGCCAGGTTGGAGGCCAGGTACTTGCGCAACAACCAGAACCAGGTCAGGTAGCTGACAAACGACACCACGATCCCCTGGAACAGCACACTGCCCACCGCCAGCGGCGTCAATGTCACTTCACCGACCTGCCCACTGAGCAGAGCGATCAGCAGCAAGCCGGCAAAGCCCACCGCCAACTGGTAGAACAAGGTCAAGGTGGCGGGCGCCTCCGAAAGGCGCGAGCCACGTACCACCACCGTGGTCGCGCCCCAGGCCAGCCCGGCGAGCACGCCAAAGGCGTCGCCCAGCAGCATCCGCCCATCCATTTCGGCGAACGACAGGCCGCCAGCAAAGGCCACTGCAATTCCGCCGAAGGCCAGCAGAATGCCCAGCCACTGCAACAACCGCAGCCGCTCGCTGGGCAACATGAAGTGCAGGCCCAGCGCCGTAAACACGGGCGCGGTATAGAGGAACACCGACATGTGCGCTGCGGAAGTCAGCTTCAGGCCTTCGGCGATGAACAGGAACTCCAGCCCGAACAATCCACCGGCCACGAGCCCTGCCCGCCAGGTACTGCCCACCTGTTCCCAGCCGCCGCGCCAGCAGATCATCAACCCCACCAGCACAGCGGCGATGCAATTGCGCAGGGCGGCCTGCATCACCGGTGCAATATCCACCGCCGCCGTCTTGATCAGCACCTGCTGGCAGCCCCAGATCAGGCACAACCCCAACATCACCTGGAAGGCAAAGGCGTCAGGATTCTTGCGGGCCGCGCTCATGGGCGGGCCTTTTCGGTGGTCGAGGGCATCGGCAAGGTCTCGGCAGTAATCAAGGAATACCGATTATCGGGTTTCCTGGCCCGCCCGTGCCAGCCTCAAAACGACCTCAAGCGATCTGGGCCTTGGCCGACACCTGCTCGAAGGTGGTTTCATCCAGCCCGTCTTCCTGCTCATCGAGCACTTGGCGCGGGTGCTCGAAGCCGGGGATGCTGCTGTCGATCAGGCTGAGCAACCGCGAACCACGCTCGGTGAGCACGAAGTTTTCGCCATTGCCGCCGTCTTCTTGCTCACGGCTTTCGATGAAACCGCGCTCGAACAGCAGCTTTTCGTACTCGCAGGCACGGGTCTTCAGGTGGTCTAGGTCACCCACCGGCTGGCCCTTGGCAGCCAGCGCGGCAGCGTGCTGCTCGGCATAGGGGCGTGGCGTGAAGCTGTGACCGGCGCCGTTCTGCACCTCGTGCAGCAAACGCTCGATCAGGTCCCAGTCGTAGGTGCTGCTCATGGAGAGGGTCTCCTGCTGTGGACAAAGGGGGTACACAGGTTGGGACCGGTTGGCAAGCGGTAGTGTTCCAAAAGAGTGAGCTGGCAAAAGAGACCGGGCTTTCTCGTGAGCAGCTTTATCGCTCCTTCAGCGAGCATGGCAAGCCGACTCTGAAATCCTTTTTGGTCGTGATGAAGGCGCTGGGTATCGAAATGACTGCCAAACCGCATGTGGCCCATTGATACTCCAACAAAAGCTCAATCACTCCCCTGTCTGACGCCGCTCATGGACAAGGTTTCCGAAAAGGCTCGGATGTAAGCGCTGCGAAACCTATCAGCGCTGGCGTAGTTGTGCTTGCATGTACTGACGCAGCAGGTGGTTTATCCGGGTCTGATATCCAGCCCCCTGCTCCTTGAACCAGGCAAGAACATCAGAGTCCAGGCGTATGGTAACCGTCTGCTTGGCTGGAACTCGCAGTTCGGCCTCGCGGAAGAAGTCTTCTCCAAGCTCGGGGATATCAGAGGTATCGATATCCTTGTCGCCCTGTTGAGCCAGGCGGCTCCAATCAGTTTTCGATGCTTTGGTCATAATGTTTGGCCTCCCATCTGGTGGCTTTTCGCGCAGAGATGATGCGAATGACGTCACCCTGCCTTTCTGTGTACACGACCACACCTATCAAGCATTTCAGCCAGCCCAGGCTGACCCAGCGTTCCTCATCGTGGTCCGGACAATCATCCCGACGAATCAGCATCGGGTGGTTGAACATATCCGGAACATCGCAGAAATCGATGCCGTGCTTGCGGATGTTGATCTCGTTCTTCGCATCGTCCCATTCAAAAAACATGGGACGCTCCGTATTTACAGTTGTACATACGATACCTCCTGATCGGAGGCAAGACTAGGGGCCAACCGCAAGCCCTTCAATAGCCAATGGAGGGTTTAGGAAAAGGACTACAGCTTGTGACTGAATCGGACATGCGGCTTCGCCTGAGCGGGCGGCGTGTGAATCATGGGGCGCTGGCCGAAAGTCGTCGACGCTGAACCAATCGTTGCAAACAGACCTCCACCAGACATCATCACCGCAGGAGGTAAAACGGATGAAATCGCTGCTGCGCATTGCCTGTGTCACAACCCTGTGCTGCGCCCTGCCCGCCTGGGCCTGCACGCCGGAAGAGGCGACTCAGAAACGTGAAGAGTTGGCCGGGCTGGTCAGTCAACTGACCGAACAAAACCCGCAGAAGGCCAAGGAGATCAATGCTGAGCTCCAGGGAATGGAGCTGGGGACGGCGAGCAAGGACTTGCCCGACAAGTGTCAGCTGATCGACAAAAGGATCAAGGAACTGAAGGAAGCTGAGAAAAAAGCTGAGTGAGCGATGAAGGCTGATGGGCCTATCGCCGGCAAGCCGGCGCTAGGCCCTTGACCAGACTTACTCAGCCGCCGGCTTGCGCTTCTTCAGCGGGGCCAGGCCATCGGCGCTGGCCAGTGGCGCATTCGGCCGTGGCTTGGCGGTCGGCTTGCGCTTGGCGGCGGCCTTCTTCTCGCCAGTCTTCTTGTCGACCTTCTTCTTCTTGGCACCCACCGCCTTGCCCGAAGCCTTGACCTTCTTCGGCCCGCTGTAGGTGCCTTTGACTTCCTTGATCACCCGGCGCTCGAACTGCTGCTTGAGGTAGCGCTCGATGCTGGACATCAGGTTCCAGTCATTGTGGGTGATCAGCGAAATCGCCAGGCCTTCGCCACCAGCACGGCCGGTACGGCCCACACGGTGCACGTACTCGTCACCGCTGCGTGGCATGTCGAAGTTGATCACCAGGTCCAGGCCGTCGATGTCCAGGCCGCGGGCCGCCACGTCGGTGGCCACCAGCACCTTGGAGCTGCCCTGCTTGAAGCGCTCGATGGCCAGCTTGCGGTCCTTCTGGTCTTTCTCGCCGTGCAGCACGAAGGCCTTCACGTCCTTGGCCACCAGGTGGCCGTAGATGCGGTCGGCCAGGGCGCGGGTGTTGGTGAAGATGATCGCCTTGTCGAAGGTCTCGTTGGCCAGCAGCCACTGCACGATCTGCTCTTTGTGCTGGTCGTGGTCAGCGGTGATGACCTGCTGGCGGGTGCCTTCGGCCAGCTGCGAGACGCTGTTGAGCATCAGGTGCTCAGGGTCTTTCAGGACCTTGCCGATGATGTCGCGCAGGGCCGCACCACCGGTGGTGGCGGAGAACAGCAGGGTCTGCTCGCGGTTCTCGCACTCCTTGCACAGGCGCTCCATGTCTTCGGCGAAGCCCATGTCGAGCATGCGGTCGGCTTCGTCGAGGATCAGCACCTGCACGTGGGACAGGTCGAGGTTGCCGGCGTTGAGCTGTTCGAGCAGGCGGCCCGGGGTGCCGATCAGCACGTCCGGCACCTTGCGCAGCATGGCGGCCTGCTCCTTGAAGTCTTCACCGCCGGTGACCAGGCCGGCCTTGATGTAGGTGAACTGCGAGAACAGCTGCACTTGCTTGAGGGTCTGCTGGGCCAGCTCGCGGGTCGGCAGCAGGATCAGCGAGCGGATTTCGACACGCCCGCCTTTCAGGTCGACCAGGCGGTTGAGCAGCGGCAGGACGAACGCCGCGGTCTTGCCGCTGCCGGTCTGCGCGGTCACACGCAGGTCGCGCCCTTGCAGGGCCAGGGGGATGGCCGCGGCCTGCACCGGGGTTGGCTCGACAAATTTAAGCTCGGCCACGGCTTTAAGCAGGCGTTCATGCAGGGCGAATTGGGAGAACACGGAGGTAACCTCAGGCAAGTGCGGGAAATTCAGTTGCATAGGGTAACGTTTTCTGCCGCCTTAGCCGAATTTCTTTTGGCAACTTCGTCGGCTTCCGCGCTCTAATGGCGCTTCGTTTCGCTGTAAAAGACCGGTTACAAGCTTATGGACATCCAACGCATCTGGCGTGACAGCCTCGACCTGTGGGGCACCCTCGACCAACATCCACTGTTGCATGCCGCGATCGGCCTGGCCGTGCTGCTGCTGATTTCACTGGTGCTCGGGCGCCTGGCGCGCTTCCTGGTGCTGCACAGCGCCCGCCTGCTGGCGCGGCAGTCGGCGCTGAAGTGGCTGGACGACCTGCGCCACAACAAAGTCCTCCATCGCCTGGCCCAGACCATCCCGTCGCTGGTGATCCAGTTCGGCCTGAAGCTGGTGCCGGAGCTGTCCGACACCGCCCAGCACTTCCTCGGCAACCTTGCCCTGGCCTTCACCCTGCTGTTCATGACCATGGCCCTGTCGTGCCTGCTCGATGCCCTGCTGGACATCTACGCCCGCACCGAACACGCCCGCACCCGCTCGATCAAGGGCTACGTGCAACTGGCCAAGATGATGCTGTGGATCTTCGCCTCGATCGTCATCGTCGCTACCTTGATCGACCGCTCGCCACTGTTGCTGCTGTCGGGCCTGGGTGCGATGTCGGCGGTGCTGCTGTTGGTGTACAAGGACACCCTGCTGTCGTTCGTCGCCAGTGTGCAGCTGACCAGCAACGACATGCTGCACGTGGGCGACTGGATCGAAATGCCGCAGGTGGGTGCCGATGGTGATGTGGTCGATATCACCCTGCACACCGTGAAAGTACAGAACTTCGATAAAACCATCGTTTCGATCCCGACCTGGCGCCTGATGAGCGAGTCGTTCCGCAACTACCGCGGCATGCAGCAGTCCGGTGGCCGGCGCATCAAGCGCAGCCTGTTCATCGATGCCGCAGGCGTGCGCTTCCTGACCCCGGACGAGGAACAGCGCCTGAGCCAGGTGAGCCTGCTGGGCGACTACCTGGCCGGCAAGCGCCAGGAGCTGCAGCGCTGGAACGAGGCGCTGGGGCCTGTGCCAGAACTTTCGGCCAACCGCCGCAAGCTGACCAACATCGGCACCTTCCGCGCGTTTGCCCTGGCTTACTTGAAGAACCACCCCAACGTGCACCCGAACATGACCTGCATGGTCCGGCAGATGCAGACCACCGCCGAAGGCGTGCCGCTGGAGATCTACTGCTTTACCACCACCACGGTGTGGGCGGATTACGAGCGGATTCAGGGGGATATCTTCGATTACCTGCTGGCGGTGTTGCCGGAATTTGGCTTGAGCCTATACCAGCAGCCGAGTGGCAATGACATGCGCGTGGGGCTGGCGGGGCGCACGGCACCCGAGCCGATGCCGCGCCGCCTTGAAGAAATGCACGAAGTTTGAGATTGCCGGGGCTGCGTTGCAGCCCCTTCTCTCTCAAGGCCGAGTCAAATGCCTAGCTTGCCAAAAGCGCTTTGCTTTCCCGTGCGCTGACCATGCAGTACAGCGCACCGGCCAGGATCAAGCCCATCGCCCAACTGATGTCCGCCCCCAGCCACTCGGCCACGAAGCCCGTGTAGAACGACAGCTTCATGAACGGGATGGTACCGATGATCGACACCGCATACACCGCCAGGCTTCGACGATTGAAGCAGCCGTAAGGCCCCTTGGCGTCGTACAGCGCCCCCACGTCATACTGGCCCCGGCACACCCAGTAGTAATCCACCAGGTTGATCGCGCTCCAGGGGATCAACAAGTACAACTGGCCGATCAGGATGTCAGCAAAGAACGTATCGAAATTGTATTGGGTAGCGATGGCAATCAGCGTTGCCGCAGCGGTAAGGCCCGCCATCACCAGCGCCTTGGCAGTCGCGGTCACGCGCCTGATAGTCTTGAAAGCACCGAAGATCGTGACCGACGACATGTAGGCGCTGTACAGGCACAGGACGTTGTACTGGATCACCCCCAGCGCAATCACGGCCAGTGCCAACGGCGCCCACGGGCCAAACAACCCGGCAATCGCCGTCGCAGGGTCATGCCCCAGTGCCGAGGGAAGCGCCACGGCCACCAGCGCGCCCAACGCCATCATGGCGAAGGAGCCCAGCGCACAACCGCAATAGGTGGCCCAGAACGTGGCGCGCGGGTTGACGTTGGCCGGCAGGTAGCGCGAATAATCCGCCACATAGGGGCCATAGCCCAACGTCCAGGAGGCGGCCTGGGCCACGATCAGGTTGAAGGCGGTGAACGAAAAGCCCGTCGTCACTGCCGTCGTGCCTGCCATGTCGCCAGGGTGCAGCAGGATCAGCACCAGGGCGCCGGCAAACACCAGCGTGGACAGCAGGCTCATCCACGCCCCCAGGCGGTGGATCAGCTCGTAACCGACAAAACCGATGATGAAGGTCAGCACGCCGACCACCACGATGGCCTGGTCGTCGCTCATGGGCACCAGCGCCTGCACGGCGTTACGCATCAGCACGCCGCTGGCGGCAAGGAACAGTACAGCGGCCGTGACCATCACCAGCAACGGCAGCGCCGCGCCATGGACACCGAACTGGGCGCGGCTCTGGATCATCTGTGGCACGCCCAGGTGCGGCCCCTGGGCAGAGTGCGCGGCCATGAACACGGTGCCGATCAGGTTACCGACCAACAGGCCCAGCAAGGTCCAGGCAAAACTCAGCCCCGATGCAACGCCCAGGGTGCCGACCATCAGTGCGGTTATCTGGAAGTTGGAGCTGAACCAGATGGTGAACAATCGTTTAGGCGTGCCATAACGCTCAGCGTGTGGGACGAATTCGATACTTCGCGTTTCTAGCTTCACGCCGGTCTCCCGATTTTATTTTCATGATTATCGGGTAGGCGCCGGCCAGGTTTGGGTTCATTAGCGAACGCGTCTTAGCTACCTGCGCCATGCCTTGCCTGAGAACGTCAGGTTTCCCAAGCGGCTCATCCACACCGACGCCAGGATCACCGCCCCGCCGATGAACAGCCTGCCCAATGGCTCGGGGTGGATCCAGATAAAGAATTTGGCTTGTGATAGTCGGGGGCTGCTCTGCAGCCCATTCGCGGGTAAACCCGCGCCCACAGGTAAAGCGCAGCGCTCAGGCTTGCGGAGACCCTGTGGGAGCGGGTTTACCCGCGAAGAGGCCCTTAGCTATCCGGCATAACCCAACAGGTAAAGCAGTCAGATCAAGGTCACCAGGGTAGCCGCGGTCGGCAATTTCAATGGGTTTTCATCATGCCCAGTTCGGCATCATCGAGCAGGGCCTTGGCCATGGCACAGAGGTAGTGCGAGGCCCAAAGTAGCTGGGGTTTGTCTTCCATCAGGCCGTCGATGGAAAGGTCGCGGGCATAGCCCATCAGTTCTGAAGCTTGTTCGCGGGCGCTTTGGCAAGGAATGCCGGGCTCGATGCGAAACAGTGGATGGGTCTGCTTTTCACCTTGGTAGAAGGTGGTTTTGCCGACGGTGAATTTTGTTTCTCCGGTGTCCATTGGTTCATCTCCCTGAAGTTGTAGATGCCTGGGATGCCCCGATTGCCGGCAAGCCGGGCTCACACAGGGGCAGCCTCAGGCAAATCATGATGCGGCTTAATGCAATGTCTGCGGGTCAGCTGGCTTTTGGACTTGAGCCAACGCTGATTCGAGCAACCTGCGCAGGGTGTCCAGCTCGTGCATCGACGTCATCATCAACACCGAAACAGGTGACTTCGGCTGCATCAAAACGGCTTGCTGAGCGACCGCTTCAGCACATAGCGCGTAGTCCGCAGCCAACAGCAGCGTGTCTTCCAGGGAGTGGAGATTGTAGGGCGGATCGGGGACTATCTTCAGCATGGTGTAACCCTCAATTTGTGGTTGGGGACCACCGCCATCTGCTGTCAAACAAAGGGTGGCAGCTGTGCACGGGTTGACAGACCGGTCAAATTGAGAAACCCGGCGCACCCGAAGGTGCCCCACGCACAGCCACCATTGAAGGTAGAGCTATGGATTGCAATTTGAGTCGGCCTGTCAAAGCCGGTCGTTGAATGGCAACGACCAAGCGAGACTAGTGGCCAACTCGGAACTGCACAATGGGCGACAGTATCTTTGGGAAATGTCCTACAAGAAAGGGGCAAAATCTGATTTTTTAGCCGTTAGGCGTAACAGCATTTAACTCTTCCAGGCCATGTGATCAGCTGCGCAAGGATTAGCAATACTGAACACCTAGAGGCCTACCGAGGCATTTCGTGCTAAAGGTTGGTCAACAACCCAACCTCGACGTAGGCAAAGAGCTCTGTAGACCTGCAACGCCCTTGTCCGGGGCTCTGCAACCTCTGTCGGCACTGTTCGGCGCACCGCACTTCACATCCGTAGATCGTCCGTCGTGGAAGCCGCCACAAGCGGAACGGGTGTAGTATCATTCTGGCACTACACAGCTATCCAGAAGGGATTCAGATGCAAAAGCTGTTCGAGGGTATCACCTGGAGTGACTGCCTCACCGTCAAGACTGATTGGGTCGAAAAATTCTTCCATCTGATCCCCGAGGTACTGGATCTCAAAGTCAGGGCACACGCTTTGTCCCTGAAATTTTCAGGGAACCGCCAAGAAACACTCGCTTTAGCAAAGTATGTTGGCAACCGGATCCAGCATTACGTTTTCGACAGGAACGAACTCGAAGAGTACGAAGAAAGAGACGAAAACCCTTATCCAATGGCATCAAGCTTCTTCGCAAACACTGACCCTGTGTACGACGGAAAGTATGGAGAACTTATCCTATACTTGTTGGTTGAAGCCATATTCAAAACTCCGATGGTATGTCACAAATTAAGCTTACTCACAAACGTCAAAGATCAAGTCAAAGGTGGAGACGGGATATTTTTTGGCGAAAGGCATAACAACTTATCTATATTAATTGGCGAATCTAAAATATATCAAGACCTCGGCGGCGCCATCGGAAGCTCGCTAGATTCAATTGACCGCTTCAATCAAAACTACCTTCCGAGCTCACTGGATCATGAGCTTTTTATCGCCCGATCCAACATCTCAAAAAATCTCACACTCGATCAGGCGAAGGCCCTGCTTAAAGCGTTTCGACCTGGGACAGACGAATACCAAGCCTGTAACAAAATATTCCCGATCCTCCTCATTTATGATGATAAAACAATTGACAGCATTGAAGAGGAAGCCGTCAATAGAGATCACGCAGAAAAGCTAGTTACGGAGTGGATACATGAACACTCAAAAGAAGCCGTTAAAAACATTAGATCACGACTTCAGAACAAATCCGAGCTACGCAAACTATTCCTAGAATTCTTTTTAATCCCAATGAGCAGTGTCGAAACATTCAAAAAGACACTTTTCAAGCAAATCCATGGAATAGAATTCAAAGAATCGCCAAAACAACCCAGCACTAAGAAGGCAGCTAGGAAGGCAGCTAAATGAATAGCGATACAGAAGCTCTCCCACTCGAAGCCTCTAAGGATGACGGATTCGTAGAGACTTATGACAACTTGCTGAAAAATCTGTTCCTCAGCAAACAGGCTGGAGAAACTGATGGAATCTCTATACCCCATCAAAAGCTTCAACACGCCACATGGCTTGCCTCAATTATTTCGCTGAGCAAGTCTGAAACCTTAAAAAATCTGGCCAACTCCTTTGGCGCACTGTTACACCTCTACGCACCTAACAATCCCACATATCAGAGGGCGTGCTATATTATCCAGTCAAGATCTGGAAACCTACTTTCAAGCAAGCACATCCCTAACATTTTTGAAAACGGCAAATATTTAAACAGCTTTGGCGCTCTCCTTGACCTTGAACTTGGCACAACACGAGGCCGATTAACCCACAGGCTAGAAGGTGCTGGCGAGTTTGTATTCACGGACTACCAGGCAAAGCTTTGGGCAGCAATTCGAAGCGGCGCTAATGTCGCAATTTCCGCCCCTACATCTGCCGGCAAGTCATTCATCATCAGGAGATACATTGTTGAAAAACTAAGAACCAACCCTGAAACAGCAATATTTGTAGTTCCGACCAAAGCGCTGATCAACCAAGTAAGCATGGATTTCAAATCCGACCTCAAAGATCGCGCCCATGTCTACACCACTTATCGCCCTCAAGATGATGGCGATGAAAAATCAACAATCTTTGTATTGACCCCGGAGCGATGCAACAAGCTGCTTCAGGACAAAACCATCAAACCGCCTAAAGTTATCTTCATCGATGAGATCCATAACCTTGAGGCGGAAGGTCGTGGCATGGTGTTTGAAAACTGCCTTTACGGACTAGTGGCAAGATTCCCCCAAAGCCAGTTCATCTTTGCCGGTCCCTTCATTGAGGACATCGTGACACCTCTAAAAGAGCTTTCAGGCTTAGAACTCATAGACGAAACCACAGTTGCAACCCCTGTATTTCAAGTCAAAGCTGCAATAACCTTCTTGTCAAGAAGTTATTCCGCTGAGTATCGGATTTTTAGCCAGACCGGAAACGTAATTTCTGGCGAAACAGTCTTGAACAAAAGACTTTTTTCTAAAGCCAAAAGCAAGAAAGGCCAAGCGATTGCTGCGTTTCTCGGAAACCTAAAACAGGACGAAAGCTGTATTGTTTTTGCACCCGGCAAAGCTACCGCTGAGAAGTGGGCCCTCGAACTACCTCGCTCAACCAGCTCAAGCCGAGAGCATGAGGGTGCGATTGAGGAACTTATCGACTTCTTAGCCGATGAAATACATCCTGATTACTCGCTGATCAGAACACTGCGAAATGGTGTGGCGTTCCACCATGCCGGCCTGCCAGACATTGCCAGGATTGAAATCGAAGAATTGTATTCTAAGGAAGCCATTAGAAATTTAGTATGCACCTCAACACTGCTACAGGGCGTTAACCTTCCTGCAGACAAGCTCATAGTTATCAGCCCTAAAAATGACAGCACACCTTTAACACCTTTTGAGTTCAAGAATCTGATTGGTCGGGCCGGACGTATTAGCACTAACCTCTACGGTGAAGTTTACTGCCTGGAAGTAAAGGACGAAGAGTGGGGCGAAGAAAAGCTGACAAACCATGACAAGACCAAAATCAAAACCAATACAACCGCTATACTCCAGAAACATACTGACTCAGTAATTCGACTCGCTACCGCCACTCGAAATGAAATATTCGAAAATCAAGATGACGGAAAACTATATACAACCATCTGTTACCTTAGACACCTTTTCGTGTCCGACAAAAAACACTTTGATCGACTGCTAGGAACATCACAGATAAGAAGTGATCTCAAAGAAGCATTAGAAGAAAAACTATCCCAGGTAATGGATCAGCTTTCCATACCTATGGAGCTTCTTCGCCAAAACCCATACGTAGACCCACTACTTCAAAATCAGCTTTACCTAGAGATCAAAGAAGATCCATTTTCCTGGATCCCAACCAATCACCCTAATACACGACGACTGCCTCCAGCACCTGACGACATCAGTTTTAAAAATCAAAATTTTTATCAGCAATTTGATGACATTGCACGCAGATTGGATAGAATTTTCCATATAGAGAAAGAAGTTAACTCTAAATTTACAAATCCAGGCGAGTATGTCAGCATCGGAACATTGGTCTACGATGCTTACCAGTGGATGTCTGGAAAGTCACACCGCTTCTTTATCGATAAATTCCTTAACAAAATTTCTCAGAACCCTGACGACTTCTCTAAAGAGGAAGACATTGAGGGCGAGTCAAAAAAACGACCTGTAGACAAAGCGGCTAGACACGTTACCAAGAACATCAGTAGCAATATAACATTTAAACTTGTTAAATACTTCTCACTTTGGTCAGACATAACCAAAGCATGTACATCCGAAGCGACTCATGAAGAGTATGCATACGCCTTAAGCCTTCCGTCCATGATTGAACTCGGAAGCTACGACCCTAGGGTACTTGAGCTCATGTCACTAGGCATAAATAGAAGCATTGCACTAAAACTAAGGAAAGACCTTCCAAAAACTGTAGAAAACGTTGAGGCTTGGCTCCAAAACTACAACACCACCAAACTATCACCTCTGCTTCGCAGATACCTTGAACGCTCAGGACTCACAAGAAGGTATGATGAGTAATCATGCCATCGCTCGTAAAGGGGCTGACTACCAGCCCCTTTAACAGACATAGCTCATTTCAACATATCACCCTGAATATCTTCATTTTGACTGGCACTTGAGACCAGAACATTGCTAACTGTCGACAAAAACGAATCCTTCGAGGCGACAGCATCATCCAGTAGATTCTGCTTATGCAAAGAAACAAACAGAGCTATAGAATATGCTTGGCAGTTAATTGACCTCTCAGGATTAAACTCAATATCAGTAAAGGCCGAGTACGAAAGAATTTCATCAATCATATCTGGCGACTGTTTTTTCAGGGCATTAATATACAACCAATCATAAAAAGCTGTACGCGGCTCAAGGTCCCATTCCGTCCCATAGAAGCTAAACTTTACCAACCTACCTGAGCTTTTTATTCTCTCATCGAGTTTTGCCTCACGAGATGTCTTGCCAAATAAATCCTTGAAGGGGCCGCCCCTTTCAAAAACTTTACTACCTTGAAAAGCACACTCCACACTCATCGTGAAATTTTGTTTCAGGGTTGTGAAACTCAAGTTAAAAGCGCTCAGTTCGACACCCAACTTCTCCTTGGACTTACTTGAAACCTCCAATATTTTACCGATAGTTGGCATGACTTCCTTAGCAGCGGCGTGCAGCGAGTCAATCGACCGCTGCTTCTGAGCTACAGACATGCCAGGATACCATTTGAACTCGACGGAGGTAGTCCTAGCAAGGGTCTTTGCCCCTGGTGTTGGTATGAATACTGGTCTGGATGCCATCAATACAACCTTACGTATGGGCGAGAAGCGAAAAATCCACCGTTGGTGTTTTCAACTATCAACTGTCGATTACCACAAATGGCTGCATGGTTGTCTCGAGCAAGTCGACTATTGAATGCCACCCCAAAAATCAAATCTTGTGCAATCTTATCAAAGACTAGCACTTCGGCCTGAGGATCTGTAGGGTCGAACGTCTTGAGTTTTTGCTGTTGACGGGTGTCCACCCCCTCGATCTCGTCAAACATGCCTTGGAAAGCTGTCAGCATTCGTAGGTTATCGAGTGACTGTTGAGACATCACGTTGGTAGCAGCATTTCGCTGACAGAAGCCACAATCTTTAGTCCACAGCACTGAGGGGTCTATCCCAAGCACCACCCACTCTGTGTTTGGAACCTGGCGATACTTGTAAAACATCTGATAATTGGGAAAGCCGATGGATAGTGACGTGCCATCGAGATGACCATCAAGGCGAAGTTCGTCGTTGATGACTGGACGGGTGCGTAGGGTGCCATGCTCGCTAACCGGACAGAGACCGTGCTGCAGGATCGAAACAAGGTTGGTGAGCCGGGTGAAGTGAAGCAAGTAAGGAATTGCACGTTCCTGGCTGTAGGCTTGTATTTCGGGTCTTGGCATGGCGGTACTTTCACGGTTATGTGGGATACCTCAAGCCTAGTCAAGCGAAACGGATTCGTAGTGGCTCAACGACACTATCTATGTAACAAAATGAGACTGCAACGGCGCTCACTGTTTTCCAGCGCCTGGTCATTTACAGTACACAATCCAGAGCTCATCAACCCGCGTCATAAAGCTCTGCCCTATCATCTCGCGGTGCATCTACCTGGTTGGCTTGGCGAGGTGTGGAGTCGGTGCCGCATCGGCTGGAACAGGTGAGTAAGGCTTAAGATTGCCGGGGCTGCTTTGCAGCCCATCGCCGGCAAGCGCGGCTCCCACAAGGTCCGCGCTGCGCTCAGGCCTGCGGAGATCCTGTGGGAGCGGGTTTACCCGCGAAGAGGCCGGCAGCTACCCCGCATAGCCCAGCAAGTACAGCAGTCCGGTCAGGGTCACCAACGAGGCCACGGTCGACAACAGGATCGTCCGCGAAATCAGCCCCGCCTCACGGTTGTAGTACTCCGCCAGCATGAACGGCCCGGTGCCGGTCGGCAGCGCCGCCAGCAACACCGCCGACGCCGCCCACATGGTCGGCAGGCTGAACACCTTGAACGCCAATACCCAGGTCAACGCCGGCTGACCGATCAGCTTCAGCGCCACCAGCGGCCACGGGCTGGCCTGCGAACCGGTACGCTTCTCGGCCAGGAATGCCCCCAGCGAGATCAATGCACAGGGCGTGGTCGCCAGCGCCAGCATTTCGAGGAAATGCATCACTGGCTCAGCCAATCCCAACCCGCCCATGGCCCACCCCGCCCCCGCCAGCGGCGAAATCACCAGCGGGTTCTTCGCCAGCGCCTTGCTCACCAGCAAGATGGCACGGCCAATCTGCCGCTCCTCCTGCAGGCCGATCTCGATCAGCGTCAGGGAAATCGCGAACACCAGGCAGACCACGATCAACGACGAGATCAGCGCCGGCTGCAGGCCCGGCTGGCCGAACAGCAGCAGGCACAGCGGTATGCCGATGTAGCCGGTATTGGCATAACCGGCACTGAGCCCGTCGATGCTCGCCGCCACCAGGCCGTAGCCGCTGTGCAGGCTCCAGGCCAGGGTCACGACGAACATTGCCAGCGCGCCGGCGCCGAAGGCGACAATGAAACCCGGGTGCCAGATCTCGCTCCAGGTCGCCGTGGCGGTGACCTTGAACAGCAGCGCCGGCAGGCACAGCCAGACCACCATCTTGTTGATCTCGGCAGCGGCTTTGTCACCGAGCTTGTTGGTCTTGCGGCACAGGAAGCCGACCAGGATCAGGGCGAAGATCGGCGCGACGATGACGAAGATCGTGTGCATATCAGGCCTTGCCTGCCGCTGGTGCCGTCATGCGGTTGCCCAAGCGGCTCAGCCATACCGAGGCGAGGATGATCGCGCCACCGAGGAACAACCGGCCCAGCGGTTCGTCGCGGTTCCAGATCAGCAGGTTCAGCAGCAGCCCTACCGGCACATGCAGGTTGTTCATCACCGCCAGCGTGGCGCCAGAGACCAGGCACGCGCCCTTGTTCCACCAGTACAGGCCCAAGGCTGTCGGGCACAGGCCGAGGAACAGCAGCACCGCCCACTGCACGTTGGTGCTTGGCAAGTGCTGGGCATTGCCGAACAGCAGGAACGCCGGAAGCACCACGATCAGCGCGCCTAGGTAGAAGTAACCGAACCGCTTGTAGTGCGGCAGGTCGCTGGGGTTGCGGGCGACCAGGTGGCGGTACAGCACCTGGCCGGCGGCGTAGGTGAAGTTGGCCAGTTGCAGCAGCAGGAAGCCGATGAAGAAGTCGCCGCTGATGCTGTCGAAGCGGATCACCCCGGCCCCCGCCACGGCCACCAGGGCGGCGAGCAGCGCCCAGGGGTTGAAGCGCCGGTTCAGGGCGTCTTCGATCAAGGTCACGTGCAACGGCGTGAGAATGGTGAACAGCAGTACCTCGGGCACGGTCAGCACACGGAAGCTCAGGTACAGGCAAACGTAGGTGATGCCGTATTGCAGCGCGCCGATCAGCAGCATCGAGCGCAGGAAGCGCGGCGCGACCTGGCGCCAGCGGGTCAGCGGCAGGAATACCAGGCCCGCCAGCACCACGCGGGCGAGCACGGCGAAGTAGCTGTCGACGTGCCCGGCCAGGTACTCGCCGATCAGGCTGAAGGAAAACGCCTGGATCAGCGCGACGATTATCAGGTAGCCCATGGTTGCCTCTCGTGGATCAAGGGCGCGACCTTAGCGGGTTGCGCCGAATCAGTTCAACCATGAGGAATGTGGGGCCGAAATAAAAAAACCCGGCCATCAGGCCGGGCAGGTACACCCAAAGGAGCAAAAACAGGTGTCAGGGATGGGAATTCGTTGAACCTCAGGCCACCGCAGCCAGCTTGGCCTTGGCCTGGTTCAGGCCCTTTTCGTGGAACTCGCCACTCATGTTCAGGCCTTCGGCATGGATGAAGTCGACGTCGTGAATACCGATGAAGGCCATCACCTGGCGCAGGTACGGTTCCTGGTGGTCGCTGGTGGCACCGGCATGGATGCCGCCACGGGCAGTCAGGACAATGGCGCGCTTGCCGGTGAGCAGGCCTTGCGGGCCGGTCGGGGTGTATTTGAAGGTGATGCCGGCACGCAGTACGTGGTCCAGCCAGGCCTTGAGGGTGCTGGGGATGGTGAAGTTGTACATCGGTGCGGCCATCACCAGCACGTCGGCTGCCAGCACTTCATCGGTCAGCTCGTTGGAACGGGCCAGGGCCTCCAGTTCGGCGGCGCTGCGCTGTTCTTCAGGCTTCATCCAGCCGCCCAGCAGGTTGGCATCCAGGTGCGGCACCGGGTTCACCGCCAGGTCACGTACCGTGATCACGTCGGCCGGGTGCGCCGCTTGCCACTGCTGGATGAAGTCGCGAGTCAGTTGACGGGAAACGGAATCCTGCTGGCGGGCGCTGCTTTCGATGATCAGTACGTGGGACATGGGGTGCCTCCATCGGCAAAAAGGGTTGCGATTCGATGGAGGTGAGATTAAGGCTTGACCTATCGATAAAAAAGCGTAAAAAGTGGGTTCAATCTATCGATTAATCAGTTTTATTGCGCTTTGCAGTCCAGCGCGATACGCAGCTTGATGATCTGCCGATTGAAATTCGCCGTCACATCGACGCTTTTACCGGCCGGCACGTTGACCCGGCGCACTCGCGGCGCCTCGGGCCCGTTGCGGAATGTCACCTTGCAGGCCGCCGGCACTTGCCCATAGTTGTTCAGGGTAATGGAGCCGATATCGTAGGCCGTGTCGTAGGTGGTGTAGTCCAGCTTGACCCCGGTCAGGTCCTTCTCCACGTCGATGGGGTAAGCCATGGCCCCAAGGGGCAGGCACATCAAAATTGCCGCACAACATTTCTTCATGGGGCGCTCTCCTTGAAAGAGCGCAGCTTAGGACAACAGGAGCCAAACATGAAAGCGCCGCGCGTGACCCTGGATCAGTGGCGGACCTTGCAGGCAGTGGTCGACCATGGCGGGTTTGCCCAGGCCGCCGAAGCCCTGCACCGCTCGCAATCGTCGGTCAGCTACACCGTGGCACGCATGCAGGAGCAACTGGGGGTGCCGCTGCTGCGCATCGATGGCCGCAAGGCCGTGCTGACCGAGGCCGGCAGTGTGCTGCTGCGCCGTTCGCGGCACCTGGTCAAGCAGGCCAGCCAGCTGGAAGACCTGGCGCACCACATGGAGCAAGGTTGGGAGGCCGAGGTGCGCCTGGTGGTCGATGCCGCCTACCCCAGCGCCCGCCTGGTGCGTGCCCTGGCGGCGTTCATGCCGCAGAGCCGTGGTTGCCGGGTGCGCCTGCGTGAAGAAGTGCTGTCCGGCGTCGAGGAGGTGATGCACGAAGGCATCGCCGACCTCGCGATCAGCAGCTACAGCATCGGCGGCTACCTGGGCACCGAATTGAGCTCGGTGGAGTTCGTTGCCGTCGCCCACCCCGAGCACAGCCTGCACCGCCTGGGCCGTGAGATCACCTTCCAGGACCTGGAAAGCCAGCTGCAGGTGGTGATCCGCGACTCCGGCCGCGCCCAGCCACGCGATGTCGGCTGGCTTGGCGCCGAGCAGCGCTGGACGGTCGGCAGCCTGGGCACCGCCGCCACCTTCGTCGGCAGCGGCCTGGGCTTTGCCTGGTTGCCGCGGCACATGATCGAGCGTGAGCTGCTCGACGGCGTGCTCAAGCCGTTGCCGCTCGATCAGGGTGGCAGCCGCCACCCACTGTTCTACCTTTATTCGAGCAAAGAGAAGACCCTGGGCCCGGCTACGCAGATTCTCATCGACCTGCTGCGCAATTTCGACACCGCGCCACTGGACGTGCCCTTCGCAGCCCCCCCACAAGCCTGAGAGGACCGCGCCCATGGCCTATTTCGAACATGAAGGATGCTCGCTGCATTATCAGGAATACGGCCAGGGCGAACCCTTGGTGCTGCTGCACGGCCTGGGCTCCAGCAGCCAGGACTGGGAGCTGCAGATTCCCGAGCTGAGCCGCCACTACCGGGTGATCCTCATGGACATCCGCGGCCACGGCCGCTCCGACAAGCCCCGCGACGGTTACCACATCGCCACCTTCAGCGAAGACCTGCTGGCCCTGCTCGAACACCTGCAGACCGGCCCGGTGCACTTTGTCGGCCTGTCCATGGGTGGCATGGTCGGTTTCCAGTTCGCCGTGGACCACCCGCACTGGCTGCGCAGCCTGTGCATCGTCAATAGCGCCCCGGAGGTCAAGCGCCGCACCCGCAGCGACTGGCTATGGTGGCTCAAGCGCTGGGGCCTGGCGCGCATCCTCAGCGTCGAGACGGTCGGCCAGGGCCTGGCCGCCAGGCTGTTCCCCAAGCCCGGGCAAGCCGACCTGCGCAAGAAGATGGCCGAACGCTGGGCACGCAACGACAAGCGCGCCTACCTCAAGAGCTTCGACGCCATCGTCGACTGGGGCGTGCAGGAACGCATCGGGCAGATCCACTGTCCCACGCTGGTGATTGCCGCCGACCACGATTACACCCCGATACACCTGAAGGAGCGCTACGTCGCCCTGATGCCCCACGCCAGGCTGGTAGTCATCGACGATTCCCGGCACGCTACCCCCCTCGATCAACCCGAGGTCTTCAACCAGACCCTGTTGCAGTTCCTCGCAGCCGCTTCCACCTCTCAAGGATCATTGAGCCCATGCTGAAAAAACTCCTGCTCACCGCCTGCTCGGTCGCCTTCGCCACCAGCGTCATGGCTTCCGACAAGACCCCGCACGTACTGCTGGACACCAGCTTCGGCCAGGTCGAAATCGAGCTCAACGCCGAGAAGGCGCCGGTCAGTACCAAGAACTTTCTGGCGTACGTTGACAGCGGCTTCTACAACAACACCATCTTCCACCGCGTGATCCCGGGTTTCATGGTCCAGGGCGGCGGTTTTACTGAGCAGATGGTGCAGAAAGACACCAAGGACCCGATCAAGAACGAGGCCAGCAACGGCCTGCAGAACACCCGCGGCACCCTGGCCATGGCGCGCACGTCCAACCCGAACTCGGCCACCAGCCAGTTCTTCATCAACGTGGCCGACAACGACTTCCTCAACCCGGGGCGCGACGCCGGTTACGCCGTGTTCGGCAAAGTGACCAAGGGCATGGAGGTGGTCGACCAGATCGTCAACTCGCCAACGACCGTGAAGAAAGGCATGCGCGACGTGCCGACCGACCCGGTGTTCATCAAGTCCGCCAAACGCATCGACTGACCACAGGTTTCACAGGGACGTGAAACCTTCCGGGGTCGGGTAGCACAGGAGTCTTGTCACCCATGCTGTACCGCCGTTTCGAGCAACTGATCGACATCTTCCGCGACGCGCCCAGCGAGTCGCCGCCCGGCCAGGTCTGGCCGTTTTATCTGTACTACCTGCGCCAGGTGTGGCCGAGCTTTCTCGCCCTGCTGGTGGTGGGCCTGTTCGCCTCGCTGATCGAGGTGGCGATGTTCAGCTACCTGAGCCGCATCATCGACCTGGCCCAGGGCACGCCCAACGCCAACTTCTTCAGCGAGCACAGCGGCGAACTGATCTGGATGCTGGTGGTGATCCTGCTGCTGCGGCCGGTATTCTTCGGCCTGCACGACCTGCTGGTGCACCAGACCATCAACCCCGGCATGACCAGCCTGATCCGCTGGCAGAACCACACCTATGTGCTCAAGCAGAGCCTGAACTTCTTCCAGAGCGACTTCGCCGGGCGCATCGCCCAACGCATCATGCAGACCGGCAACTCGCTGCGCGACTCCGCCGTGCAGGCAGTGGATGCGCTGTGGCACGTGCTGATCTACGCCATCACCTCGCTGGTGCTGTTCGCCGAGGCCGACTGGCGCCTGATGCTGCCGCTGCTTGTGTGGATCGTCGGCTACATCGCCGCGCTGTACTACTTCGTGCCACGGGTGAAGGAACGTTCGGTGATTTCCTCCGATGCCCGCTCCAAACTGATGGGGCGGATCGTCGATGGCTACACCAACATCGCCACCCTCAAGCTGTTCGCCCACACCGACTACGAACAGCAGTACGCCCGCGAAGCGATCCGCGAACAGACCGAGAAAACCCAGCTGGCCTCCCGCGTGGTCACCAGCATGGACGTGGTCATCACCACCCTGAATGGCCTGCTGGTCGTCGCTACCACCGGCTTGGCGCTGTGGCTGTGGAGCCAGTCGCTGATCACCGTCGGTGCCATCGCCCTGGCTACCGGCCTGGTGATCCGCATCGTCAACATGTCGGGCTGGATCATGTGGGTGGTCAACGGCATCTTCGAAAACATCGGCATGGTCCAGGACGGCCTGCAGACCATCGCCCAGCCGGTCACCGTCACCGACAAGCCCCAGGCGCCGCCACTCAAGGTCAGCCGCGGGGCGGTACGCTTCATTGATGTGGACTTCCACTATGGCAAGGCCGCCAACGTGATCGAAGGGCTCAACCTGGACATCCGCCCGGGCGAGAAGATCGGCCTGATCGGCCCGTCCGGCGCGGGCAAGTCAACCCTGGTCAACCTGCTGCTGCGCCTGTACGACGTGCAGGGCGGGCGCATCCTGATCGACGGCCAGGACATCGCCGAGGTCAGCCAGGCCAGCCTGCGTGCACAGATCGGCATGATCACCCAGGACACCTCGCTGCTGCACCGTTCGATCCGCGACAACCTGCTGTATGGCCGCCCCGGCGCCAGTGAAGCGGCGCTGCACGAAGCCGTGCGCCGGGCGCGGGCCGACGAGTTCATTCCGCAGTTGTCGGATGCCCAGGGCCGCACCGGCTTCGATGCCCATGTTGGCGAACGTGGCGTGAAACTGTCAGGCGGCCAGCGCCAGCGCATCGCGATTGCCCGGGTGCTGCTGAAGAATGCGCCGATCCTGATCATGGACGAAGCGACGTCGGCGCTGGACTCGGAAGTTGAAGCGGCAATCCAGGAAAGCCTGGAGACGCTGATGCAAGGCAAGACGGTGATCGCCATTGCCCACCGGCTGTCCACCATCGCCCGCATGGACCGCCTGGTGGTGCTGGACAAAGGGCGGATCGTCGAGAGTGGCAGCCACAGTGAGCTGCTGGAACAGCGGGGGCTGTATGCCCGCTTGTGGCATCACCAGACCGGGGGCTTTGTCGGGGTCGACTGAGCCCTGTTCCGGCCCTATCGCCAGCTTGCCGGCGATAGGGTCAGACATCTCAATCCTTGCGGTAAGGCAACATCCCCTTGGCCTCTTCGGCATACCCCCGCACCCCTTCCCGCTCCTGTTGCAGAAAATCCTCCACCGCCCGCCGCAACCCCGGATGCAGCAGGTAATGCCACGACCGCGTCAGCACCGGCTCGAAGCCGCGAATCAGCTTGTGCTCACCCTGCGCCCCGGCGTCGAAACGCTGCAGCCCTTCGGCAATCGCAAAGTCCATGCCCTGGTAGAAGCAGGTCTCGAAATGCAGCCGGTCGAACTCATCCAGGCAGCCCCAGTAACGGCCAAACAGGCTGTCGCCCCCAATCAGGCTCAAGGCCATGGCCACATCACGCCCGCCCTGGCGCGCCATCACCACCCGCACCGCCTCGGGCATGCGCTCGGCCAGCAGGCTGAAGAACTCCCGTGTCAGATAAGGTGAACGCCTGCGCACCGCATAGGTATTGGCATAGCAAAGGAACACAAAATCCCACTGCGCCTCGTCCAGCTGGTCGCCGCGATACCAGCGGAAATCGATGCCCTGCCCCGCCACCTGCTCACGCTCCTTGCGCATCTGCTTGCGCTTGCGTGAGCTGAGGCTGTCGAGAAAGTCCTGGAAGTCGCGATAACCGTGGTTGCGCCAGTGGAACTGGCAGCCCAGGCGCTCCATCCAGCCCGGCAGGCCGGCCATCTGCGCATCCAGCTGCGGGTCGGTGAAATTGATGTGCGCCCCGGACAAGCCACCTTTACCCAGGTACTCGGGCAACGCCTGCAGCATCAGCAGGCCATCGGCAGGGTCGGCCGCCAGCAGGCGCGGCCCGCTGACCGGGCTGAACGGCACGGCACCGAGCAATTTGGGGTAGTAGGCGATGCCGGCACGCTCGCAGGCATCGGCCCAACCGTAATCGAACACGTACTCGCCATACGAATGCCATTTGCGATACGCCGGCAGCAGCGCACGCACCTGCCCGTCACGCTCCAGCACCAGGTGTTCGGCTGCCCAACCGGTGTTGCGGGCAACACTGCCGCTGTCTTCCATGGCACTGAGAAAGGCATGGCGCAGGAACGGTTGGCCAGGGGGGACCAGGGCATCCCAGGTCGCCGCTGGCAGGTCACGCAGATGGGCAAGGCTGTAGAGACTGGTCACGTTTTCGACTCGCTGTGCAAGGCCATCAGTATCAGCCAACAGAGGCCTGTCGCTCAAATGAGGATCGGCCCGTTTCGCCGTTCATTCTCAATTACTTAACAGCAGTGCCACTAATCAGACATTAATCTGTCATTGCCCCCCGCAATACTTGCGCCTGTTTTCCGGAACCCTAGAACCTGTCTAGTCAGGCCCTTTCCGAAGACATGCCAACATGGGGGTGGGCGCTGAGCCTCCCCAAATTTTTCAAGTAGGGAGAACCTTATGCGTCTTGTTTCTACACTTACCGGAGTGAGCCTCACCGGCATGATGCTGGCTCTGAGTACTCCGGCCAGTGCGGCCGTCGACGCCAAGCTGCTCGAAATGCTCCGCGCCAATGGCTCGATCAACCAGGCGCAGTACACCGAACTGCAAGGCGAACTGGCAAAAGAAACCAAGGAAAAGGCCGACCAGAAAGCTCAGTCCGAACGTATGAGCTCTTTCGAACAAAAAGTGGCATGGGCCGCCAAGACCCAGATCAAGGGTGATGTCCGCCTGCGTTACGAAGACGTCAACGTCGACAACCCGATCGCCCGCAGCGGCAACCAGGACCGCGAACGCGTCCGTGCCCGCGTCGGCTTCTACAGCGAGATCAACCCACAGGTCGACGCTGGCGTGCGCGTGGCCACCGGCAGCAGCTCCGATGCCCGCTCGACCAACCAGAGCCTGGACAACTACTTCGACAAGAAGCAGCTGTGGGTCGACCTGGCCTACCTCGACTGGCACCCGACTGCCGTGCCTAACCTGCACCTGATCGGCGGCAAGATGATGCAGCCATGGGTGAGCATGGGCGACATCATCTGGGACAGCGACATCAACCCGGAAGGCGTGGCGCTCACCTACAAGACCAACGCCGGCCCGGCCGAAGTGTTCGGCAGCATCGGCCACTACAACCTGAAGGACAACGTCGACGGCGATGGCGTGCAGTACAAGCACGATGCACAGCTGTACGCTGCCCAGTTGGGTACCAAGTTCAACGCGGCTGACACCGTCAAGGTCACCGTCGGTGCCAGTATCTATGGCTACGACAACGACAAATCCTCGGCTGTCCTGGCTTCGCTGGGCAACACCACCAACGAGTTCCAGCTCGTGGAAGGTTTCGGCCAGCTCGATTTCACCGGTTTCGCCATCCCGCTGTCGACTTACGGCCAGTACGTCAAGAACACCGAAAGCACCGATGGCAAGGACACCGCCTGGCTGGCAGGCCTGAAGTCCAAGATCGGCGCCTGGAGCCTGGACTACAACTACCGCGACGTACAGCGTAACGGTGTAGTCAGCCTGTTCACCGACTCTGACTTCGGCAACGGTTTCACCGGTTCGCGCGGTCATAAATTCAAGGTCGGCTATGAAATCGACAAGAACTTCGGCGTCGGCGCGGCCTACATGATGGCCAAGACCGACTACTCCAACCTGCCTGACAGCAATGCCAGCGTAGACACCCTGCAGGTGGACCTGGAAGCCAAGTTCTAAGCTGCAAGCTCTTCTGCTTCACTCTGAGGCGGGAAATGCCGACCCCATCCGGCGTTTCCCGCCTTTTTTTGCCTGCCAGAAATGCATCCGGCCCTATCGCCGACAAGCAGGCGATAGGGCCGGTACAGTTACTACGAGAATCAGCGTTTACGCAGAATCACACTACCAATCGAGTATCCCGCACCAAACGAGCTCAAGACACCCAGCGACCCTTCGGCCAGGTCATCCTGGTACAGGTGGAAGGCAATCACCGAGCCCGCCGAACTGGTGTTGGCATATCGGTCGAGAATCACCGGTGCCTCTTGCTCGCTCACTTCACGCCCCATCAGCTTCTTGACGATCAGGTGGTTCATGCTCAGGTTGGCCTGGTGCAGCCAGAAGCGCTTGACGTCGGACGGCTGCAGGTTGTTTTCGCCCAGGTGCTTGCCGATCAGTTCGGCGACCATCGGGCACACTTCGCGGAACACCTTGCGCCCTTCTTGCACGAACAGTTTGTCTGGCGCGCCGATACCCTCTTCCGCCGCACGGTTGAGGAAGCCGAAGTTGTTGCGGATGTTATTGGAGAACGCGGTCTGCAGCTTGGTGCCCACGATGTCGAACTGGTGCACCGACGTGGCTTTGTCGGCACGCTCGACCAGCACCGCCGTGGCGGCGTCACCAAAGATGAAGTGGCTGTCGCGGTCGCGGAAGTTCAGGTGCCCCGTGCAGATTTCCGGGCTGACCACCAGCAGTGCGCGGGCCTGGCCCAGTTGCACGCTGTTGGCAGCGGTCTGGATACCGAAGGTGGCCGACGAGCAGGCCACGTTCATGTCGAAGGCGAAGCCGTCGATGCCCAGTGCCTCTTGCACTTCGATGGCGATGGCCGGGTAAGGGCGCTGCAGGTTGGAGCAGGCGACGATCACCCCGTCTACATCCGCCGGAGTACGACCGGCGCGTTCCAGTGCCTGGCGTGCAGCGGCCACGCCCATTTCGCAGAGGATCGACGGCTCGTCATTGGAACGCTCCGGCAGGCGCGGCTTCATGCGCTGCGGGTCAAGGATACCGGCCTTGTCCATGACGAACCGGCTCTTGATACCCGAGGCCTTTTCGATGAAGGCAGCGTCGGACACAGGGGCTGCTTCGATTTCGCCACGCTCGATGGCGGCAGCGTTGTCCTGGTTGTACTGTTGCGACCAGGCGTTGAAGGAGGCCACCAGTTCTTCGTTGGAAATGCTCTGGGCCGGGGTATACAGGCCGGTGCCGCTGATCACGACGTTATGCACGATTGATCCTCTGCTCAAAGGCCATCGCCACGAGGCGCTGGCCGGAAATATGACAGAATAATGGCACTTTAGTACCAGTTTTACGGCGAGGGCTGCGCCCTCGATCGCGGATGAATCCGCTCCTACCGACTGGCGCAGGAGCGGATTCATCCGCGATGGGCCGCAAAGCGGCCCTCAAATTCCCTGAAGTGTGCCACAAATCAAGGAAGTTAGCCTTCCACCTGGCTCCACTGCTTGCTCAATCTCTTGTCGGAAATCGGCACCTTGGTGCCCAACTGCTGGGCAAACAGCGACACCCGATACTCCTCCAGCAACCAGCGGTACAAGGTCAGTTGCTCATCGCGCTTGCCTTCCTGGGCATGCTTGTCGGCCCGTGCCTTGTATTGCGCCCACAGGTTGCCCAGCTCGCCGCTCCACACCCGGTCCTTCTGCACCTGGGACCCCAGCTTCTCCAGGCGCAGCTCCACCGCCTTGAGGTAGCGCGGCAACTCCTTGAACCACACTGCCGGGGTCTCGCGCACGAAGCCCGGATAGACCAGGTTGGCCAGCTGTTGCTTGATGTCGTTCAGCGCCACCGCCTGACTCAGGTCGATCTTGCCCTTGAAGCGCTTCTGCAAGCCGTGCCACAGCGTGAGCACTTCCAGCGTCTGGCGGGCCAGGCGTTCGGCATATTCGGCCCAGCTGCCACGCTTGCGCTCGGCCAGCCCGGCCAGGGCTGCACCGTCCCGCGGCAAAGTGGCTTCACCGTCGAGGATACAGCTGTCCAGACTCGCCAGCAGAATGTCCTCGACCAACGCTTCGACACGGCCCAGCTCGCGGTACAGCAGGCCCAGCTGGGTCAACCCCGGCAGCTTGCCGCGCAAGAATTTGGCAGGCTCGGCCAACTGCTGCAGCAACAGGCGCTGCAAGGCGCGACGGTGCTGGAACTCGGCTTCGGCCTGGGTCGAGAAGCGGCCTTCGCGCACGGTGCCGTTCTCTTCCACCAGCGCCGGGTACACGGTCATCGACAGGCCGGCGATGTTCTGCTGGGCGGTCTGCTTGACCTCGCTGAAGGCCTTGGCCTGCACCGGCTGCTCGCTCTTCTCGGTACGCGGCACGGCCAACGCTGCCTGGCTGGCGGCGGCAAAGCGGGCGGTCAGCTCGGCCAGGTCACGGCCTTCGCCGAGGAACTTGCCCTGGCCATCGACCACTTCGATGTTCATGCGCAGGTGGCCTTCGACCAGGTTGACCGACTCGGCCCAGGCCTCATCGGAAACCCGCGCGCCGGTCATGCGCAGCAACTCCTGGCCCAGTGCCTGGGGCAACGCGCCCTGGCCGAAGGTCATGCGCGCCAGCGAGGCTTTGACGAAGTCCGGCACCGGCACGAAGTTCTTGCGCAGGGCCTTGGGCAGGTTGCGCACCAGCGCCACGCACTTGGCTTCCAGCATGCCCGGTACCAGCCACTCCAGGCGCTCGCCTGGCAGGCTCGGCAGCAACGGCGCCGGCACCCGCACGGTCACGCCGTCACGCGGGTGGCCCGGCTCGAAGTGATAGGTCAGCGGCAGGCGCAGCTCGCCCACCTGCATGCTGTCAGGGTACTGCGCGGCAGTGACTTCGCTGGCCTCGCGGGCCAACACGTCTTCTTCGCGCATGATCAGCAGGTTCGGGTCCTTCTGGCTGGTCATGCGGTACCAGGCATCGAAGGTCGCGGTCTGATGAATCTCCGCTGGCAAGCGTGCTTCGTAGAAGGCGTAGAGGGTTTCTTCATCGGCGAGAATGTCGCGCCGACGGGCCTTGGCCTCCAGCTCGTCGAGCTGTTCGAGCAGGCGCTTGTTCGCGGCCAGGCATTTGGCCTTCGACTGGATTTCACCGCCAACCAGGCCCTCGCGAATGAACAGTTCACGCGAGGTGACCGGGTCGATCGGGCCAAAGTGCACCGGGCGGCGACCGACCAGGATCAGGCCATACAGGGTGATCTGCTCATAGGCCACCACTTGCCCGCGCTTTTTCTCCCAGTGCGGCTCGAAGTGGTTCTTCTTGATCAGGTGGGTGGCCAGCGGCTCGATCCAGTCAGGCTCGATCTTGGCGACCATGCGCGCATACAGCTTGGTGGTTTCTACCAGTTCTGCGGCCATCACCCACTGCGGGCGCTTGCGGCCGATGCCGGAAGACGGATGCACCCAGAAGCGCCGCTGGCGGGCGCCCTGGTAATCGCCCTCTTCGGTCTTGTGGCCGATCTGGCTGAGCAGGCCGCTGAGGATTGCCTTGTGCACCTTCTGATAGTCGGACGGCTCTTTGTTGACCGTCAGTTGCAATTCGCGGCAGATCAGCGACAACTGGCGATGGGCATCGCGCCACTCGCGCAGGCGAAGATAGTTCAGGAAATTCTTGCGGCACCAGTTGCGCAGCGGGCTGGCCGTGAGCGCCTGGCGCTGCTCTTCGAAGCCCCGCCACAAATTGACCAGCGCGGCGAAATCGGTATCGGCGTCCTTCCACTGCGCATGGGCCTGGTCGGCGGCCTGCTGGCGCTCCGGTGGGCGCTCGCGTGGGTCTTGCACCGACAGCGCACTGGTGACGATCAGCACTTCCTGCAGGCTGCCCTGGCGCGCACCTTCGAGCAGCATACGGCCCAGCCGCGGGTCGATCGGCAGGCGCGCCAGTTGGCGGCCGATCGGCGTCAGCTGGTTCTCGCGGTTGACCGCCGACAGCTCCTGCAACAGGTTGAAGCCGTCACTGATAGCCTTGCCATCTGGCGGCTCGATGAACGGGAAGGCATCGATCGCGCCCAGGCGCAGGTGCAGCATCTGCAGGATCACCGCCGCCAGGTTGGTGCGCAGGATCTCGGGGTCGGTGAAGGCCGGTCGGCCGTTGAAGTCTTCTTCGCTGTACAGCCGAATGCAGATGCCCGGCTCGACCCGGCCGCAACGGCCCTTGCGCTGGTTGGCACTGGCCTGGGACACGGCCTCGATCGGCAGGCGCTGGACCTTGGCGCGGTAGCTGTAACGGCTGATGCGCGCGGTGCCGGTGTCGATCACGTAACGGATGCCGGGCACGGTCAGCGAGGTTTCTGCGACGTTGGTGGCGAGCACCACGCGGCGCCCGGTGTGTGACTGGAAGATGCGCTGCTGCTCGGCCGGCGACAGGCGCGCATACAGCGGCAGGATCTCGGTGTGGCGCAGTTGCGCCTTGCGCAGAATCTCTGCGGCATCGCGGATTTCCCGCTCGCCCGGGAGGAACACCAGCACATCACCGGGGCCTTTGCCCACGCTGCGCTCGTGCTGGGCGATCTCGTCGAGGGTGGCGAGGATCGCCTGGTCGACGGTCAGGTCGTCCTCGACCTGGTTGCCCTCCTCGTCCTGTTCGCTGGTCAGCGGGCGATACCAGGTTTCAACCGGGAAGGTACGCCCGGACACCTCGATGATCGGCGCGTTGTCGAAGTGCTTGGAAAAACGCTCCAGGTCGATGGTCGCCGAGGTGATGATCAGCTTCAGGTCCGGGCGGCGGTGCAGCAGGGTTTTCAGGTAGCCGAGCAGGAAGTCGATGTTCAGGCTGCGCTCGTGGGCTTCGTCGACGATGATCGTGTCGTAGCGTTCGAGAAAACGGTCGTGCTGGGTTTCGGCCAGGAGGATGCCGTCGGTCATCAGCTTGACCAGGGTGTTGGCATCGCTCTGGTCTTCGAATCGCACCTGGTAGCCGACCAGCCCACCCAATGGCGTGCCGAGCTCTTCGGCAACCCGTGCGGCAACACTGCGCGCAGCAATGCGCCGCGGCTGGGTATGGGCGATCAGGCCATGGCTGCCACGGCCCAGTTCCAGGCAAATCTTCGGCAACTGGGTCGTCTTGCCCGAACCGGTTTCGCCGGCTATCACCAGCACCTGGTTTTCAGCCAGGGCTTTCTTGATCTCGTCACGCTTGGCGGCAATCGGCAGGCTGTCGTCGTAGCGGATCTGCGGCACGCTGTTCTGACGTGCGGTGACCTGGGCGCAGGATGCCTGGACCTTTTCCACCCACTGCGCCAGCTTGGCCTCGTCGGGGCGCTTGCGCAGTTCATGCAACTGCCGGCGCAGGCGGTGGCGCTCGGCGATCATGGCGTGGTCGAGGTTTTGCAGCAGTTTGTCGATGGCTTGGTCAGTCATGGGGCTTTTTAGTGATGCAGGTGGGCCTGCTTTTTCATGATCGGCATTCGAAGGATGCGCGATTGTCGCAGATTTGCCGGCTCTCTGCTGGCTGGACGAATGTTTAGCCAGGAGCGATGTGAAGGTTGCCATTCACTGCTTTAATCAACCTTACGCCGCATGTGAGTATCAAAGGCATGACTCCCGTCCAGACCATCGCCCCACCGTCGCCCCGCCCTTCGCTCGCGAAGGCCCGGTCCCGCGCCGGTGAAAATCCGCTGGTCCACATCATTCTCGCCTTCTGGGCCCTGTGGCACTGCCGCCACGCACGCCCACCAGATTTCTCGCTCACGCCCTTGTGACCCAACTCGGCCGCAGCCCGGCCGTTTGACTCAAGTGGACCGCGCCTGCGCGCCGGTCCCGTGCGCCTGTGAGCGAATCGATCATGCACTTTGCACCTGTAGAGCACGCCAGCCGTTTCCTGGCCGAAAACCCTGATATCGAACTGTTCGAACTGTTCATCCTCGACGCCAACGGTGTGCCACGCGGCAAGCTGCTGCACCGTGAGGAACTGCTGGCGGTGTACCAGAGCGGCCGCCCGCTGCCCAGCACCATCCTCGGCCTGACCCTCAATGGCGACGACGTGGAAAACTCCGGCCTGGTCTGGGATGTCGGCGACATCGACTGCCGCGCCTACCCGCTGGAAGGCAGCCTGGTGCGCCTGCCCTGGCGGCGTGTGCCAACTGCCGCCGTGCAGGTCAGCATGCACCCGAGCGAAGGCCTGCCTGCCAGTGTCGCCGACCCGCGCCACGTACTGCTGCGCACCATCGAAGCGCTCAAGGCTGACGGTTACCACCCGGTAATGGCCTGCGAGCTGGAGTTCTACCTGCTCGACCAGCAGCGCGATGCCCAGGGCCGCCCGCAACCGGCACTGGACAACGACGGTGGCCGGCCACGCACTACCCAGGTTTACGGCCTGCGTGAACTGGAACAGATCGAGCCCTTCCTCGCCGACCTGTATGCCGCCTGCAAAACCCAGGGCATCCCGGCGCGCACGGCGATCTCGGAATATGCCCCGGGTCAGGTAGAAATCACCCTGGAGCATGGCGATGCGCTGGAGGCGATGGACCAGGCCGTGCGCTACAAACGCCTGGTCAAAGGCGTGGCCCATGCCCATGGCATGCAGGCCTGCTTCATGGCCAAGCCCTTCGCGCAACTGGCCGGCACCGGCATGCACATGCACCTGAGCCTGGCCGACAGCGCCGGCAACAACCTGTTCGCCAGCGAAGACAAGGCCGGTACCCCGCTGCTGCGCCAGGCAGTGGCCGGCATGCTCCGCCACTTGCGTGACTCGCTGCTGCTGTTCTGCCCCAACGCCAACTCGTTCCGCCGCTTCCAGGCCAACAGCTATGCCCCGCTGGCGCCGACCTGGGGTGTCGATAACCGCACCGTCAGCCTGCGCGTACCTGGCGGCCCGGCCAACAGCCGACACGTCGAGCACCGCATCTGTGGCGCCGATGCCAACCCGTACCTGGCTGCCGCCGCCATTCTGGCCGCCAGCCATCGCGGCATCCGCGAGCAGCTGGACCCAGGTGCGCCGGTCGAAGGCAACGGCTATGCCCAGGCCACCGAGCACCTGCCCACCGACTGGCTGACCGCCCTCGATGCGCTGGAGCGCTCGCACTGGGCACGGGAAGCGCTCGGCGAGGCGTTTCTCGGCGTCTACCTGAAGGTCAAACGCGCCGAGTACCGCCAGTTCATGGCCGAAGTCAGCGAACAGGACTGGCGCTGGTACCTGCACCAGGCCTGAGCCTTACCCTATTCAGCACAAGGAACACCCATGAACGCAGCATTGAACAACGGCCCGGCCCAGCGTGCGCCGTCCTATTACAGCGCCTCGCTGAACGACCACACCGAGTACCCGCAACTCAAGGGCACGGTGCAGGTCGACGTGGCGATCATCGGCGGAGGTTTCACTGGCGTGGCCACCGCGGTGGAACTGGCCGAGCGCGGCCTGAAGGTGGCTATCGTCGAGACCAACCGGATTGGCTGGGGTGCCAGCGGGCGCAACGGCGGCCAGGTCACCGGTAGCCTGTCGGGTGACGAGGCCATGCGTACGCAGATGCGCAACCACCTGGGCGCCGAGGTCGATGATTTCATCTGGCACCTGCGCTGGCGTGGGCACCAGGTCATCGAGCAGCGGGTCGAGCGCTACGGCATCGACTGCGACCTCAAGCGCGGCCATCTGCATGCGGCGATGAAACCTTCACACCTGGAGGAGCTGCGCAGCTTCCAGGCCGAGGCCGAACGCCGCGGCATGGGCGACCAGGTGCAACTGCTTGACCGCAACGGCGTTGCCGGGCACCTGCAGAGCCCGTTGTACCTGGGCGCGCTGAAGAACCTGCGCAACCTGCACCTGCACCCGCTCAACCTGTGCCTGGGTGAAGCCCGCGCCGCCCACAGCCTGGGCGCGCTGATTTTCGAGAATTCCGAAGTGCTGGACATCGTCCATGGCCCACGCCCGGCGGTCGTCACCGCCCACGGGCGGGTCGAAGCGCGCCAGGTGATGCTCGCCGGTGACGTCTACCACAAGCTGGAAAAGCGCCAGCTCAAGGGCAAGATCTTCCCGGCCATGGGCGGCATCGTCACCACCGCCCCGCTGGGCGAACTGGCAGAGCAGATCAACCCGCAGGACCTGGCGGTGTACGACTGCCGCTTCGTGCTCGACTACTACCGCCTGACGGCCGACAAGCGCCTGCTGTTCGGCGGCGGTGCCAACTACTCGGGCAAGGATTCGCGTGATATCGAAGGCGAGCTGCGCCCGTGCATCGAGCGCACCTTCCCGGCGCTCAAGGGCGTGCCGATCGAGTTCCAGTGGAGCTGCGCGATGGGCATCGTGGTCAACCGCATCCCGCAACTGGGCAAGCTGTCGGACAACGTGTGGTACTGCCAGGGCTATTCCGGGCACGGCATCGCCACCAGCCACATCATGGGTGAAATCATGGCCGAGGCACTGACCGGCACGCTGGAGAAGTTCGACACCTTCGCGCAGTGCAAGCACGTGCGGGTGCCGATGGGGGACTTGTTGGGCAATCCGCTGCTGGCGGCGGGGATGTGGTACTACCAGATGCTGGAAAAACTGCGCTGATGGCAATGGCCCCTTCGCGGGACAAGTTCGCGAAGGGGCCAATGAGATGGATCAGGCGATCTTCTTCAGCCCCTGTTTCTTCAGCTCTTCATCGCGCAGCTCACGACGCAGGATCTTGCCGACGTTGGTGGTCGGCAGCGCATCGCGGAACTCGATGTAACGCGGCACCTTGTAGCCGGTGACGTTGGCACGCATGTGCTCCATCACCTGCTCCTTGGTCACGGTCATGCCCGGCTTGACCACGATGAACACCTTGATCACTTCACCCGACTTCTCGTCCGGCACACCGATGGCTGCGCACTGCAGCACGCCCGGCAAGCCAGCGAGCACGTCTTCCAGCTCGTTGGGGTACACGTTGAAGCCCGAGACCAGGATCATGTCTTTCTTGCGGTCGACGATGCGCATGTAGCCATCTGGTTGGATCAGCGCGATGTCGCCGGTCTTCAGCCAGCCGTCGCTGTCGAGGATCTCGGTGGTGGCGTCTTCACGCTGCCAGTAGCCCTTCATGACCTGCGGGCCCTTGACGCACAGCTCGCCTGTTTCGCCCAGCGCCAGCTCGTTGCCGGCGTCGTCGATGACCTTGCACAGGGTCGATGGCACCGGGATGCCAATGGTGCCCACCTGGTTGGCCTCGGCCGGGTTCACCGCCGCCACCGGGCTGGTTTCGGTCATGCCGTAACCTTCGCAGATGGCGCAGCCGGTGATGCTCTTCCAGCGCTCGGCCACGCTCAGCTGCAGGGCCATGCCCCCGGACAGGGTGATTTTCAGCGCCGAGAAGTCCAGGGCGCGGAATGCCTCGTTGTTGCACAGGGCAACGAACAGCGTGTTGAGGCCGACGAAACCGCTGAACTTCCACTTGCCCAGTTCCTTGACCATGGCCGGCAGGTCGCGCGGGTTGCTGATCAGCACGTTGTGGTTGCCGATCAGCATCATCGCCATGCAATGGAAGGTAAAGGCATAGATGTGGTACAGCGGCAGCGGGGTGATGAGGATCTCGCAGCCTTCCTTCAGGTTGGAGCCCATCAGCGCCCTGCACTGCAGCATGTTGGCCACCAGGTTGCGGTGGGTCAGCATCGCGCCCTTGGCCACGCCGGTGGTACCACCGGTGTACTGCAGCACGGCCACGTCGTTGGCTTGCGGGTTGGCTTCAGTGACCGGCTGGCCCTTGCCCAGCGCCAGGGTATCGTTGAAGCGCACGGCGCGCGGCAGGTTGTAGGCCGGCACCATCTTCTTCACGTACTTGATCACGCTGTTGATCAGCAGGCGCTTGAGCGGTGGCAGCAGGTCGGCCACTTCGGTGACGATGACGTGCTTGACCTGGGTCTTGGGCACCACCTTCTCGGCCAGGTGCGCCATGTTGGCCAGGCACACCAAAGCCTTGGCACCGGAGTCGTTGAACTGGTGCTCCATCTCCCGCACGGTATACAGTGGGTTGGTGTTGACCACGATCAGGCCGGCGCGCATGGCACCAAATACCGCTACCGGGTATTGCAGGACATTGGGCAGCTGGACGGCAATGCGGTCACCTGGCTTGAGGTCGGTGTGCTGCTGCAGCCAGGCCGCGAAAGCGCCTGACAGCGCATAGAGCTCGCCGTAGGTGATGGTCTTGCCCAGGTTGCTAAAGGCCGGTTTATTGGCAAAGCGTTGGCAGGATTGCTTGAGTACCGCCTGGATATTGGGGAATTCGTCAGGATTGATTTCCGCCGTAATCCCGGCTGGGTATTTATCCTTCCAAAAATTTTCGATCATGGAAGCCCACTCCTTCAGCAACAGCGAAGTTCGATTCACGCGTCGATGCGTTTATTATTGATATGAGATGGCGGTTCGTTGCAAACCGAATCATCTGAAAGCGCGCCGAGAGTAACAGCTTTGTTTGGGGTCGCCTAGAGGCCAAGATCGGCCTCTCAGTCACAAAAATGACTCAATGAAATATATAAGTCATTTTTAGAGTAATTGACCAAAATGTCGCAAATCGGGCTGTAAGCTGCTTTCCAGAGCACCTTACAGCCTTAGCCGGGCAACGACGGTATCAGGCGATGTCGCGCAACTCCCTGCGCAAAATCTTGCCCACCGGCGTCATGGGCAGCGACTCGCGCACCACGATGTGCTTGGGCACCTTGTAGCCGGTGAAGTTAGCCTTGCAGTAGGCCTTGAGGTCATCGATGCTCACCCCACCCTCACGCGCCACCACAAACAGCTTCACCGCCTCGCCCGAACGCTCGTCCGGCACGCCGATGGCCGCGCAGTTGGCCACCTGCGGATGGCCCATCACCACATCCTCGATCTCGTTGGGGTACACATTGAACCCGGAGACGATGATCATGTCCTTCTTGCGGTCGACGATGCGGGTGAAGCCGTCCGGGTCGATCACCGCGATATCGCCGGTCTTGAACCAGCCCTCGGCATCCAGTGCCTGCGCCGTGGCCTCCGGTTGCTGCCAGTAACCCTTCATCACTTGCGGGCCCTTGATGCACAACTCGCCGCGCTCACCCAGTGGCTGTTCGTTGCCATCATCATCGATGACCTTGAACGCCGTGCCGGCCACCGGAATACCCACCGTGCCCAGCCGCGCCAGCTGGCCGTAGGGGTTGGTACTGGCCACCGGCGAGGTTTCGGTCAGGCCGTAGCCCTCGACGATGCGGCAACCGGTGAGTTGCTCCCAGCGCTCGGCAGTGGCCTTGACCAGCGCAGTGCCACCGGAGTTGGTGACTTTCAGCGCTGAAAAGTCCAGCTGACGGAAGCCCGGGTGGTCCATCAGCGCGACGAACAGGGTGTTCAACCCCAACAGCGCCGAAAAACGCCACTTGCCCAACTCCTTGATGAAGCCGGGGATATCACGCGGGTTGGTGATCAGCACGTTATGGTTGCCGGTGACCATCATGCACATGCAGTTCGCGGTGAAGGCATAGATGTGGTACAGCGGCAGCGGTGCAATCATCACCTCCTGGCCTTCCTTGATCAGCCGCTGCCCGTCCGGACCGTGCTGGGAGAAGCAGGCCAGCACCTGCAGCATGTTGGCCACCAGGTTGCCGTGGGTGAGCATGGCCCCCTTGGCCAGGCCCGTGGTGCCGCCGGTGTACTGCAGCACGGCGATGTCATCGAGCGAGAGCGGCACCGGCTTGTGCGTCAGGCTGCGGCCTTGGCGCAATACCTGCTTGAACGCGATGGCCTGGGGCAGATGATAGGCCGGGACCATCTTCTTGACCTTGTCGACCACGGTATTGACCAGCCAGCCCTTGGCCGCTGGCAGCAGGTCGCCCATCTTCGCTTCGATCAGGTATTCGATGCCGGTATCGGGCAGCACCTCCTGCACGCGCTTGCCGAACATGTTCAGGTACACCAGGGCGCGGGCGCCGGCATCCTTGAACTGGTGGCGCATTTCGCGCTCGGTGTACAGCGGGTTGGTGTTGACCACGATCAGCCCGGCGCGCAGGGCGCCGAACACGGCAATGGGGTATTGCAGGACGTTGGGCATCTGCACCGCGATGCGGTCACCGGGTTTGAGGTCGGTGTGCTGCTGCAGCCAGGCAGCGAAGGCTGCCGAGTGGCGCTCAAGCTCGGCGTAGCTCAGGGTCACGCCGAGGTTGCTGAACGCCGGGCGCTCGGCAAAGCGCTTGCAGGAGCGTTCGAACACCTCGACGACCGAGCTGTATGCGTGGATGTCGATGGTGGAAGGCACGCCCTCGGGGCGTTTGTCATTCCAGAAGTCGGCTTGCATTTATTATTGTTCCTCTGCCTGAGCTCGCACGGATTCCTTGCCCTGTTTGCCAGATGGCAAAAAGGCGTTGAACCGACGTTAGCAGGTAAGCCCGAGGTGGCATATACGCCAAGTGCCGCCATTAACATTGTGAATCTTATTTGTGCCCTTCCTGCAATCGGACCGGTTATGCATACACTGTGCAGGTAACCTTCGCGCAAAGGATTCGCCATGCCCCATGACGCCTTCTGGCTATCTGCCAGCGAGCATTGCAGGCTGTACGTGCACCAATGGCTGCCGGCCACACCGGTCAAGGCCGTGGTGCTGCTGGCGCATGGCATGGCCGAGCATGCCGGGCGCTACCAGCGCCTGGGCCAGGCGCTCAGCGATGCCGGCTACGCCCTGCTGGCACCGGACCTGCGCGGCCATGGGCGCACCGCCGAGCAGGGCAGCCTCGGCCTGTTCGCCCGGCAACATGGCTGGAATGCCGTGGTCAACGACCTTGGCCTGCTGGCCCAGCACATCGGCCAGCAGTTCCCTTGCACACCGTTGTTCCTGTTCGGCCACAGCATGGGCAGCTACATTGCCCAGGCCTACCTCATGCACCACAGCGCCAGTCTGCAAGGGGCGATCCTCAGCGGTTCAAACTTCCAGCCCGCTGCGCTGTACCGGGCGGCGCGCCTGATTGCACGCCTGGAGGCCTGGCGCCAGGGGCCACTGGGCAAGAGCGCGGTGATAGAATGGCTGTCGTTCGGTTCGTTCAACAACGCCTTCAAGCCCACCCGCACGGCGTTCGACTGGCTCAGCCGTGACCCGGCGGAAGTGGACAAGTATGTCAACGATCCACTGTGCGGCTTTCGCTGCAGCAACCAGCTGTGGCTCGATCTGCTGCAGGGGCTGGCGCAGATCAGCCAGGCGCACAACCTCGCGCAGATCGACCCGAACCTGCCCCTGCTGGTGATTGGCGGGGAATGTGATCCGGTGAGTGCCGGCAAGCGTCTCACCCATCTGGCCGACGCCCTGCGCGCGACCGGCAATCGACATGTACAGCTGCGCGTCTATCCTGAGGCACGCCACGAAGTACTCAACGAACTCAATCGCGACGAGGTCACCGCTGATATCCTCGCCTGGCTTGAGCAAGCGCTGGCCCTAGGCCGCCCTGCCCGCAGTGAATGATATCGGCCTCGTCCGCCCATCAAGGAAACGCTAATGACCCAGGTCACCAACACGCCTTACGAAGCTTTGGAAGTCGGCCAGAAAGCCAGTTATGAAAAGTCTGTAGAAGAACGTGACATCCAGCTGTTCGCCGCGATGTCCGGTGACCACAACCCGGTGCACCTGGATGCCGAATTCGCCGCCAAGAGCATGTTCCGCGAGCGCATCGCCCACGGCATGTTCAGCGGCGCCCTGATCAGCGCCGCAGTGGCCTGCACCCTGCCTGGCCCTGGCACCATCTACCTGGGCCAGCAGATGAGCTTCCAGAAGCCGGTGAAGATCGGCGACACCCTGACCGTGCGCCTGGAAATCCTCGAGAAACTGCCGAAGTTCAAGGTGCGTATCGCCACCAACGTCTACAACCAGAACGATGAGCTGGTAGTCGAGGGCGTGGCCGAGATCCTCGCGCCGCGCAAGCAGCAGACCGTCGAGCTGGTATCGCCGCCAAACTTCGTCGCCAGCTGATATCGGTGTTGGATTATTCGCGGGTTCACCCGCGAATAGCCCGGTAAAGCCTCTACATCAGTTCGCGTAAGCGCCGCTCGATATGCCGCCGCTCCGGCTCCTGCCGGGTCAACTCCAGGGCCTGTTGCCAAGCCATCCGCGCCTCATCGGCATTCCCCAACTGCTGATGCATCTGCGCCCGCGCCGCATGAGCCAGGTGATACTCCCTGAGTTCCCCCGCCGCCAGAATCGCCTCCACCGCGTCCAGCCCCGCCTGCGGTCCATCGCGCTTGGCCAGCGCCACCGCCCGGTTGAGCGCCACCACGGCTGACGGCCAGTGCCGTTGCAGCACATCGTATAGCCCGACAATTTCCGCCCAGTCGGTCTCTTCAGCTGTCCCTGCCTCGGCATGCACCGCCGCGATCGCCGCCTGCACGGTGTAGGCTCCAAAGGCCCGGCTGGCCAAGGCCAGGCGCACCAGCTCGCAGCCTTCGGCGATCTGCTCGCGGTCCCACAGGCTGCGGTCCTGCTGCTCAAGCAGCACCAGGTTGCCCTCGGCATCAGTGCGTGCGCGCTGCCGCGATGCCTGCAGCAGCATCAGTGCCAGCAAACCTACCGCTTCGGCGTCCGGCAGCAGCTGAACCAGCAGGCGCCCGAGGCGGATCGCTTCGTCACTCAGTTCCTGCTGCAGCAAGGCCTCGCCAGAGGACGCCGAATAGCCTTCGTTGAACACCAGGTAGATCACCCGCAGCACACTCTCCAGGCGCTCGGGCAGCTCATGCAGCTCCGGGACCTGATAAGGAATACCGGCATCGCGAATCTTGGCCTTGGCGCGGACGATGCGCTGGGCAATGGTCGCAGGGCTTTGCAGGAAAGCCCGGGCGATCTGCTCGGTAGTCAGGTCGCAGACTTCACGCAGGGTCAGCGGCACCTGGGCATCGGCCGCCAAGGCCGGGTGGCAACAGGTGAAAATCAGGCGCAGACGGTCATCGGCCAACAGTTCCTCTTCACTGGGGTCCTGCCCCTGGCCTTCGATCAGCATGATCAGGTCGGCCTGGGAGCGGTCAAAGCGGGCACGCCGGCGCACTGCGTCAATGGCCTTGAAACGCCCGGTCGAAACCAGCCAGGCGCGCGGATTGTCGGGGATGCCATCCCGCTGCCAGCGCTCGACGGCAATGAAGAAGGCATCGTGCAGGGCCTCCTCTGCCAGGTCGAAATCCCCCAGCAGGCGGATCAGCGTCGCCAGGATGCGCCGCGAATCCCGCCGGTACACGGCTTCGACTTCGGCACGGACCTGCGCCAGCTCCGTCATCAGTCAGGCATCCGCTGGGTCACCACCTCCACCAGGCGGTCCAGGCTCTCTCCCCAGCCCTGATGGAAACCCATTTCTTCATGGGCGCGGCTGTCGGCTGCATTCCAGTGCCAGGCACGGGCGGTGTAGCGGGTCTTGCCGTTTTCTTCGTCAAAACTGATCACTGCAGTCATGAAAGCCTTGTCCGACGGCACCCAACCCGGCCCGAAGGCATCGGTGAACACCAACCGGCGCGGGGCGGCAATTTCCAGGAACACGCCCTGGGTCGGGAACTCGGAGCCATCCGGGGCACGCATGAGGGTACGGAAAAGGCCGCCGACCCACAGTTGCATTTCGCATTCCGGGGTGGTCATGCCGTGGGGCCCCCACCACTGCATCAGCCATTCAGGCTCGGTCCAGGCTCGGAACACCTTGGCAGGCGGGGCGTCGATCAAGCGGCTGATGGACAGTTCGTGCTGCGCGGGCGCGGGTTGGACAAGGGTCATTCTTGTTGTTCTCCGTTGCAGTCAGGGTTGCAGGTCGCGCACCGGCCGCACTTCCACGCTGCCGACTCGCGCCGCCGGAATGCCCTTGGCAATGTTCAGTGCCTCGTTGAGGTCACGGGCATCGACCAGGTAAAAGCCGGCGAGCTGCTCTTTGGTTTCGGCGAACGGGCCATCGGTGATACTCATTCGCCCGCCGCGCATGCGCACGGTGGTGGCGGTCTGCACGGTTTTCAGCGCCTCGGCCGCGATGATGCGCCCGGCGCTCTGCAGCGATTCGGCGTAAGCCATGCACTCGGCGTCTTCCGGGCTGTCGGGCAGGCTGTGCAGCAGCCCTTCGTCACAATAGACCAGGCACAGGTATTTCATGGTCGTCTCCAGGCGTTGGCAACGTGCATTTGGCGATAGCCGATCAAGGCTTGAGATCGAACAGTGCTTTCTGGGTTTGCATGTCGAAGGGTGCCGACCAGTGTTCGTGGATCACCTGCCACTGGCCACCGACCTTGCGATAGCCGACAGTGGCGCGCATGAAGCCGCACTGGCTCTCATCATCCCCCGGCCCGCAGCGGTTGAGCCAATGGGCAAGGGCCAGGTCGCCTTCGGCGTGCACGGTCAGTTGGGCGAGCTCGAATACCATGGGCCCGGTACACAGGTTCATGCACATTTCCCAATGCGCCTGGTAGGCGGCCTTGCCCTTGAACTGCAGTGACTGGATGGCGTCGAAGGCGACGATGTCGTCGGCGTAGGGCGCGGTGATAGCGGGGATATCACGGTCACGCACGGCCTGCATCCAGCGTTCGACAAGCTGACGGATTTCGTTTTCGGCTGCCGTGTTCATCGGGTGTTCCTCCGATCGTTCGTAAGCATTTCAATACAAGGTTGTCTTGTATCTTCAGCTTTTGGTCGAACGGTAGTCGCCAAGATCGACAACCTGCCGGAATTATTTGCGCAGCAGGGGAATCCAGATTTCCATGACCGCATGGTCGTCGGCAGGATCGAACCCGGCCGGGTAGCGCTCGAACAGGGGCGCATCGGCCTGCTCTTCACCCGACTGGGGCAACCACTGGAAAATGCCATCGAAAGTCGCCTTCAGGCGCTGCAAGCTGCCATGGTGCTCGAACACTGCATAATGCTGCGGGGCCAGCGCCAAGGTACTGAACCCGTCAGGCAGGGGTTGGCCCGCGTTGACTGCCACAGCCGCCAGATAGTCGAAGCCGCCCTGCGCGTCGGGGTTATAGCAGACCCCATAACTGTCATGATCGCGCTGCCCGGGCACATGCCCAAGGTGCGGCGCGAAGCGTTGCCAGAGCAAGGGCAACCCGCTCAGGTCGCTCATGCTGAAACGTTCGGCGAAACCGGCCAGGTTGAGCTTACGGCCGTCTTCGTAACGCGCTGGGGAAATGGGTTGCAGGGTCATGACTTTGCCTCAGGTGAGCGGTGGGCTGGCGAGAATGAATTCACGGTAGCCCGAAATGATCACGTACACCGCGAAATAGCAGAATATCGCCGCTGACAGCAGGTATGACCAAGTCAGCAGGCGGTCCCCCAGCAAGCGCCCGCCATGGCTGGCGATGCCGCACAAGCTCATGCACCAGACCAGCCCGGCGGCGAAGAAACCGCCCAGGAACAGCCCGGCATCCAGCGCGCTGCCACCACCGGAGCGAGCTATCAGTACGCCACCGACCGCAGCGAACCAGAGGATGGCGCTGGGCGACGACATGGCCAGGAAGATGCCCCGCAGAAACTCGCGCCAGCCCGACTCCACCACCACCTCCGCACTGGCTTCCATATGCCCGCCCCTCCAGGCGGCCAGCAGCATCTTGATCGCGAACCACACCAGCAACGCCGAACCGCCAAGCCACAGGGCCCAGCGCACACTTTCGAACTGCAGCAACACGGTCATCCCGGCGAGCGCCGCGATGGCGTAGACCAGGTCGCCTACGCAGGTCCCCAGGCCGAGCCAGAAACCCTGGAAGAAGCCACGCTGCATGGCCAGGGTGATCATGGCGATGTTGGCCACCCCGATGTCGAGGCACAGGGACAGGCTGAGAAGAAAACCGTTGGAAAAAGGCATTGAACTCTCGTAGTCGGGGCAATCAGGCGCGCTAGAGCCTGCCACGAGTGGTTATGGGATGGAAGGGTGATCGATCAGGCCAGCGCTGCTTGCTCGAACACCTCATCCGCCCACTGGTTAAGACTTTTACCGGCAGCGCGGGCGGCAACGCTGGCTGCCGCATGCACCTCTGGACGGATGCGCAGCATGACCTTGCCTGAAGCAGGTTTTTCCGGGGTAATGCCTTGCTCCGCGCAATCGGCCAGATAGTCCTCCAGCGCATCCCTGAAAGCTTCATGAAGCTCAGGCACCGAGCTTGCGTGAAAACTGATGATGTCGCGCATGCCCAGCACACGGCCAACAAAAATGTCGTCACGCTCATCGTATTCGATACGGGCCGCGTAGCCCTTGTAACGCATGCAACTCATAGGCTGACTCCTGCCCGCAGCAAGAATTCGCGGGCTTCTTCAATCTGATACCGTTTGGCTTCCTTGCCAGGATGGGGGCGATGACACCTCCAACTCTGGCCGCCAAGCACCAGCTTGACCCTGGAGCCTTGCCGCTCCAGTACTTGCCCGCCAAGGTGAAGCACCAGGGCTTCGACCTCGGAAAACGCCAATGAGGCCGTGGTGGGCGTCCTGAAGAGAGCGTCGTAGATTTTGCGGTATCGAGTGTTCATCGGAAAATGCTATCAAATTAAGATAGCACTTTTTCCCCGATACTCATTCAGGATTTTTCAGTGCCCGCCAGCACCTGCGCATAACGCTCGCGATCCACATTGGCCCCGCTCAGCACCACTGCCACGCGCTTGCCGGCCTGGCGCTCGCGCTCCTGCAGCAACGCGGCCAGCGCTGCAGCACCGGCGCCTTCGGCAGTGTTATGGGTGGTTTCGTGATAGATGCGCATGGCCTCTGCCACTTCGCTGTCGGTGACCCGCACGATGCGCGCGGCATGCTCACGAACGAAGGCGAAGGCATCCGGGTGCGGTACCCGGCAGGCCATGCCATCGGCAAAGGTGTCGGCAGTGGCCGTGGTGACGATGCGGCCCTGTTCGAAACTCTGCGCATAGGCATCGGCCGCACTGGACACCACACCGACGATCTCGGTCTTCAGCCCCAGCAGGTTGCGCGCCTGGATCAGCCCGCAGATACCCGAGCCCATGCCGATCGGCACGTACACGCAATCCAGCTCGCTTACCGCCTCGAACAGCTCCAGGGCATAGGTGGCCACCCCGCGCACCAGCTCTGGGTGGAACGACGGCACCATGTCATAGCCCAGCTCGTGCGCCAGGCGGGCTGCCTCTTCGCGGGCCACGTCGAAGTCGACACCGTGCTCCACCAGCTCGGCGCCCAGTGCACGCATGGCCGCGTTCTTCTCTTTCGAGTTGCCCTCGGGCACTACGATCACCAGCGGCACACCGGCCTGGCTCGCGGCCAGCGCCATGCTCTGGCCGTGGTTGCCACGGGTGGCGGTGACCAGGCCCCGCGGGGGCTTGCCGGCGGCCAGCAGCGAACGCACATAGACCAACCCGCCACGTACCTTGAAGGCACCCGTGGGGGCGTGGTTTTCGTGCTTGACCCACAGCTTGCAGCCGACCCGCTCGGCCAGCAGCGGCCACACGCGCTGTGGCGTCGGCGGAACGTGCTGGTGAACGAAATCGGCGGCTTCGCGCAGGGCGGCGAGGTCGAACATGGCGATCATCCTTATCGGTACGTGAGGCACCGATCCTAATCGCCTTGGGCAGGTTTGGTAAATTGCCAATGGCCCTGTCACCCACTGAGCGGCGACAGGGCCATGGTGCATCAGCCTTGCTGGCAACCTTCGCCCATCGCCCGGTACTGAATGGTATGCACCTGGCCTTGATGGTCTTCATAGGTCATGGTCGCAGGCACCACTTCACAGACATTGGGGATGGTCGACAGGTTGATCACCCGTTTGATGTCGAGGTTCATGGAATAGTCGTACTGCTGGGCCACAGGCTCGCTGGAGACCGGCTTGGCCTCATCGGCGAGGGCGAACGAGGACATACCGACCAGTGCAAGAATCAGTAATGGTTTCATGGGGTTTGGCCTTTAAAGCAATCCAGCTGATCGAGTGACTTCTGATGCCATCAATGGCGCGGAGAAGTTGTCATCAACTGCGAAGATGACACGAAGTACCGATCCCGCTTCGTCTACTGCCAGTGGGAATAGGTAAAATTCTACTCCTGACCGGCAATAGTTGAACCCTGAAGTCGGACATTCACCCTTGCAGGATTTGCAACAATCTGCGACAAAGCGCAACAGCTCGATGCCCTGAAATCACCGGGCCAGAGCCAATCGTTCCAGGTATCCCCATGACTGCCCTGCACTGCGCCCTGCTCATTGGCCCCGAGCGTCGATTGCTCGCACACTTCTACAAGCAACAGGGTTCGCGCATGCGCCCAGCCAATGATGGTGAATCGTGGGTGGCGCGCAGCGACGGGATCGTTGCCGGCCTTTGCCTCAGCGCCGTCGCCGACGGCCACTGGCTCACTGGCCTGTTCGTCGCCCCGCAGCAGCGCAAGCGTGGTGTAGCGGCGCAGCTGATCGAGGCGGCCCTGGCCGGGCACAGCGGCCCGACCTGGCTGTTCTGCGATCCCGACCTCACGGCTTACTACCAGCGCCTTGGCTTCAGCATCACGGCACAATTGCCCGAAGCCCTGGCCTCGCGCCTGCAACGCTACCAGCGCAGCAAAAACCTGCTGGCCATGGTGCGGGGTCAGTCGTCGCGATCATCCAGCCCCGGGAACAGCACATCGGTGTAGCCAAACCGGGCAAAGTCCTGGATGCGCGAGGGGTAGAGCCGGCCGATCAAGTGGTCGCACTCGTGCTGCACCACCCGCGCATGAAAGCCATCGGCAAAGCGGTTGATCGGATTGCCCTGCGGGTCGATGCCTTCATAGCTGATGTGCTTGAAGCGCGGCACCACCCCACGCAGGCCGGGCACCGACAGGCAGCCCTCCCAGCCGTCCTCGATCTCGGTGGTCAGCGGCGTGATCAGCGGGTTGAGCAGGATGGTCTGCGGCACCGGCTCGGCATCCGGGTACCGCTCACTGCGCTCGAAACCGAAGATCACCAGCTGCAGGTCGATGCCGATCTGCGGCGCCGCCAGGCCCACGCCACCGACGTGGTGCATGGTTTCGAACATGTCGTCGATCAACTGCTGCAGTTCGCGGCTGCCGATCAGATGCTCAGGCACCGGTGGGGCGATGCGCAGCAAGCGCTCGTCGCCCATCTTGAGAATGTCACGGATCATCGCGGATTCGGCTCGGTCGGTTGAGGCTCGACCGGGTGTTCATGGCCGAGCACGGTGATGGTTTCCTGGGGTTTGCTGCCCTCGAATTCCTTCTCGCCCGGGTTCTTGCCCTCGCTCGACATGTGCTCGATCACCGCGTTCATTTCAGCCCCCAGCAACAGCACGGCGGCAGAGATATAGAAATACAGCAACAGCACGATGATCGCACCGATGCTGCCATACATGGCGTTGTAGTCGGCAAAGGTCTTGACGTAGTAGGCAAAGCCCAGGGAGGCGATGATCCATACTACTACCGCCAGCACCGAACCGGGGGTGATGAAGCGAAACTTCTGCTTCACGTCCGGCATCACGTAATAGATCAATGCCACCGCGACCATCATCAGGATGATGATGGCGGGCCAGCGCAGCACGGTCCAGACGGTGACGATCACTTCCTGCAGGCCGACTTGCGCGGCGATCCACTCCATCACCTGCGGCCCCAGCACCATCAGCGCAGCCGCTGCCAGCAGCATGCCGGCGATACCGACGGTGTAGATGATCGACAGTGGAATGCGCTTCCACACCGGGCGGCCCTCGGGCACGTCATAGGCGGCATTCATGGCGCTCATCATCAGGCGCACGCCAGCCGAGGCAGTCCACAGCGCGATGACGATACCCACCGACAACAGCCCGCCCTTGGACTGCTGCAACTGGTCGATGACCGGGTTCACCTGCTCCAGCGCCTGGGGCGGCAACACCAGTTCCGATTGCAGGCGCAACCAGGAAAAGAAGTCCGGCAGGTGCAAAAAGCCGATCAGGGCAATCAGGAACAGCAGGAACGGGAACAGCGAAAACAGCATCTGGTAGGCCAGCGCGGACGCATAGGTCGACATCTCGTCATCGAGGAATTCCTTGACGGTGCGTACCAGCACGCGGTGCAGGGGCAGGCCGCGCAGGTCGGGGAAAATCATAGCGTCTCCTTTCGCCGCTTGATTCTTGAGTACAACGGGTAAGTCTAATAGACCACGCGAGCGATGTACTGCTCCCGGCCATGCCAGAAGAAAATGCCTACACCTGTTTCCGCCTCGCACAGAGGCAGAAACAGGCCACCTCATATCAAGGCTTCTTCACCGCATCCTTCACATTGCCCTTGATCTGCTGCGCTTCGCCTTTCAGTTCCTGGGCTTTGCCCTCGGCCCGCAGCTTGTCGTTGTCGGTCACCTTGCCAACACCCTGCTTGATGTTACCGACCGCTTCGTTGGCCAGGCCTTTCGCTTTGTCTTTGGTGCCGCTCATGGCAAATCTCCTGCAAATGGAGACACGTGGACCGTGTCGACAGTCGGTGGACTGGGTGTCTTCTGAAAGAGTTTCAATCAATTTGCCTGCCTCAAGCCGAACGGTGAATCAGCGGGCGAATACCGCACCGAATAGGGCCACCGCACTGCTCAAGGCCCGATGGCTGCCCTAGAATCGCTGCCAACCTGCGTATAAAAACAACAGTTTCCGGATATTTGCCCCATGCGTCTGATGCCCCTGTTTGCGGCCTTGTTGCCGCTGCTGCCCTTGCCTGCCCTGGCCGCCGCACCGGCCAGCGAGACCCTGAAAGTCGAGCGTTATGCCGACGATGGCCAACCCGGCACCCTGCGCTGGGCCATCGAAACCAGCAACCAGAACCCCGGCCACTACCGCATCGAGATCGCCGCGGCAGGCAAGCCACCCTACGTGATTCGCCCGACCCGCGCGCTGCCGGAAATCAAGGGCCCGGTGCAGATCACCGGCCTGCCCTGGGCCCGTGACGGGCAGTACATCGCCATCGATGGCTCGGGCTATATCAAGGATCAGGGCGTGCGCACCTGCCCCGGCGCCCTGCCCGGCCAGTTCGGCACCAACGTGCGCACCACCACCCACCCGGGGCTGGTGCTGCGTGACACCCAAGGCGTGCACGTGAGCGGCCTGGAGGTGCGCAACTTCTGCATCGGTATCCTGATCAACCGCGCCAGCGGCAACGTCATCGAAGACAACCGCATCGTCGCCAACAAAGGCGGCGCCGGCATCATGCTCACGGGCGACGACGGTGCTGGCAACCCGACCGCCACCACCACGGTCAACAACAAGGTGCTGCGCAACCAGCTGATCGACAACGGCGATGGCCTGGAGCTGACCCGTGGCGCGGCCTTCAACCTGGTGGCCGACAACCTGTTCCGCTCCACCCCGGCCAACCCCGAACCGTCCCAGGGCATCGAGATCCTGCTGGGCAACGACAACAGCGTGGTGCGCAACCGCTTCGAAAACTACTCCGACGGCCTGCAGATCAACTGGGGCAAGCGCAACTACCTCGGCGCCAACACCTTCAGCGGCAACTCGATCGGCGTCAGTGTCACCGGCGAAGGCAACATCCTCGACGGCAACCTGATCCACGGCAACCGCATCGGCGTGGCCCTGCGCCCCGAGCCGGACGTCACCACCACGCGCCTGAGCGGCAACCGCATCTGGGGCAACAGCCAGGACATCCGCCGCTGTGAAGCCGGCGGCTCATGCGTGCCGAACCAGCGTACCGGCGCCATCGTCTTTGGCGTGCCGGCCCAGGCCCATGCGCTGTACGTAGGTTCGCGCGGAGTCGGCGCGGATTTGCCGAAGAAGGACCAGGCGATCATCTGCGATGCCAAGGGCGAGCCCAAGCCGTGCCAGCCGCTGCCTAACCACAACCAGCAGCCGCCACAGCTGATCGCGCTGGACGGCAATGTGCTACGTGGCGAGGTGCAGGGGCCGGCGTCGAGCCTGTTGCGCATCGAGGTGTTTGGCAATGCCCAGGCGGGTGGGACCGAGGCAGAGCAATACCTGGGGGATGTGCTGGTGAACAGTGATGGCCAGGGGCAGGCGCGGTTTGCCCAGGTGTTGGAGCACATCGGTGAGTTCAAGAGCTTTACTGCGACGGTGACCACTGCGGACGGGGCCACTTCCGAGTTGAGCCTGCCGATCAGTCGTTAAGGCTACTGGCCTCTTCGCGGGTAAACCGGCGAAGAGGCCCTGAAACCTTGCTAGGCCCGGTGCCACCCCTCACAATGCAGCCCTAATCAAGCGTCAACCCGCAGGAACCTGCATGAAACTCGACAAACCCACCGCCATCGCCCGCCGCAACCAGGCCCTGGCCAACCCGGTGCTGACCAGCGCCAACACCCTGTTCGCCATCCTCGACCGCAAGCGCAACCTGTGGTGGTTCGAAGTGCCGGTGGCACTGCTGCGCAAGGGCCAGCCCGACTGGGTCAACCTGCTGCTGCACACCCCGGAAAGCGACGAGCTGCAGCACCTGAAGGTGCCGGTCAACTTCCTCCGTGCTCACCAGGAACAGATGGAAGTGCGCAACCCCGGCAAGCGCCGCTCGACCATCAGCCTGGCCCTGAGCGCCGACCGTGACTCGCTGCTGCGCGACACCCGCCCGGGTGGCGAGCAGCTGGACTTCCGGACCTTCGTGCAGGCCTGATCAGGCTTTTACGATGCGATCGTCATGGATGACGATGCGGCCCTGCTTGAACAACCCGCCAATGGCCTTCTTGAAGTTGCCCTTGCTGACGTTGAACATCTGGCTGATCACTTCCGGGGCGCTCTTGTCGCTCACCGCCAGCACCCCGCCTTCGGCCTCCAGGCGTGCCATGATGCGCTCTTGCAGGTCGTCGCCCAGCGCCTGGCCCACCGGCTGCAGGCTCAAGGCGATCTTGCCGTCATGGCGCACTTCCTTGATAAAGCCATCCACGTGCATGCCCGAACGCAGGAACTTGAACACCTCGTTCTTGTGGATCAAGCCCCAGTGGCGGTTGTTGATGATGGCCTTGAAGCCCATCGGCGTTTCGCCGGCCACCAGCAGTTCGACCGGCTGGCCAACCTGGTATTGAGCCGGGGTAACGTCCAGGTAGCGGTCCAGGCGTGAAGTGGCGGTGATGCGGCGGGTGCGTTTGTCGAGGTAGACATGCACCACGCAGTAATCGCCGATTTTCAGCTGCCGGGCTTCTTCGGAATACGGCATCAGCAAGTCCTTGGGCAGCCCCCAGTCCAGGAAGATACCGGCACCGTTGATGTCCTTGACCTTGAGGCTGGCGAACTCGCCCACCTGCACCTTGGGTTTCTCCGTGGTGGCAATGAGCTTGTCATCGCTATCCAGGTAGAGGAATACGTTCAGCCAGTCGTCGACCTCGGTTTCGGCGTTCTTCGGGATGTAACGCCCTGGCAGCAGGATCTCACCGTCGGAGCCGCCATCCAGGTACAGGCCGAATTCCACGTGTTTCACGATTTGCAAACTGTTGTAACGCCCAAGTAGAGCCATTTCCGATGTTCCTCAAGACAAGGCGGCTATTCTACACCTGAAGCCACTGCGCTGCCCGATCGCTGATGCGGCGGAACCGCGCCGGCTCGCGCTACGTCTATTGAATGTCCGCCACAACCAGGTCCTGAACATGCCGGTACGCCTGTCCAAAGCCCTGCTCATCGCCATCGCCTGTACCGTGACACTGGCGGCCTGCAGCCGCATCGACCTGGCCTATCGCAACCTCGACCGCCTGGTGCCCTGGTCGCTGGGCGACTACCTGGCGATGAACCGTGAACAGAAGGCGTTGCTTGACGAACGGCTCAAGGAGCACCTGGCTTGGCACTGCCAGACCCAGTTGCCCGGCTACCTCGACTGGCTCGACCGCGTGCGCGACATGGTCGCCGAGGATCAGGTGACCGACCAGGCGCTGCAGCAACGCACGGTCGAAGCACGTCAGGCGATTGGCCGGGTGGCCGAAGAGATCACCCCTTCGGCCACCGAATTGCTACGCGGCATGAGCGATGCGCAAGTGGCGGAAATGCGCGATGCCTTCCGCGACGATATCAACCAGCGGCAAAGGGAATATGTCGACACCCCCATGGCCAAGCAAGTCGCCCGGCGTACCGAGCGAATGGAAAAGCGCCTGAGCAACTGGTTCGGCGAACTCAATGCGGCCCAGCGCCAACGTGTGCAGGCCTGGTCGCAGGCGCTGGGTGACCAGAACCGCCAGTGGATCGCCAACCGTCAGCACTGGCAGCAACAGTTGATGTTGGCCATGGCCCAGCGCAACGACGCCAGCTTCGAACCGCGCCTGGCGACCTTGCTGCAACGCAAAGAGAGCCTGTGGACGCCGGAGTACCGTGCGGCCTACCAGAATACCGAGCAGCAGGCGCGCAGCCTGTTGGTCGACCTGGTGCACCTCAGTACGCCGGTGCAACGCCAATACCTGCAAGAGCGGCTGGCCAAGGTGCGCACCGACTTCAGTGAGCTGAAGTGCCTGAAGGCCCGGGCCTGACGAACCACAATCACCGAGCCTTGCGCCGATACGGAAACACGTCGATCACCTTGCCTTCGCGAATCGCCGCCTGCAGCCCCTTCCAGTAATCCGCGTCATACAACTCCCCGTGCAACCGGCTGAACAGTCGGCGCTGGCCGATATCGGCAAACAGGAACGGCGGAAACTCCTCGGGGAACACATCGTGCGGCCCGATCGAATACCACGGCTCACCGGACATCTCATCCTCCGGGTAGCGCGGTGGCGGGATGTGCCTGAAGTTCACCTCGGTCAGGAAGCTGATCTCGTCATAGTCGTAGAACACCACCCGCCCATGCCGGGTAACGCCAAAATTCTTCAGCAGCATGTCCCCCGGGAAGATGTTTGCCGCCGCCAGTTGCTTGATGGCCAGCCCGTAGTCCTCCAGCGCTTCGAGCACCTGCCCTTCGCTGGCGTGCTCCAGGTACAGGTTGAGCGGGGTCATGCGCCGCTCGGTCCAGCAGTGGCGCACCAGCACCGTGTCGCCTTCAAGCGCCACGGTCGAGGGGGCGACCTCCAATAGCTCGGCCAGGCATTCAGGCTCGAACTTGCCAAGCGGGAAGCGGAAATCGGCGAACTCCTGGGTATCGGCCATGCGCCCCACCCGGTCGACACTCTTCACCAGCCGATATTTGTCGATCACCGTGGCGCGGTCCACGGTCTTGGACGGCGAGAAGCGGTCCTTGATGATCTTGAACACAGTATTGAAGCCCGGCAGGGTGAACACGCTCATGACCATGCCGCGCACCCCCGGCGCCATGACGAAGCGGTCGTCGCTGCTGGCCAGGTGGTTGATCAGGGCTCGGTAGAACTCCGACTTGCCCTGTTTGTAGAAACCGATCGAGGTGTACAGCTCGGCAATGTGCTTGCCCGGCAGGATGCGCTTGAGGAAATTGACGAACTCCGCCGGTACCGGCACATCGGCCATGAAGTACGAACGGGTGAACGAGAAGATGATCGACACCTCGGCCTCGTCGGTGATCAACGCATCGGCCTCGATGCCATGGCCTTCACGGTGCAGCAACGCGATCACCAACGGCCACTGCTCGTCGCTGTTGTACAGGCGGCCGACCAGGTAGGCGCCCTTGTTGCGGTACAGCACCGGCACGAACAGTTCCACGGCCAGGGACGGGTCCTTGCACACCCAGTCCGGCAGGCATTCGCGCAATTGCTCCTCGAGGCGGGCGAGGTCGCCTTCCAGGTCGCCATAGGGGGCGTCGAACGGGTAGTCGGCAAAGATCGCCCGCAGCAGGCTCTTCAGGCCGGCCGCGAGCGTGTAGGTGCGGGTCTGCGCCGCGCGCTCATGGGCGCGGATCGATGGCCGGGTGGTGTGGATGAACATGCAGCCGTCGCTGATCTGGTCGTGGCTGAACAGGCTGCAAAACAGCGAGTTGTACCAAGTCTCCGCCAGCTCGTCGTCCAGGCGCGGGTCGATCAGGCGGATGTAGGCGTTTTTCACCAGCGGCCACTGTTCCACATCCAGCAACACCGGCTCCGGGAAAGCCTGGCGCAGCCAGCCGTTGACCTCGGCGACTTTCTCTTCATAGAGGTTGATGCGCGCAGCCGAGGCACGCTGGATGTCCTGCCAGCGCGCCTGCTCGAAACGCTCGCGGGCGCCCAGGGTGATCTGCTGGAAATGTTCGCGGTAGCTGTCGAAACCGTCGAGGATTGTCCGGGCAATGTCGGCTGCGGGCCAGGGCTGGGGCATGCGAGGGTCCTCGGGCTTGATGAGATAAAGAGCTTAGCCTGTACCGGCCTCTTCGCCGGCGCGCCGGCGAAGAGGCCGGTACAGGTATACACCGCAAGAAAGCACAAGAATCGCCCAAGCGAGTCACGTACACTCGCGCCCTGCCCTGTACCCGGAGACCGTTGTGAGCCCCATTGCCCTAGCCCGCCTGCTGACCCTTGCCGCTGTCTGGGGGGCGAGTTTCCTGTTCATGCGCATCATCGCGCCGGAGTTGGGCACCCTCCCCACCGCATTCTTCCGTGTCGCCATCGCCTGCCTGGGCCTGATCGCCATCCTCGCCGCCACCCGGGTGCGCTGGAACTTCGACGGCAAACTCGGTGCCTGCCTGGTGCTGGGCATGATCAACTCGGGTATCCCGGCCACCTTCTACTCTGTGGCTGCGCAAGTGCTGCCCGCTGGCTATTCGGCCATTTTCAACGCCACCACCCCGCTGATGGGCGTATTGATCGGCGCGCTGTTCTTCCGCGAGGCCATGACCCTGCCCAAGCTTGGCGGCATTTTCCTGGGCCTGCTCGGTGTCGGCATCCTCAGCGGCGCCGGCCCGGTAGCCCTGGACATGGCCCTGGTGCAAGGTGCCCTGGCCTGCCTGGCGGCCACCACCTGCTACGGCTTTGCCGGCTTTCTCGCACGGCGCTGGATCAGCGGCCTGGACAGCCGCCTGTCGGCCCTGGGCAGCATGCTTGGCGCCACCTTGCTGCTGAGCCCGCTGTTCGCCTGGAGCGCCCTGACCCAGCCACCGGCAAGCTGGGGCGGTTGGCAGGTGTGGCTGTCGCTGCTGGGCCTGGGCCTGCTGTGCACCGCCTTTGCCTACATCCTGTACTTCCGCCTGCTGGCCGAGATCGGCCCGGTCAAGGCCAGCACCGTGACCTTCCTGATCCCGGTGTTCGGTGTATTGTGGGGGGCATGGCTGCTCGACGAACCCTTGTCGATGGCCCATCTGTATGGCGGTGTGCTGATTGCCCTGGCGCTGTGGCTGGTGCTGCGCCCGGCGCGCACGTGAGGCGGTGCGGACCATGAGTGACACATTCAAGAAGGTGCTGTTCCGCCTGGAGCAGGACGCGAGCGGCTACCCGCCAGCCTCGGTGGAAGGCTTGTGGACACAGGCGGTCGCGGGGGGCTATCGGGTCGACAGCATCCCCTTCCACGTCTACGGCATCGCCCCCGGCGACATCATCAGCCTTCGCCACGAGGGCGACCAGGCCTGGTTCGACGCCCTGCAGCAGAGCGCCGGGGCGTCGGTGTTCCGGGTCGTCGTCAAACCACCAGAAACCCTGGAGCAGGTGCACGCGGCCCTGGCCGAGTTCGGCTGCACCTGCGAGGTGGAAAAGGCGGTCAGGATGCTGGCCGTCGAAGTGCCGGCAAGGCAATCGGCCGACACCCTGCTCTACTACCTGCTGACCCAGCGCGAGGCTGGCACCCTGGACTTCGAGGAAGGCGTGTTGCGCCACGCCATCCCCGAAGAGTTGCGCTAGGCCTTACGCCTCGGCCAGCCGCGCCGCCGGCTTGCGGAACACGAACAGCAGGCCGACCACGATCAGCCCCATGCCCAGCAGGCTCAACGGTGCCAGGCGGTTGCCGAAGATCATGAAGTCCATCACCGCGGTCACGGCCGGCACCAGGTAGAACAGGCTGGTGACGTTGACCAGGTTACCCTTGGCGATCAGCCGGTACAGCAGCAGGGTCGCCAGCAGCGACACCACCAGCCCCATCCACAGCAGCGCACCGACAAATCCACCGGTCCATTCCACCTGCAGCGGTTGCAGCGGTGCGAACACGGCGCACAGGGCGAAGCCGGCGATGTATTGCAACGGCAGCGTGCCCATCGGGTTGTCGGTGATGCGTTTCTGCAGGATCGAGCCGAAGGTCATGCTGGCCAGCGCCAGCAGGGCGAACAGCATGCCGAGCAGCGACACCCCGCCGAGGTTGATGCCCTGGTAGACCACCATCACCAGCCCGCCAAGCCCAAGGCCCAGGCCGAACAAGCGGCTCCAGGAGCGCTGGCGCTCCACAAGCACCACGGTGAGGATCGGCTGCACCCCCATTACTGTAGCCATCACGCCCGGGGTGACATGGGTATTGAGCGCCAACAGGTAGAAGATCTGATAGGCGCCAAGCAGCACGCAGCCGGTGCCGAGGGCACGCAGGATCGCCCCCCGTGTACGCGGCCAGCGCAGGCCGAGCAACGGGCCAATCAGCAGCAGGCCGGTGAGCGCCAGCGCCGAGCGCAGCAGCAGGAAGGCAAAGGGGCTGGCATGGGCCAGGCCGAGTTTGGAAACGATCGCGCCACTGCTCCAGAGCAGGACGAACAGGCTGGTGGTGGCCGCCGAGGCCACGGATGCTTTGTTGAAGACAGACATGTATTGCCACCTGATATAAAGCAAATAAGCCAGACGGTGGGCGTGAACTTCAGCGAGGGAAGGTGCCGACCGTGTTCAGTAGGTTGCGGGTGCGAAGGGATGCGGCCAGAAGCCGATCAGCCCAGTACGACCACGCAAGGAGGCGGAGCTACGCCGCCTACGACGCCACTGACAGGTGGTGGTGGGTAGTGACTGATCATGACCGGCTGCTGGCTGCCACGCACGACCATGCCCGCGACTGGCGCGCTGGCAAAGCGAGTGGTGGAAGGGATGGCTGGCATGATCGGGTCTTCAGGGAAGAGAAGTGTTCGGAATATAGCGGTGAATCAGAGGATGAGCAATAGCCTGACCGGGCCCCTTCGCGGGACAAGCCCGCTCCTACAGGAATCGCATATCCCTGTAGGAGCGGGCTTGCCCGCGAAAGGGGCGGCCCTGCTATCAGAAGAGCCAGCGGTACAGGAAGTACGCCACCACCACTGCCAGCACCGGCCGCAGGATGCGGTAGGCCTTGGGGTTGGCGCGCTTGAACTGCTTGACGCGGGTGCTGATCTTGTTGCTGAAGCGCTTGCTCCAGGCATACGCCTGGTTGATCCCGCCTACCCGCTCGTCATCGGTATTCTGCGGCGCGGTGGCGCGGCCGAGGAAGGCACTGACCTTGCGGTTGATGCGGGTCATCAGCGGGCTGCTCAGCGGACGTTCGATATCGCAGAACAGGATCACCCGAGTCACGTCGGTTTCGTTCTTGACCCAGTGCACGTACGTCTCGTCGAACATCACGTCCTCGCCGTCACGCCAGGCATATTCCTCACCATCGACGTAGATGCGGCAGGCGTCGGAGTTGGGAGTCGACAGGCCCAGGTGGTAGCGCAGGGAGCCGGCAAACGGGTCGCGGTGCGGGTTCAGGTGGCTGCCACCGGGCAGCAGGGCGAACATCGCCCCTTTCACGTTGGGAATACTGCTGACCAGCTCGACGGTTTTCGGGCACAGGGCTTCGGCAGACGGCAGCGGCTTGTCGTACCACTTCAGGTAGAAGCGCTTCCAGCCTTTCTTGAAGAACGAACCGAAGCCGGCATCGTTGTCCTTTTCGGCGGCACGGATGTAACCCTCGTCGAACAGGCGCATGGCCTCCTCGCGGATCACCTGCCAGTTGTCCTTGAGCACGTCCAGCTCGGGGAAGCGCTGGCGGTCCAGGTAAGGCTTGGACGGCACGCCGGAGAACAGGTACATCAGGCTGTTATAAGGTGCAAACAGCGCCGAATGGTTGACGAACTGGCGCAGTACCGGCAGGCGCGCCTTGCCGCGCAAGTGCACGTACAGCACGCTGCCGAAGAACACCAGCAGCACACCTGCCTTGGCGAGGAAGGAAAAGGTCATGCAACACTCCTTGGAGTGGAAGCAGGCCAGCGCTGCCTGCTCCCAGAAAAATCATCCGGCCATCATAAACCCATCCCGCCCCGGTAAAAACAACCAGGGCGGGATCTCACTCATGAAGATTTTGCAATAAACCAGGCCGCCGAATGTTGCGCCGGATCAGCGGCAAGGCTGATTACTGCTGGTTTTCCTGCTCGCTGAACAGGTCGCTGAACAGCATGCTGGACAGGTAGCGCTCGCCCGAGTCGGGCAGAATTACGACGATGGTCTTACCCTGCATTTCCGGCTTCTCGGCAAGGCGCACTGCGGCTGCCATCGCCGCGCCACAGGAAATACCGCAAAGGATGCCTTCTTCCTGCATCAGGCGGATGGCCATGGCCTTGGACTCTTCGTCGGTCACGGTCTCGACCTGGTCGACGATCGACAGGTCGAGGTTCTTGGGCACGAAACCGGCGCCGATGCCCTGGATCTTGTGCGGGCTGGGCTTGAGCTCTTCACCGGCCAGGGTCTGGCTGATCAGCGGCGAAGCCACCGGCTCTACCGCCACCGAGAGGATCGACTTGCCCTGAGTGTGCTTGATGTAGCGCGACACGCCGGTAATGGTGCCGCCGGTGCCAACACCTGCAACCAGCACGTCGACCGCGCCGTCGGTGTCGTTCCAGATTTCCGGCCCAGTGGTCTTTTCATGGATGGCCGGGTTGGCCGGGTTGTCGAACTGGCCCGGCAGGAAGTACTGGGCAGGGTCGGAGGCGACGATTTCGTTGGCCTTCTCGATGGCGCCCTTCATGCCCTTGGCCGGCTCGGTCAGCACCAGCTCTGCTCCCAGCGCCTTGAGCACCTTGCGGCGCTCCAGGCTCATCGAGGCCGGCATGGTCAGGATCAGCTTGTAGCCACGGGCGGCGGCGACGAACGCCAGGCCGATACCGGTGTTGCCCGATGTCGGCTCGACAATGGTCATGCCCGGTTTGAGTTTGCCGCTGCTCTCGGCGTCCCAGACCATGTTCGCGCCGATCCGGCACTTGACCGAGTAGCCTGGGTTGCGCCCTTCGATCTTGGCCAGGATGGTCACCCCACGCGGGGCGATGCGGTTGATCTGCACCAGCGGCGTATTGCCAATGGAGTGGGCGTTGTCTGCAAAGATACGGCTCATGGCAGGGTCCTTGAACATGAGAAACAGCATGGAAAGACTTAAAGGGTAAGCCCGCCCCGATGGCCAGTAAAGCCTGTTCGAACTCCCAGGCGCTGCCTGCGGTCAACCGTGCAACCCGCTGCGGAGAGCCCTGCAATGAAAGCTCGCTATCGCTGGCCGATGATTGGCCTGGGCAGCCTGATCGTGGTGCTGGTGGCCTTGCAGCTGGCCCTGCCCTACCTGGTGCGCGATTACCTGAACGACAAGCTGGCCCACATGGGCGAGTACCGCGGCCAGGTGACCGACGTCGACCTGGCCTGGTGGCGCGGCGCCTACCAGATCAACGGCCTGAAGATCGTCAAGGTCACTGGCAAGGTACCGGTGCCGTTGCTGGATGCGCCGCTGATCGACCTGTCGGTGAGCTGGCACTCGCTGATCTACGACAAGGCCGTGGTGGCCAAGGTGACCTTCAAGCGCCCCGAGTTCAACTTCGTCGACGGCGGCAGCAAGCAAGCTTCGCAGACTGGCCGGGGGACCGACTGGCGCCAGCAGCTGGAAAAACTGCTGCCGATCACCCTCAACGAAGTGCAGATCGAAAATGGCACGCTGACCTTTCGCAACTTCACCTCCAAGCCAGCGGTCGACCTCAAGGCCACGCAACTTGAAGCCAACATCCGCAACCTGACCAACGTGCGCGACGAAAAAGGCCGGCGCGATGCCAGCTTCGACGCCAGCGCCCTGCTGCTGGGCGATGCCAAGGTCGAAAGCCGCGCCACCTTCGACCCGTTCAGCGATTTTGACGACTTCGAATTCCGCCTGCGTGCGACCGGCATCGAGCTGCGCAAGCTCAACGACTTCTCCAGCGCCTACGGCAAGTTCGATTTCAAAGCCGGGCACGGCGACCTGGTGATCGAAGCCCAGGCCGAAGACGGCCGGCTTCACGGTTACATAAAGCCGTTATTGCGCGATGTCGATGTGTTCGACTGGCAGCAGGACGTGGAGAACAAGAACAAGAACATCTTCCGCTCGGTCTGGGAGGCGCTGGTGGGGGCCAGCGAGACGGTGCTGAAGAACCAGCCGAAAAACCAGTTCGCCACCCGCGTCGAGCTCAATGGCAGCGTGCACAAGCAGGACATCAGTGCCTTGGAGGCGTTTTTGCAGATCCTGCGCAACGGTTTCATCCAGGCGTTCAATGCACGCTACGAGCAGCCCCCACCCAAGACTGACTGAATTTTTGTGACGGGCCATTCAGGGACTGAATACCCGGTCTGCGTTTCCAGCTGCCTGGGCCCGCGTTATAGTCGTTGGCAAACTATAGGCACCCTGCAGAGGACAGACCCATGAAGTTCGAAGGCACCCGCGACTACGTCGCCACAGACGACCTGAAACTGGCGGTCAACGCGGCCATCACCCTCGAACGCCCGCTGCTGGTCAAGGGCGAGCCCGGCACCGGCAAGACCATGCTCGCCGAGCAGCTCGCGGCCTCGTTCGGCGCACGCCTGATCACCTGGCACATCAAGTCCACCACCAAGGCCCACCAGGGCCTCTACGAATACGACGCAGTCAGCCGCCTGCGCGACTCGCAGCTGGGCGTGGACAAGGTCCACGATGTGCGCAACTACCTGAAGAAAGGCAAGCTGTGGGAGGCCTTCGAGGCCGACGAGCGGGTGATCCTGCTGATCGACGAGATCGACAAGGCCGACATCGAGTTCCCCAACGACCTGCTGCAGGAACTCGACAAGATGGAGTTCTACGTCTACGAAATCGACGAGACCATCAAGGCCAAGCAGCGCCCGATCATCATCATCACCTCCAACAACGAAAAGGAGCTGCCCGACGCCTTCCTGCGCCGCTGCTTCTTCCATTACATCGCCTTCCCTGACCGCGGCACCCTGCAGCAGATCGTCGACGTGCACTACCCGAACATCAGCCAGTCGCTGGTCAGCGAGGCACTCGACGTGTTCTTCGATGTGCGCAAGGTACCGGGCCTGAAGAAAAAACCATCCACCTCCGAGCTGGTCGACTGGCTCAAGCTGCTGATGGCCGACAACATCGGCGAAGCCGTGCTGCGCGAACGCGACCCGACCAAAGCCATCCCGCCGCTGGCGGGCGCCCTGGTGAAGAACGAGCAGGACGTGCAACTGCTGGAGCGCCTGGCCTTCATGAGCCGGCGCGGCAACCGCTGACAGGAGCCGGGCCATGCTGCTCAACCTGTTCAATGAAATGCGCGCGGCCAAGGTGCCGGTTTCGGTGCGCGAACTGCTCGACCTGCACCACGCCCTGCAAAAAGGCGTGGTGTTTGCCGACATGGACGCCTTCTACTACCTCGCCCGCGCCATCCTGGTGAAGGACGAGCGCCACTTCGACAAGTTCGACCGCGCGTTCGCCGCCTACTTCAAGGGCCTGGAAAACCTCGACCGGCACATCGAGGCACTGATCCCCGATGAATGGCTGCGCAAGGAATTCGAACGCTCGCTGACCGACGAGGAACGTGCGCAGATCCAGTCGCTGGGTGGCCTGGACAAGCTCATCGAGGAGTTCAAGAAGCGCCTCGAAGAGCAGAAGGAACGCCACGCCGGTGGCAACAAGTGGATCGGCACCGGTGGCACCAGCCCGTTCGGCTCGGGCGGCTTCAACCCCGAAGGCATCCGCGTCGGCGAGGCCGGCAAGCGTCAGGGCAAGGCCGTCAAGGTCTGGGACCAGCGCGAGTACAAGAACCTCGACGACCAGGTCGAACTGGGCACGCGTAACATCAAGCTGGCCCTGCGTCGCCTGCGCAAGTTCGCCCGCGAAGGCGCCGCCGAAGAGCTCGATATCGACGGCACCATCGACCACACCGCGCGTGACGCCGGGCTGCTGAACATCCAGATGCGCCCGGAACGGCGCAACACGGTGAAGCTGCTGTTGCTGTTCGACATCGGCGGCTCGATGGACGCCCACGTCAAGGTCTGCGAAGAGCTGTTCTCGGCCTGCAAGACCGAGTTCAAGCACCTGGAGTACTACTACTTCCACAACTTCGTGTACGAGTCGGTGTGGAAGAACAACCTGCGCCGCACCTCGGAGCGCTACTCCACCTTCGACCTGCTGCACAAGTACGGCGACGACTACAAGGTGGTGTTCGTCGGCGATGCGGCCATGGCACCGTACGAGATCACCCAGCCGGGTGGCAGCGTCGAGCACTGGAACGAAGAGGCCGGGTACGTGTGGATGCAGCGCTTCATGGAGAAATTCAGGAAGATCATCTGGATCAACCCGTATCCCAAGCAGGCCTGGGACTACACCGCTTCGACGCACCTGGTGCGGGATTTGATCGAGGACAAGATGTATCCGCTGACCCTGCAGGGGTTGGAAGACGGGATGCGTTACCTGTCCAAATAGCTAAAGCCCTGGGGCCGCTCTACGGCCCCAGAATCTCAACGCCAACGCCGCCCATAAGCCTGCTGCTCCCGCCAGGCCTCGTCCTGCACCACCGCCCTGAACCGCACAGCCGCCCCCGGCATGCATTGCGCCAGCTGCGCCAACGCCAACGGCGTCAACGCCCCCAACCGCGGATAGCCACCAATGGTCTGCCGGTCATTGAGCAACACGATCGGTTGCCCGTCCGGTGGCACCTGCACGGCCCCCAGCGCAATCCCTTCGGAAATCATCGGTGCCCCTTGGTAGGCCAGCTCTGGGCCCAACAAGCGAATACCCATGCGGTCGGCGCGGCTGTCCAGCGTCCAGTCACGGTTGAACGCTTCAAACAGGCTGGTCCCGCTGAAGTCACCGATTTGCGCGCCCATCACCAGGTCGAGCACGGGCTTTGCCACATGGCGCGGACACAGGGCCGTGGGCACTTCGCGCAAGGCCGGCGAATCACCGGCAAAAGTGAGCATCTGCCCTTTCCCCAATGCTGATCCTCGCCCCTCGATACCACCCAGCGCCTCGCGCACGACCGTTGCACAACTGCCCAGCACATCCTCACCGAGAAACCCGCCCGGCGCCGCCAGATACGCCCGCACGCCTTGCTTCGGCTGCTTCAGGGTCAAGCGCTGCCCTTTGCCCAGGACGAAGCTGCGCCATGGCAGCAGTGGCTGATCATCCACCCGTGCATCCAGGTCGGCCCCGGCCAGCGCCAGCACGCAATCCTGCTCGGCCACCAGCGCAAAACCACCCAGCGCCACCTCGACCACCGGCGCCCCCAGCGCGTTACCCAGCAACCAGTTGGCCCAGTGCATCGCCACCCAATCCAGCGCCCCGCCCTGGGTAACGCCCAGGTGACGCACGCCAAAGCGCCCGGCGTCCTGCAACTGGCACAGGGCGGTACTGGCCTCGATCTGCAACTGCTTCATCCTTGTGCCTCCACATCGCCGCCCAGGGCCAGGAACTGGTCACGCGATACCGCCACGAAGCGCACCCGGTCGCCCGGCTGCAGCAGGCTGTAGCCCTGGCGTTCGCGGTCGAACAGGCGCACCGGCGTGCGCCCGATCAGGTTCCAGCCACCCGGCGACACGGCGGGGTATGCCGCAGTCTGGCGTTCGGCAATACCCACGCTGCCTGCTGCCACGCGCTTGCGCGGGGTGCTCAGGCGCGGGCTGGCCAGGCGTTCGTCGACCAGCCCCATGAAACCGAAGCCGGGCGCGAAGCCAAGGGCGAATACCGGGTACTCGCGTTCGCTGTGCAGGCGGATCACTTCGGCTTCGCTCAGCCCGCTGCGCGCGGCCAGCACGGGCAGTTCAGGGCCGACGCTGGCGTGGTACCACACTGGGATTTCATGGCGCCGGCCACCACTGCCGGTGTCCGGTTGCAAGCCGAACAGCGCCTGGGTGATCAGCGCCCGCGCCTCCCTCGGTGGCAGATCAAACTGCACCATCAACGTGGTGTAGGACGGCACCAGATCCACCAGGTGCTTGCCGAACGCCACGTTCAGGCGCTGGCTGGCGGCGAGCATCCACGGCATGTTGGCTTCGTCGATACGGTCGAACAGGCGCACCATCAGGCTGTCGATGGCCGCCACTTCGATACGCAGCTTCATTGCGCCTCCAGCGCATCAAGGGCCTGGCGGATCTGCCGCACGGCCGCCACCGAACTGTCGTTGTCGCCATGCACGCAGAGGGTGCTGGCCACCAACTGCAGCGCGCTGCCGTCAGCCGCCACCAGAGTTTCGCCGCGGGCCAGGCGCAAGGCCTGCTCGACCACCAGGGCCGGCTCATGGTGCACCGCGCCCGGCAGGCGCCGCGACACCAGGTGGCCGCTGGCGGTGTAGGCGCGGTCGGCGAAGGCCTCGAACCACAGCGGCACGCCGACTTCATCGCCCAGGGCCTGGGCCGCACGGTTATCGGCAGTGGCCATGAGCATCAGCGGCAGGCCGCTGTCATAGGCCGCCACGGCTTCCAGCACGGTGCGCAGCGTGTGCGGGTCGGCCATCATGTCGTTGTACAGCGCGCCGTGGGGCTTAACATAGGCCACGCGGCCGCCGAGCACCTTGCAAATGCCGTCCAGGGCACCGATCTGGTAATGCAAGAGGTCGCGGATTTCTTCCGGGCTGCAGGCCATGGAGCGGCGGCCGAAGCCGACCAGGTCCGGGTAGGCCGGGTGTGCGCCGATGGCCACACCGTGCTCCAGCGCCATGGCCACGGTGCGGCGCATGATGCTCGGGTCGCCGGCGTGGTAGCCGCAGGCGATGTTGGCGCAGTCGATGTAGGGCATCACTTCGGCATCCAGGCCCATGCGCCAGCTGCCGTAACTCTCGCCCATGTCGCAATTGAGTAGCAGGGGTTTCACCTGACGTGCTCCCGTGTCGATGTTCATAGGCCTACCTTAACGCGCCTGAAGTTGTTTGCCGCGTGTTTCCGGCAAGCTCAGCGCCGCCACGATCACCACGCCATAGGACACTGCAGAGAACACGCCGATGCCCAGGCCCAGGGGGATCTTCTCGCCGAGCAGGCCGATCAGCAGCGGGAACAGCGCGGCGATGACTTTGCCGATGTTGTAGCAGAAGCCCTGCCCCGAGCCACGTACCCGGGTCGGGAACAGTTCGGTCAGGAACGCGCCCATGCCGCTGAAGATGCCCGAGGCGAAGAAGCCCAGCGGGAAACCGAGCCACAGCATCACGCCATCGCTCACAGGCATTTGCGTGTACAGCAGCACGATGATGAACGAGCCCACGGCGAACAGGATGAAGTTCTTCTTGCGCCCCAGCAGGTCGGACAGGTATGCGCTGACTACATAACCGATATAGGAACCGACGATCACCATGGCCAGGTAGCCGCCGGTGCCCAGCACGCTAAGGCCACGTTCGTTCTTGAGGAAGGTCGGCAACCACGAGGTGATGGCGTAGTAGCCACCCAGCGCACCGGTGGTCAGCAACGAGGCGCGCACGGTGGTCCAGAGCATGCCGGGGGCGAAGATCTCGTAGAAGTGCGACGGCGCTTCGGCGCTTTCCCCGACCTTGGCCTGGCGATATACCTCCGGGTCCTTGACCAGGCGGCGGACGAAGATCACGAAGATCGCCGGCACCAGCCCCAGCAGGAACAACGCACGCCAGGCCTGCTCCGCTGGCAGCCAGGAGAACAGCAGCGCATACAGGATCGCCGTCAGCCCCCAGCCAATGGCCCAGCCCGACTGCACCATACCCACCGCCTTGCCACGGTCCTGAGCCCGGATTACCTCGCCGATCAGCACAGCGCCGGCAGTCCACTCGCCGCCGAAACCGAAGCCCATCAAGGTGCGCGCGATCAGCAGCTGCTCGTAGCTTTGGGCAAAACCGCAGAGGAAGGTGAAGAAGGCGAACCACAACACCGTCAGCTGCAGGGTGCGCACGCGGCCGATGCGGTCGGAGAGGATGCCGGCGATCCAGCCACCGATGGCCGAGGCGATCAGCGTGCTGGTGTGGATCAGCCCGGCTTCTGCAGTGCTGATGCCCCACAGCATGATCAGTGTCGGGATGACGAAGCTGAGCATCTGCGTGTCCATGCCGTCCAGGCCATAGCCGATCTTGCAGCTCCAGAAGGTGCGCCGTTGCTGTTGGTCGATGTCGCGGTACCAGGCGAACGGCCCGGTCGAAGGAGGGGATTGCACCTGCTGCTGCACGCCGCTTGGGTTCATGCTTGCCTCGGCTTGTTGGTATTGTTTTATGGGCGACGTCGAGCGTCGCGGCCTGGGCGTCATGTTCAGAGGCCGTGCTGCCTGAGTCCAACGAGAAAAACCGCCGGTCTGGAACAAGAAAAACTGATCATGAACCTTCGCTTCCTCGAAACCTTCGTCTGGGTCGCCCGACTCAAGAGCTTCCGCCTGACCGCCGAGAAGCTGTTCACCACCCAGGCCTCGGTGTCCAGCCGCATCGCCGCGCTGGAGGCCGACCTTGGGGTGAAACTGCTGCTGCGTGACTCCCGCGGCGTCAGCCTGACGCCGGAGGGCAGCAAGGTGCTGGAGTACGCCGAGCGTATGCTCGACACGGCGAAGGCCATGAAGCAGTCGCTGGACAGCGACCGGGCCAAGGTCGGGCGCATTCGCATCGGGGTGATGGACACGGTGATCCACACCTGGATGAGCGCGCTGGTGGCGGAGTTGACCGAGCGCTACCCGCAGGTGGAGATCGAACTGGTCGCCGACACCGCGCTGAACCTGCGTGAGCAGCTGCAGAAGGGTTTTCTCGACGTAATCCTGCAAACCGACCTGCTGCGCGAGCCATCGATCCGCAGCCAGGACCTGGCGCGCTACCCGATGGGTTGGGTGGTGGCGGCCGGCTCCGTGTACCAGCGCGACTTCGCCTCGCTGGCCGAACTGGGCCGCGAGCGGATAGTGACCTTTTCCAAAAACTCACGGCCGCACCAGGAGGTGCTCAGCCTGCTGCAAAGTGCCGGGGCCGAGACGCCGCGGTTGAACTGCGTGAACTCGGTGGCAGCGATTACCCGGTTGCTGCGTGATGGTTTCGGGATTGGCGCCTTGCCACCGGCGTTGGTGGATGCCGAATTGAGCCGGGGTGAGCTGGTGCTGCTGCAGGGCTTGCAGCCACCGCCGAGCCTTGAGCTGGTGGTGGCCTGGCAGACCGGGGTGGCATTGGTCGATGAGGTGGTCGGCGTGTGCCGGCAGGTGCTGGAGCGCTATGCGCGTGATGTGGGTGGGCAGCGGATTGTGCTGGTCTGAAAAATCAGCGCCAGCTCTCTTTCACCGCCCCACGCCGCCCGCCAAGGATCACCCAGCCAATCCCCAGCAACAGGCTCTCGACCACAAACGCCAGCACAAACCCGGCCCCGACGCCCCAGCCGATCGCCTCGGGCACCAGCAGAATCTGATAGCTGTAGCCCTTGAGCGTCTCTTCGCGCAGCTGCGGATCCGGTTGCACCAGCACATGCCAGGTGCGGCTCAGCCACGACCCTTGCAGCGCCTGCCATTCGTCTTCCAGCAACCGATTGCGAATCAGCAGGCTTTCGATACTGTTGGCATCACTGAGGAACACCGGGTCGTCGCTGGTCCGGTAATGCCGTATCAGCGCCTGCAGGTCACCGTTGAAGAAGCGCTCGGCGGTCTGCTTGAAGCCATCCAGCGCCTGACGCGATTCGAACAGGTGCGCCTCAGCCCGCTGGCTGTAGTCCTTGACCAGCCCAGGCACCTGGATACCGGCCAGCAGGCCGAAGGTGAACAGCAGCAACCGCAGGTAACTTCTGAACATGCCGCGTCCTTAGCTCTGGCCTTGCGAAACGCACTCGCCGTGCCGCCACAGGCCCCATTGGCCGGGCTCGTAGCGCCGCCAGGTCTCGTTCTCGGTCAAGGCCTCGGTGGCGATGACCGTGACCACGTCGTTTGGCGTGGTTTCGGTATGAAAATCGACGATCAGGTCGACATCCTTCAAGCGTGCCGCACCAAACGGCGCACGCCGGGTAATGTGTACCAGCTTGGTCGAGCAGAAGCAGAACAACCAGTCGCCGTCGCTGAGCAGGCAGTTGAACACGCCCTTGCCGCGATACTCGGCACAGGCTTCGACCAGCACGGGCAGCAGCTGTTCCACCTCGACCGGCTCGGGGAACGCCGCACGAATGCGGTTGAGCAGGTCGCAGAAGGCCGCCTCGCTGTCGGTATCGCCCACCGGCCGATAGAAGGTCGCTTCGCCCTTGAACTCACCGAGCTGGCCGTTGTGCGCAAAGCACCAGTTGCGGCCCCACATTTCGCGGACGAACGGGTGGGTGTTGGACAGGCATACCCGCCCGACGTTGGCCTGGCGGATATGGCCGATCACCACTTCACTCTTGATCGGGTAGCGCTGCACCAGGTTGGCGACTTCCGACTCACTGCTCGCGGCCGGGTCCTGGAACAGGCGCAGGCCGCGCCCTTCGTAAAAGCCGATGCCCCAGCCATCGCGGTGCGGGCCGGTACGCCCGCCGCGCTGCATCAGGCCGGTGAAGCTGAAGACGATGTCGGTGGGGACGTTGGCACTCATGCCCAGCAATTCGCACATGATGGTGTCTCCGCTTACAGGCGTGGCTCGACCCGACCGCGGCCACCGCTCGGTGCAGCCGGTGGCGGGTCATTGCGGTAGCGATCATTGCGCTCGGCGGCCATGGGCGCAGCCGCCATGACTGCGTTGTCCTCGGCTGCGCGACGCTGGGCGGCGGCTTCGGCCTGCGCACGGCGCTCACGGGCGCGCTTTTCCAGCGGCCAGCGGATCAGCACAAAGACGATGTACAAGGCGAAGGCGATCATGCCGTACATGGCGAAATCGGAAATCGCCCGCCAGGCGTTGTTGCCGACCTTGAACGCAAGGTCCAGGGCGGTGATGGCGATCGCCGGGGCAAAGCTGTCCTTGACCGGATCGACGATGGTCGGGGTCAGCAGCAGCACCGCCAGGATCACCCGCAGCGGTTCACGCAGCCAGCGCCACATCCAGCCGGTGAGTTTGAAGCCCACCAGCAGGCAACCCAGGGCGGCAACAGCGTACAGGCCCCAGGCGAAGGTGTAGTCGTTCTCGATCATGGTGTTCGTGCAAGCCAGGCAAAGAGATGCCTATGATAAACACTTTTCAGGGCGCAGACAGCGTCTCCCTGTCCCGGTCAAGAGATCCCCGATGCCAAGCAAGCCTCAGCCCCCCATTGCCCGCCAGGACCAGGCCACTGATCCCTACGCCTGGCTGCAACAGCGCGACACCCAGGAAGTGCTCGATTACCTGCAGGCGGAAAACGCCTATCAGGAGGCCTGCCTGGCCGACCAGGCACCGCTGCGCGAGCAGTTGTTCGAGGAGATCAAGGGCCGCATCCTCGAAACCGACCTGTCGCTGCCCTCGCCCTGGGGCCCATACCTCTACTACACCCGCACCACCGCAGGCGACGAATACCCGCGCCACTACCGCTGCCCACGCCCGGCCGACGATTCCAACACGGTCGATGAAGGCCAGGAACAACTGCTGCTCGACCCCAACGCCCTGGCCAATGGCGGCTTCCTGTCGCTGGGCGCATTCAGTGTCAGCCCCGACCACCGCCTGCTGGCCTACAGCCTCGACACCAGCGGTGACGAAATCTACACCCTCTACGTCAAGGACCTGACCAGCGGCAACCTGACCACCCTGCCCTTCGACGACTGCGACGGCAGCATGACCTGGGCCAACGACAGCCAGACGCTGTTCTTCGCCGAGCTGGACGACACCCACCGCCCCTGGCGCCTGCGCCGCCACACCCTCGGCGAGGCCGACGCGAGCACGGTGTTCGATGAGCCCGACGGGCGCTTCTTCCTGCACTGCTACCGCACCAGCTCCGAGCGCCAACTGGTGCTGCTGCTCAACAGCAAGACCACCAGCGAGGCCTGGGTGCTCGACGCCGAAACGCCACAGGCGGCATTTACCTGCCTGGCGCCACGGGTCGAAGGCCATGAGTACTTCCCAGACCACGGTCAGCTCGACGGCCAGTGGCGCTGGTTTATCCGCACCAATCAGGACGGTATCAACTTCGCCCTCTACCACGCGCCAGCCACTGCGGTACCCAGCCGCGACCAATGGCAGGTACTGGTGGCGCACCGCGACGACATCATGCTCGAAGGCCTGAGCCTGAATGCCGACGCGCTGACCCTGAGCCTGCGTGAAGGCGGCCTGCCGGTCATCGAAGTGCGCCCGCAGGGGCTGGCCCCCTACCGGGTCGAATTGCCCGATGCGGCCTACAGCCTGTACGTGCAGGACAGCCTGGAGTTCGCCAGCCGCCGCGTGCGCCTGCGTTATGAAGCGCTCAACCGCCCGGCCCAGGTGCGCCAGCTGGAGCTGGCCACGGGTGCCCAGGAAGTCCTCAAGCAGACCCCGGTACTCGGCCAGTTCGACGCCGACGACTACGTCAGCCAGCGCCTGTGGGCCACCGCGCTGGACGGCACCCAGGTACCGATCAGCCTGGTGCGCCGCCGCGAAGACCTGGGCAAGACCGTGCCCCTTTACCTGTATGGCTATGGTGCCTACGGCGAGAGCCTCGACCCGTGGTTCTCCCACGCCCGCCTGAGCCTGCTGCAACGCGGCGTGGCCTTCGCCATCGCTCACGTGCGCGGCGGCGGTGAGCTGGGTGAAGCCTGGTACCGCGCCGGCAAGCAGGAACACAAGCACAACACCTTCAGCGACTTCATCGCCTGTGCCGAACACCTGATCGCCGAGGGTGTGACAGCCCCAGAGCGCCTGGCCATCAGCGGCGGCAGTGCCGGCGGCCTGCTGATGGGCGCAGTGCTCAACCTGCGCCCGGAGCTGTTCCGCTGCGCCATCGCCGAAGTACCGTTCGTCGACGTGCTCAATACCATGCTCGACCCCGAGCTGCCGTTGACCGTCACCGAGTACGACGAATGGGGCAACCCCGAGGAGCCCGAGGTGTACGCGCGCATCAAGGCCTATGCGCCCTATGAGAATGTCAGCGCCCAGGCCTACCCGGCCATGCTGGTGGTGGCCGGCTACAACGACAGCCGCGTGCAGTACTGGGAGGCGGCCAAGTGGGTGGCGCGCCTGCGCACGCGCAAGACCGACGACAACCTGCTGCTGCTCAAGACCGAGATGGGGGCCGGGCATGGCGGGATGAGCGGGCGGTACCAGGGGTTGCGCGATGTGGCGCTGGAATACGCGTTCGTGTTTGGCGAGTTGGGTATTGCTTGAGAATGACGGGGCGCGCTGCGCCCCTTTCAGTCAATCATCCTGCGCAGGCGGTTTCGTCGGCTCCTGATGCAGGCCAGGCAAATCCTGATCTTTCGGCGGCCCTGGCACCGGCATCGGCGGCAGCAGCGGTGCCCCCGGCGTGCTGTCGTAGGCCTTGGGCGGCGTGCTCGGGGTGATCTGCGGGTAAGGTGTGGGCGTCGGCGTGCCCGGCGCACCGGGTACCGGGGTATTCAGCCGGGGTGGCGTGCCTGCTGCTTCGGCCAGGGGCATGGCGGCGATGAGCAGCGCGGCGAGGATCGCATGGAACATCAGCAACCTCCTGTCGGGAACCTCTCTACAGGCTACGCCGATATTCGAGTTTTCGCCTGTCCGCCTGCCCTGCAAGCGCGCTAGACTCAATGGCATAACCGTCATCTGCCTGATCAGAACAAAGGAAACACCATGAGTTCGGCTTCCACCTCCGCCGCCACCGCCCGCCTCGATCGCATCCTCGCCGACGCCAAGCGCGACAAGGAGATGGGCTACCGCGACAAGGCCCTGAAAATGTACCCGCACGTGTGCGGCCGCTGCGCCCGCGAATTCGCCGGCAAGCGCCTGAGCGAGCTGACCGTGCACCACCGTGACCACAACCACGACAACAACCCGCAGGACGGCTCCAACTGGGAGCTGCTGTGCCTGTACTGCCACGACAACGAGCACTCGCGCTACACCGACCAGCAGTACTTCAGCGAAGGCTCGACCAGCACCCCAAGCATCGCCAAGGCCACCCACAACCCGTTCGCCGGGCTGGCGGGCATGCTCAAGAAAGACTGACCGTCACTGCAACCCCCGCTGCGGCCGGCAAGCCCGTATAATCGCGCTCTTTTTTTCGCGAAGGGCCCCGGCACGTGGCAAACAAACGGTACAGCTGCATCGGCCTGTTCAACCCCAAGTCTGCGGAGAACGTCGGTTCGGTGATGCGCGCAGCGGGTTGCTACGGCGTCAACTCGGTGTTCTACACCGGCAAGCGCTATGAACGCGCGCGCGACTTCGTCACCGATACCAAGCGGGTGCACTACGACATTCCGCTGATCGGCATCGACGACCTGCAACGCATCATTCCCCTGGGCTGCACGCCAGTGGCAGTGGAACTGGTGGACGGCGCACGGCCGCTGCCTGAATACACCCACCCGGACCGGGCGATCTATATCTTCGGGCCTGAAGATGGCTCGTTGAGCGAGGACGTGCGGGGGTGGTGCGAGGAGACCATCTACATTCCTACCGAAGGCTGCATGAACCTGGCAGCGACGGTGAATGTAGTGCTGTATGACCGCATGGCCAAAGGGCTGAATACCCGCTCCGGGCCCAAGTTCAAATAGCCAACCGCCCGTAAAACGCCTGCGCGAGCCGGCCGGGCAAACCAAGTGAACGGTCGTTCATGGCTGCTGGTCAGCTGTTAACACTTCACACGGAGGGTTTGCCATGCTCGATATTCATTCCACCCGGGCTCCACGGGAGCACAACGTCCAGGGCCTGGAACGCGCCGGCTCGCTGGCTGGCGGCGCATTGATGTTCACCAAGGGCATGCGCCATGGGGGCCTGATCGGGCTGCTGCAGATGGTGGCGGGCGGCCTGGCGGTAGCCCGCGGAGTCAGCGGCCATTGCTCGACCAAGGCCTGGTGGCAGCGGCATCGCCAGGAGTATCACCGCCTGCGTTCGGATATCGAGCGCAGTGCAGCAGAGCTGCAGGCGCTCAGGGCCAGTGCCGCGGCAGCAACTGACGGGGTGACAGTGACCGGCAAGGATCCGTTGCCTGGCAGTTGAGTCTCGTGTTGCCGGTGCAGGCTAGCGCAAGGCCTTGCTCTGCAGCACGTCAGACCGACGCCCCAGCACATTCTCGCTGATCTGCACGAACTCCTCGGTGCTCACGCTGGGCAGACGCATCAGCGCCCGGGTCACGTCATCCAGCGAGCGCTTGGCCTGGGTATGGATGCGGATTTCCTTGTCCAGCGCCTGCAACAGCAGCACCCCACGTGCCACCTGCGCCGGGCTGGCGTGCTCGGCGCGCAGCTGGCTGACCTGGGCGCCCTGCTTCTGCAAGCGTGCCTGCCATACCTCGTAACGGTCGTCGCTGATGCCGCCAGCACGGCGCAACAGTTCGGTGGCGTAGTAGTCGGTCAGGCCCTGGGCCAGCCAGTCGCTATTGTCGCGCACACGAATCTGCGCAAACAGCTGCACCAGTTCACGCAGCAGCGGGCTGCTGCCATTCTCGCTGACCATTGGCCGGCTGCTGTGCAGGTAGATCGAGCCTTGCGCCGCCGTCGCCCCGCGCCACATGCCATCACGGGCGCCAACCAGCAGCAGCTTGGCCGGGTTGCGCGGGAATACCGCCTGCAATTGCGGCCAGACGAAGGTCAGCAGGGTCAGGCTGTCCATCCGCCGCATGCCCTGCCCTACTGGCGCGGCCACGGTAACGTCGGTGTCGCCGAGGCGGGCGCGACGGCTGCCAAGGTCGCCCGCGAGCATCCAGCCGGTCGGGCGGTCGAACAGGCGGGACACGTTGTCGATACGGAACTTGTCCTTGCCGATGCGTGGCCAGGACGTTTCGATGCTTTTCCAGCCTTCAGGCAAGTCGACCGTCAGGCGTGCCACCAACTCGGTACCGTCCTGTTGGTCGAGGCGTGCAGACGGCACCAGCTGATCGCCGAGGAACAGCGCCCAATGCGGGGTGATGCGTGAAGAGTAGGCGCCGCTGCGCAGCTTCTGGTCCAGTTTCACCCGGTAGCTGAGGCTGGTCTTGCCACTCGCCGGGTGCCATACACCGCGCTCGCCCTGCTGTTGCCACTGGCCATCGGCCTGGAAACCGCTGTAGGCACCGGCCTTGCCCAGGTCAAAATCCAGGCTGCGCACGGCACTGCCTTCGGCCAGGGTCAGGCGCACTTCGGCCTGGCCATTGGCAGGCAACAGGCGCACCTGGTAATCGAGGTCGACTTTTTTTGCCCAGGCCGGCGAACAGGCCACAAGCCCGAGGAGCAACAACAACTGGCAACGCATAGCGAAACTCCTTGTTCCTCAGAGGCGACGGGGTGCGCCGTTCAACTGGCGCGGAAAATCAGGTGGTCTTCCCAGTCGTCTTCGTCTACATCATGTTCACTGAGCATACGCCCCGATTGCGAGATGCGCTGTTCATGCACCTGCTTACGGTCACCGCACACCAGGTGGTGCCAGTCGGGCAGGTCCTTGCCCTCGCTGACCAGGCGGTAACCACAGGTGCTCGGCAGCCATTTGAACTGGTCGGCCTTGCCCGGGGTGAGCTGGATGCAATCGGGCACATGGGCAAAGCGATTGGGGTAGTCGCTGCACTGGCAGGTGTCGCGATCGAGCAGTTTGCAGGCGATGCGCGTGTAATAGACGCTATTGTCGTCTTCATCCTCGAGCTTTTGCAGGCAGCACAGGCCGCAGCCGTCACACAGCGACTCCCACTCTTGCGGGCTGAGTTGTTCGAGGGTCTTGTGCCGCCAGAACGGCGCGCTGTCAGCGATCATCACACGGGTTTCCTGCAGTCTTGTCCAGGCCGCGGCGCGCGGCGGCGCCAGTCTAGAGCCTGGCCTTCGGCAACGCCATACCGCTTGTCAGTGCCAGGCGGACGCAGTAGCGTGCGTGCTTTGCCATCCACTTGCAGGAGCCGCCATGAGCGCCACCCCCCGCATTGCCGATTACGCCATCAACGAGCAGTTCATCAACCGCTGGTCACCGCGCGCCTTCACCGCCGAACCGATCAGCGAAGAGACCCTGCTGAGCTTCCTCGAAGCGGCACGCTGGGCGCCGTCGGCCTATAACTCGCAGCCTTGGCGCTTCCTGTATGCACGCCGCGACACGCCGAGCTGGGAGCGTTACCTGAGCTTGCTGGTGCCGTTCAACCGCAGCTGGGCGCAGCAGGCATCGGCGCTGGTGCTGATCATTTCCAAGACCACGTTTGCGGCGCCTGGCGCCACGGAAGAAAAGCCGGCGCTGTGGCACACCTTCGACACCGGTTCCGCTTGGGGCCACCTGGCGCTGCAGGCCAGCATCAGCGGCTGGCACACCCACGGCATGGCCGGGTTCGACCAGGCACTGGCGCGCCAGGAGCTGAAGATTCCGCAAGGTTATGAGCTGCATGCCATGGTGGCGATCGGCAAGCTGGGCGACAAGGCCAGCCTGGACGAAGCGCTGCAGGCGCGTGAAGTGCCGAGCCCGCGTCGGCCGTTGAGCGAGCTGGCGGCTGAGGGTGATTTCAGCCTGTAAGGCGTGTGTTGCCTGTGCTGGCCTCTCGCGGCCAGCACAGGCGATTAGAGATCAGTAACCCCGGGCGAAATCGACTTCGCCACGCAACCCCTGCCCCTCTGCATACGCCCGCACATTCCCGGCAAACAACCGCACCATCGCCGCCGGCGAGGTGGGCGCCGAGCTGTGTCCGGTCAGCAACAAGCCCCAGGCAGTCCAGAACGGATGCCGTTGCGGCAGCGGCTCCTGCCGGCACACGTCGATCACCGCCCCGGCCAGATGCCCCTGCTTCAGCGCCTCGACCAGATCAGCATCGACCACCGCCGCGCCACGCCCAGCGTTGATGAACAGCGCCGTGGGCTGGAAGCACTGGAACAGCGCCGCGTCATACAGGTCATGGGTTGCCGGCGTGTCCGGCAGCAGGTTGAGCACGTAATCCACCTGCCCGACCAGGCGCGGCAAATCCGCCAGCGCCGCCACTTCGACAAACGGCGCCTGCTCGCGGGCGCTGCTGGCAATGCCGTAAAGGCTCACGCCAAACGGCGCGAGGAACTCGGCCACCCGCTGGCCGATATCGCCGGTACCGACGATCAGCACCTTGCGCCCTTCCAGGGTGCGCCCCGGGCGGTCATCCCAACGTCGCTCGACCTGGCTGACCAGGCGCGACAACACTTCGCGCTCATGGCCGAGCATGTAGGTCAGCATGTACTCGGCCATCACCTGGCCGAAGATGCCTACGGCGCGGGTCAGGCGGTAGTCTCGCGGCAGCCCTTCGGCCAGCAACGGCGTGATGCCGGCCCAGGTGGACTGCATCCACTGCGGTTTGTGGCCCTGGCGCAGCAGGCTCGCCAGCAGATCCGGCTGGCCCAGCCAGACCGGGCACTGCGGTGCCTGGCGGGCCAGTTCGGCGGAGTCGTCGCTGGTCAGGACTTGCAGCTGCGGCATGGCTTCGCGCAACAGTTCGGCATATCGAGCATGATCATGCTCAGCAATCAGTACCCGCATGATCAGACCGGGTCGTTACGGCGCAGCAGCTCTTCGGGCAAGTGCTCGATGTACTCGTCCTCGGCCGGTGGCATCTGCAGGTGATAACCCTGGGTCTCGAGGTTTTCCAGCACCTTGGCGATGTCCTCGCGGGCCAGCTGGCGCTCCGGCGTCAACACCAGGTCGAAGGCGTGCACAGGCTTGCCAAAGAAGGGCAACAGCGCCTCAGGCACGCGCTCCAGGCCTTCGGCCTTGAGCACGTAGAGGTACATTTCGTTCTTGCGTGGGCTCTTGTAGATCGAACAGATACGTTTCATTGCTTGTCTCCGGCACCTGCCAGGTCGTCCAGCAGGGCCTGGCCCATCCGCTCACGGCGCCAGCCGCGCAGCGAATCGGGCAGTTGATAAGGGCCGTTCGGGTAGCCGCTCTTGAGCAGGGCTTCCAGGGCTTTCTTGCGCAGCATCAGCTCCGGGGCGATCCCCAGGCGCTCGCCTTCGGCCTGGCCGATGGCACGCAGGCGCTTGAGGATACCGGCGGCTTCGATCGGCAGCGGCTCAGGCAGCGGCTGTGGCCATTGCTCGGGCGGCAGGTTGCCGGCGCGCTTGATCAGCTCGAGCAGGAGGGCGCCGTCCTGGCGGATGGTGCGCGGGTGCATTTCGTCAATCTTGGCCAGGGCCGACAGGTTGTCCGGCTGGCTCTTGGCCATGGGCCACAGCGAGTGTTCCTTGAGGATGCGGTTGCGCGGCACATCACGGCTGCGCGCTTCACGCTCGCGCCAGGCGCACAGTTCGCGCAGCACCGCCAGTTGCTGGCGGCCCAGCTTCCAGGCGAGCTTGACGTCGCGGTACAAGGTCTCGGGTTCGACTTCACGGCGCAGCGCGGCCACCAGTTCGGCGCCGTCGTCCAGCACCCAGGCGTACTTGTCGCCGGACAGGCGTGGCTGCAGGGCGGCGAACAGTTCGGCCAGGTGCACGGCATCTTCGGCGGCGTAGCTGACCTGGGTTTCCGACAGCGGGCGCTGCAGCCAGTCAGAGCGGGTTTCGCCCTTGGGCAGCTCGATGCCCAGCACTTCCTGCACCAGGCGCGAATAGCCCATGGAGAAGCCCAGGTTCAGGTAACCGGCTGCCAGCTGGGTGTCGAACAACGGTTGCGGCAGCTTGCCGGTCAGGCGCAGCAGTACTTCGAGGTCTTCGCTGCAGGCGTGCAGCACCTTGACCACGTTGCTGTCGTCGAGCAGTTCGCCCAGCGGCTGCCAGTCGCCGATCAGCAGCGGGTCGATGAGGAAAGCCCGCTGCCCGTCGCCAACCTGGACCAGGCCGGCTTTCGGGTAGAAGGTGTCGACCCGCATGAACTCGGTGTCGAGCGCCACGAAGGGCAGTTCGCGCCACTTGCGGCAGTGTTCGGCCAGGGTCTGGTCGTCACGGATCCAGTGTATTTCGATGGCCACAAGGCTCTCCCACAAACATTGGCGCGCAGTATATACGGCGCGGGCCCTGGTGGTGAAACCTGCGCCATCCCTGGATTAGATGAACGGCCTCAACGCTGGGCGGCCAACCACGGCCGGCAGCTGGCAAACATGTCCAGCGACTGCTGGTAGACCTCGGTGTGCACCTGCAGCAGGCCCAGCATCGAGTGGAACAGGTTGTCCTGCGACAGCGGCGCATCGCTGAGCTTGGCCATGCAGTCGGTGTCGATGCCGAAGTCCTCCTTGTAGCTGTCGGAGAACCAGGTCAGCAGTGGCACATGCTTCTGTTGTTCCGGGGCAATGGCATACGGGGTGCCGTGCAGGAACAGGTTGTACTCGCCCAGCGACTCGCCATGGTCGGACAGGTAGATCATCGCCGTATCGACCTTGTCCTGCTTGCTGCGCAGGGTATCGATCAGCGAGGACAACACCTTGTCAGTGTAGGCCAGGGTGTTGTCGTAGCCGTTGATGATTTCCTGCTCGCTGCACTGGTTCAGCGCGTTGCTCTGGCACACCGGGGTGAAACGCTCGCCGTCTTTGGGGTAGCGCTTGAAATACTCGGGGCCGTGGCTGCCCATCTGGTGCAGCACCAGCACGGTGTCCTTGTCGAGGTTGTCGATCAGCTCGCCCAGGCCTTGCAGGAGGATTTCGTCATGGCACTCACCGCCAGCGCAGAGCTGCGGGTCCTTGAGGTTGCTGACGTCGATGAACTGCACGCGGTCGCAGGTGCCCTTGCAGCCCGACTGGTTGTCGCGCCACTGCACGGCCAGGCCGGCACGCTGGAGGATGTCCAGCAGCCCTTCACGGTTCTTCGCCACGCGGGCGTCGTAATCCTTGCGTTTCATGCCGGAGAACATGCACGGCACAGAGACGGCGGTTTCAGTACCGCAGGAATGCACATCGGAGAAACTCAACAGGCCCTGTTCCTTGGCCAGGTTCGGGGTGGTATCGCGCGGATAGCCGAGCACGCCAAAGTGATCGGCACGGGCACTTTCACCCACTACCAGCACGGTCAGCGATTTGCGCTCGTGCTTCTGCCAGGCCACATCGCGCTTGGCATCTTCGCCATAGCTCTGGAACGGGCGCGCTGCCGTACCCACGCGCTCGTTGACATAACCGATGGTCGCGCCAACGACATTGCTCGGAGTGAGCATCAGGCGCAGTTCGTGATGGTTGCGAAACAGCGAGGACAGCCCTTGATAATTGACCAGCGCCACCGAGCCCAAGGCCACCACGCAGGCGCCGCTGACCACCAGCTTGCCAAGCAATTCGCGGTGCCACGGGCGGTAGGCGATCTGCGCTTTCCACAGCACTACCGACGGCAATACGCCGAGCAGCAGAATATAGGCCGCGAACTTCAACGACATCAGATCGCGCACTTCCGAAACATTGGTCTCGGCCATGTTACGGAACATGCCAGCGTCAATAAGCACGCCGTATTGGTTCATGAAGTAAGCGGCGCTCGCACCACTCACGAACAACACGATCAATAACGGCTTCAATACATAACGGAAGGCGAACAGCGTCAACACCAGGTTGAACGCGAACAACATCAGCACGGCGAACGCCAGGCTCAGCCAAAGCCCCGACATCCCGGCCGGCACCACCTCTTGCAGGTGCCCCCAAAGGAACATGTTGAGACCGACCAGCAGGTAAACGCTGGCCAACAGCGTGACCCATTCAGTCCGCAGGGATTTGAAGTTGAGCATCGGCATTCGCAATCAAGAGTAATTATCACCCCCAGGCCGGATGGCACTGTGGGAAAGTCGGGCGAACTCTAGAAAGCGCACCATCAATTTTTCGTGAAAAAGACGGTAACAAATTCGTAAGCCGATGCATTTTTTACATTAAATTAACTTCATTCAGCATCCGTTCAGCCGGGCAGACGCGCCTTGGCGTAGGGTTCCCGGCCGATATCGAGCACTTCGACGCACAGCTGGATATCCACACCGGCCTTGGCCGGGATGGCTTCGCGCAATACCTCGAGCAAGCCGTTAGACAGTTGCTGCTTCACCTCGGGCGAACGCCCGCTGAGGATGGCCAGGCGCACATGGGCGAAGGCCCGCTCACCCGGCGCGATGCCGACCCGGTACTGGCTGAAGGCCTGGGCCCGGCTCTTGATGTCGGCCTCGTCGGCAAACTGGCCGCTGCCGACCAGGGCGTGGTTCAGGCGCAACAGCAGCACATCAACATTGAGCTCGCGCAGGTTGTCGCTGTATTCCAGGTTCAGGTGAGGCATGGCGCAGGTTCCAGGCACGGGGAAGGATGCGACAGCCTACCCCAGTCCCCCACCTGCGCAAAGGCGGCTATCCTCAAAGGTCAGGACCTTACCGACAACCCTGACAGAGGTGAAGAAATGCCAGTTCCGCATGATCTGCTCGCTGACCTGCACGTTACCGCTGACGCATTCCAGGCGCTAATAGACAAGGACCAGAACCTTCACAAGCTGCACAAGGAATACAACACCAAGGACAAGGAGGTGCTGGCCGCCGAGGCCAACGGCACCAACGACGAGGCGGTCAACCGCCTGCGCAAGGAAAGGCTGCTGCTCAAGGACAAGATCGAACGGATCATTCATCCGCCGAAGTCCTGACAACCCTTTACTGAATTCACTGGCCTCATCGCGAGCTGCGCTCGCTCCTACAGGACTACACATGCCCCGTAGGAGCGAGCGCAGCTCGCGATAGCGCCAGCAGCCCTTACACGGCAGCCGAAGCCTTCAACGCGCCATCGAGGTCTTCGATCAGGTCGCGGTAATCCTCGATCCCCACCGACAACCGCAGCAGGTTCTCGCTGATGCCCATCTCGCCCTTCTGCGCCGGGCTCAACGAGTTGTGCGACATGCTCCAGGAGTGGTTGATCATGCTCTCCACCCCGCCCAGCGAGTCGGCCAGCACAAAGATCTGCAGTGCCTCGACCAGCCGGTTGAGCGCCGCCCGGTCACCGCCTTTGACCTTCATCGCCACCACCGCCCCGCCACTGCGCATCTGCCGCTGGCACAGCGCATGCTGCGGGTGGCTTTCCAGCCCTGGGTAGAACACCTGCTCGATCTGCGGGTGGCCTTCGAGGAAGCGCGCTACCTGCAGCGCGTTGGCGCACTGGCGCTCCATGCGCACATCGAGGGTCTTCAGCCCGCGCAGGGCCAGGTAGCAGTCGAACGGCCCCTGGATCGCCCCGACCGCCATGCTGATCTTGCGCAGCCGCGCCAGCAGCTCGTCATTGGCTGCGACTACCACGCCACCGGTGAGATCGGAATGGCCGCCGATGTACTTGCTCGCCGAGTGCATCACCAGGTCCACACCGAGGGTGATCGGGCGCTGGTTCCACGGCGAACAGAAGGTGTTGTCGATGCAGGTGAGGATGCCGCGGGCACGGGCCAGGTCGCACACCGCCTTGATGTCCACCAGGTGCAGCAGCGGGTTGGTGGGCGATTCGATCCAGATCAGCTGGGTTTCGGGCTTGATCGCGGCCGCCACCGCCTCGACGTCATTGAGGTCGACATAGGTGGTGGTCAGGCCCGAAGTGCGCCCGCGGTAATCTTCAAGGATGCGGAAGGTGCCGCCATAAACGCCATTCATCACCACCACGTGGGCGTCCTTGGGCAGCAGCTCCAGCACCGTGGCGGTGGCGTTCACACCCGAGGCACAGGCCACCGCACCAACGCCCTCCTCCAGCGCGGCGACACAGCTTTCATAGGCATGCCGGGTCGGGTTGCCGACACGGCTGTAGGCGTACTCGGGGTTATCGTCGAGGCTGCGCTTGATATAGGAGCTGGCGGTATAGATGGGCGGGAAGATGGCGTTATCGGCAACGCTGGATTGCTCGCCGGCGTGGATGGTACGGGTGGCGAAATTACGCGGCTTGTCGGACATGGTCGGGCCCATTGGCAGGATTCAAGCCTGCAACTATGGCAACAACCTGGCGCGGCGGCAATGCCAGGCCAATGCAGGAAATTTTCCTAGGCCTGGGGTAATCTGGGGAAAATTTTTCTCGATGGTTTTGCCCTGCCATGGACAGTTTCGACCAACACATCCTCACCCTGCTGCAGCGGGACGCCTCGATCTCGCTCAAGGACCTGGCCGAAGCGGTCAACCTGTCGACCACGCCATGCTGGAAGCGGGTCAAACGGCTGGAGGAAGACGGCTACATCCTCGGCCGTGTCGCCCTGCTCGACCCCGAACGCCTGGGGCTGGGGCTGACCGTGTTCGTCCAGCTCAAGACCCAGCGCCACGACAGCGCCTGGCTGGAGCAGTTCGCGGCGACGGTGAAGGGGTTCGAAGAGGTGATGGAGTTCTACCGCATGTCAGGCGATTGGGACTACATGCTGCGGGTGGTGGTGGGCGACATCGCAGCGTACGACCGCTTCTACAAGAAGCTGATAACCAGTACCGATGGGCTGTCGAACATCACCTCCAGTTTTGCCATGGAGCAGATGAAGTACACCACGGCCTATCCGGTGCATCGGTAGCCGGGGGCCACAACGCGGCCCCGGCAAAATCCACTCAATCAGCGGTGAGCACCGCCTCGATCCGGTTCCCGGCCTGGGCCTTCTCCAGCTTGATCGCGACAAACTTGGACGTCGGCGTGTAAGTCCCCTCGCCATAACTCTCCAGCGGCACCAGCGGGTTGGTCTCGGGGTAATACGCCGCCGCCTGCCCATCCGGAATGTCGTAGGGCACAAGACGGAAGCCCGACACCCGCCGCTCGACGCCGTCCTCCCACAACGACACCAGGTCCACCTGCTCGCCCGGCTCGAAGCCCAGGCGGCGGATGTCCGCCTCGCTGACGAACACCACTTCACGCAGGCCGAATACCCCGCGATAACGGTCATCCAGGCCGTACAGCGTGGTGTTGTACTGGTCGTGCGAACGCAGGGTCTGCAGGATCAGGTCCGGCTTGTCGCCGCGCGCCAGCACCTTGGCGTTGACCAGCTCGGCCGGTAGCGCATGAGGCATGAAGCGTGCCTTGCCGGTGGCCGTGCGGAAGTTGCGATCAGCCGCATGGTTGCCCAGGTGGAAACCGCCCGGGTGCTGGAGGCGCTCATTGAAGTTGGCGAAGCCTGGGATAACGTCGGCGATCATGCTGCGAATGCGGCTGTAGTCGGCAACCGCGTACTCCCAGTCGATCGGCTGGTTGCCCAAGGTGGCCTTGGCCATGCCGGCGATGATCCACGGCTCCGAACGCATGTGCGGCGAGCGCGGGCGCAGCTGGCCATTGGAAAGATGCACCATGCTGAAGGTGTCCTCCACGGTCACGCCTTGCGGCCCCTGGGCTTGCATGTCGATCTCGGTACGGCCCAGGCACGGCAGGATCAGCGCATCGCGCCCGGTGACCAGGTGCGAACGGTTGAGCTTGGTGGAGATCTGCACCGTCAACGCACAGTTGCGCAGCGCCGCGTGGGTACGCGGGGTATCCGGCGTAGCTTGGGCAAAGTTGCCGCCCAAGGCGATGAACACCTTGGCCAGCCCCTCTTCCATGGCCTTGATCGCCAGCACTGCGTTGTGCCCGTGGGCACGCGGCACACGGAACTTGAAGCGTTTTTCAATGGCATCGAGCAGCGCCGCCTTGGGCTTCTCGTCGATGCCCATGGTGCGGTCGCCCTGCACGTTGCTGTGGCCACGCACCGGCGACAGGCCGGCACCGGGTTTGCCGACGTTGCCGCGCAGCAGCTGCAGGTTGACGATTTCCTGCACGGTCGGCACCGAATGGCGATGCTGGGTGACGCCCATGGCCCAGCACATGATCACGCGCTCGGCCTTTCGGCACATGCGCGCAGCCAGCTCGATCTCGGCCAGGGTCAGGCCCGACTGCGTGACGATGTGCTCCCACGAGGTGGCATCCACCGCCGCCAGGTAGTCGTCCAGGCCACTGGTGTGTGCGGCGATGAAGGCATGGTCGAACACCGCCGGCTCGCCGTTGGCCTGGGCCTCACGCTCCCACTGCAAGAGGAACTTGGCGATACCGCGCATGGCCGCCATGTCGCCGCCCAGGGCCGGGCGGAAGTAGGCACTGGTGGTCGGCTCGGAGCCGTTGCTGAGCATCTCGAACGGGTGCTGTGGGTGCTGGAAGCGCTCCAGGCCACGCTCCTTGAGCGGGTTGAAACACACCACCTGGGCGCCGCGCTTGACCGCCTCGCGCAGCGGTTCGAGCATGCGCGGGTGGTTGGTGCCGGGGTTCTGGCCGATGACGAAGATCGCGTCGGCCAGCTCCAGGTCGTGGAACACCACGGTGCCCTTGCCCACCCCGAGGGTTTCCGACATGCCGGTGCCGCTGGCTTCGTGGCACATGTTCGAGCAGTCAGGGAAGTTGTTGGTGCCGTAGGCACGGACGAACAGCTGGTAGAGGAACGCTGCCTCGTTGCTGGCCCGGCCCGAGGTATAGAACTCGGCCTGGTCGGCCGAGTCGAGCGCGTGCAGATGCCGGGCGATCAGCTCGAAGGCTTCTTGCCAGCTGGTTTCGACATAGTGGTCGGTGGCCGCGTCGTAGCGCATCGGGTGGGTCAGGCGGCCTTGATACTCGAGCCAGTAGTCGGTCTGCTCGAGCAACGCGCTGACGCTGTACCGGGCGAAGAACGCCGGGTCCACCGAGCGGCCGGTAGCTTCCCAGTTCACTGCCTTGGCGCCGTTCTCGCAGAACTTGACCATGTCGCCTTCCGGCGACTCGCCCCAGGCACAGCCCGGGCAGTCGAAGCCACCGTTCTGGTTGGTCTTGAGCATGGCCCGCAGGTTCTTGAAGGCGTTGTCGCTACCCAGCCAGCTCTTGGTCACGCTCTTCAGCGCGCCCCAGCCGGCGGCAGGGCCCTTGTAGTCCCTGATGTGTTGGTCCTGGCTCATGCGGTCAAATCCTCACGCGGCATGGAAATGTTCACCGAATCGATCTGCCCGGTGTTTTTTCCAGCCTATGGAGCCCGCCCCAGAGCCGTCCAATCGAAATACCTTACGGCACGATAAGCGCTCTCGATCATGCCCCTCAACCCTTGCCGCGCTTGGCCTGCAGCCGTGATAGAGGGCATTGATCAAGCAGTCAGGGAAAGCGATTTGACGGGGCTGGCCACAGGCTATAGCTTGGATCCTGTAGCCCCCATTTCCTTTCGAGCGCCAACGTGGAACAGAACAGCCGGGCCCTGATCGACGGCTTCAACCGGAAAATCGACTACCTGCGGATGTCGGTCACAGACCGCTGCGACTTCCGTTGCGTCTACTGCATGGCCGAAGACATGCAATTCCTGCCGCGCCAGCAGATCCTCAGCCTGGAAGAACTGTTCCAGGTCGCCGAGCGCTTCGTCGCCCTCGGCACCCGCAAGATCCGCCTGACCGGTGGCGAGCCGTTGGTACGCCAGGGCATCGTCGACCTGTGCGGGCGCATTGCCGCCCTGCCCGGCCTACGCGAACTGTGCATGACCAGCAACGGCTCACAGCTCGGGCGCCTGGCCCAGCCGCTGTTCGACGCTGGCGTCACCCGCCTGAACATCAGCCTCGACAGCCTTGACGCCGAGCGCTTCAAGCAGCTTACCCGTACCGGCGACCTCCACCAGGTGATCGCCGGCATCGACGCGGCACGCCAGGCCGGCTTCCGCCGCACCAAACTCAATTGCGTGGTGCTCAAGGGCCGCAACGACCACGAGCTGGTCGACCTGGTGCGCTTTGCCATCGACCGCGAGCTGGACATCACCTTCATCGAAGAGATGCCGCTGGGGGAGATAAACGAACATGAACGCGGCGAGTCGTTCTGCTCCAGCGATGAAGTGCGTGAGCGCCTGGCCGAGCACTTCACCCTGATCGAATCCACCGAATCTTCCCAGGGCCCGGCGCGCTACTGGCGCCTGGCCGAAGCCGCCAATACCCGGGTCGGCTTCATTTCGCCGCACAGCCACAACTTCTGCGCCACCTGCAACCGCGTGCGCCTGACAGTCGAGGGCCGCCTGCTGCTGTGCCTGGGCAACGAACACTCGATGGACCTCAAGCAGGTACTGCGCGCCCACCCCGGCGATGCGGCACGGCTGGAGAAGGCCATCCGCGACTCACTGCACCTCAAACCCTACCGCCATCACTTCGAAGTCGGTGGCGAGGTGCAGATCCTGCGCTTCATGAACATGACCGGCGGCTGATCGGCCGCCTCTGGATTTCCATGATCGTCCACCCCCGCCCCGATGTGCTGCGCGTGCTGTTCACCCTCAAGGGGTCGATCGTCAAGCGCATTGCCCTGCGCTGCCTGATGGTCACCTTGCTGGCCGCGCTGATCGTGCTGGTCGAGCGGCACTTTCCGGCGTTCTTCTACCCGGTCAGCGCCACGCCATTCACCTTGCTGGGCCTGTCGCTGTCGATCTTCATGAGCTTTCGCAACAACGCCTGCTACGACCGCTGGTGGGAGGGGCGCAAGGCCTGGGGCAAGCTGATCATCGAAACCCGCTCGTTCATACGCGAGAGCTTGGTGATCGCTGACGAAAAACTGCGCGCCGAGCTGCTGCGCAGCCTGTGCGGGTTTGCCCATGGGCTGAATGCGCGGTTGCGTAACGAAAACGAAGTGAACGCCACCCGCCCATGGCTCAACGAGGCTACCCCGGTGGCCGCGCACAATGTGTGCGATGGCATCCTGCGCGATATCGGCATGCACTGTTCACGGCTGGCTGAGCAAGGGCAGATCAGCGAATGGCGCTACACCCTGCTGGAGCAGCGCCTGGCCGGGCTGACCGAGGTGCAGGCCACCTGCGAGCGGATCAAGGGCTCGCCGCTGCCGTTCCCCTATACCTTGCTGCTGCACCGCACCATCTACATCTTCTGCCTGCTGCTGCCGTTCGCCCTGGCCGAGCCGCTGGGCTGGCTGGCGCCGCTGTTCACCACCATCGTCGGGTACACCTTCTTCGGCCTGGATGCGATCGGCAACGAGCTGGAGGACCCGTTCGGGCGCGATGAGAACGACCTGCCGATGGATGCCATGGTGCGCACGGTGGAGCGGGATGTGCTGGGGGCCTTGGGCGTCGAGCCGCTGCCACCGGTGTTGCTGCCTGTGGATTATGTACTGAGCTGACCGCGGCTTTCGCAGGCATCGATAGGCTTCAGGTGCTTCACAAAGTTACAGGGCCGATGCCGCGCATCCAGCTGCTCCACCAGGATGCCTTCCCAGGCCGTCCGACAAGCGCCGGTCGAGCCAGGCAGGCAGCACACCAGCGTGCCGTTGGAAACCCCCGCCAGCGCCCTGCTCTGCACGGTCGAGCTGCCGATATCGAGAATGGACAAGGCGCGGAACAGCTCACCAAAGCCATCGACGGTCCGATCCAGCAGGCACTGCACCGCCTCCGGCGTGCTGTCACGCCCAGTAAAGCCGGTGCCACCCGTGATCAGCACCACCTGCACGTCGTCATCGGCAATCCAGCTCGCTACCTGGGCGCGGATCTTGTACAGGTCATCCTTGAGCAGCGCCCGCGCCACCAGGCGATGGCCGACCTCCACCGAGCGGCTGGCCAGCAGCTCGCCGGAGGTGTCGTTGGCGTAGGTACGGGTGTCGCTGACGGTCAGCACAGCGATATTCAGCGGTATGAAAACCGCATCGGGTTGAACACGCACGGTGAAGCTCCTTGAATGGCATTGCGTCACGCTAGAGACAAGCCCGACAAGCGTCCAATCGAAATGGCGAACCGGCCGATCAATGACATCTATCGCAGACGTGGGTTAAGGTCTGCACAACCAGACGCCAGGCACTTCCATGGACATCAAGCAGCTCAAGTTCCTCATCGCCCTCGACCAGACCCGCCACTTCGGCCAGGCTGCGGCGCTGTGCCATATCACCCAGCCGACCCTGTCCATGCGCCTGCGCAACCTGGAGGACGAACTGGACCTGGTACTGGTCAAGCGCGGCCAGCGCTTCGAGGGCTTCACCGAAGCGGGCGAACGCATCCTGGCCTGGGCCCGCACCCTGCTCGCCGCCCATGACGGCCTGCAGGCCGAGGCCGCCAGTTGCCGTGGCCAGGTGGTCGGCAGCCTGCGCCTGGGCACCGTGCCGCTGGCCAGCTTCAACCCCATGCACCTGCTGCTGCCGCTGCGCGAGAAGTACCCCGAGCTGCAATTCCAGCTCAGCTCGCACAGCACCGAGCAGATCATGGACGGCCTGAGCCGCAACCAGCTCGACCTGGGCATCTGCTACCTCGACCAGGTCAACGCCAACTTCTTCGAAGTGATCGAACTGGGCACCACCACCATGGGCCTGCTGTTCGACACCCAGCACTTCCAGTTCGATACCGACAGCCTGCGCTGGGACGAGCTCGGCGACATTCCCCTGGGCCTGCTGAGCAAAGGCATGCACTACCGCCAGTCACTGGACCTGAGCTTGCGCAGCCGTGGCCTCGAGCCCAATGCCGTGCTGGAAAGCGACTCGACCTTCCAGCTGGTGCAGGCCATCAACACCGGCGTGTGCTGTGCGATCATGCCGCTGGGCTGCGGCCTGGAAGACCTCAGCGAACACATGCGCATCATCCCCATCGCCGACGCCAGCATCCACAGCCCGGTCGGCCTGCTGCTGCGCCGCAGCGAGCCGCGTTCGGCAATTGCCGAGCAGTGCTTCGACGAAGCGAAGCTGCTGTTTCAACCCCGCTGATCCGCCGTTGCCTGGCGATATTGCCGGGGCGTGAAGCCGGTCAGCTGCTTGAACTGGCGGCTGAAGGCGCTGTGGTCGGTGTAACCGCAGCGCAGCGCTACTTCGGTGATCGGCAAATCAGAGTGCAGCAGCCGGTGGGCGTGCTCCAGGCGTGCCTTGTGGATCATCTGCCGCGGCGTGAGGTGGAACACCCGCTTGCAGTAACGCTCCAGTTGCGCCACGGAAATCCCGGCGATGCGGGTCAACTCATGCATGCTGATCGGCTGGTGGAAATGCTGGCGGATGTGCTCGTCCACGGCAGCCAGGCGCCGGTAGGCGGGGTGAGTGTCGGCGGCTGACTGCAGGTCGACGGAAATGCCCACCAGGCCGATGATCTCGCCGGCCGGGTTGCGCAGCGGGCGCTTGTGGGTCAGGCACCAGCCCGGTTCACGGCTGCCGTACAGGTGCAGTTCGAGCTGGTCTTCCAGCACCAGCCCATCCTTGAGCACGCGGCGGTCCTGCTCGGTGTAGCCAGGGCCCAGTTGCGCCGGGAACACTTCGGCACTGGTCTTGCCCAGCAGCGGCTGCAGGCGCTTGAGGCCGCAGCGCTGGACCAGGGTGGTGTTGGCCAGCACGTAGCGGGCGGCCGGGTCCTTGATGAAGATCGCCGCGTTGGGGATGGCGTCGAGGATCGGCAGCAGCAGCGACACTCCGGCCAACAGGGCTTCGAGGGTGGCCGGGCGGTGCTGGTCGAGAGACTGGTACAGGGTGGTCAGGTTCGAGCGTGTCATCTGTTCTCTACAGCCCTTATGCAGCGTGGCTTCCAGCCTACCCATCGACCCTGCACAGTCACCAGCACTTTTTTTAATTGTGCCGATTTCGTCATTCACCCTGCAGAAAACCATCAAGAACCCCGGCCCCGTTCGGGTCCACTCTATGCCCCACGCAAGCCGCCCAAGACCTACAAGAGCGCGGCCGTAAAAAGCCGCATCACGTGACATCAGACCTGCCTATCCAAAACCTACAAAAAGGCGCACCCATGTCAGGCAAATTCAAGAAACAGCTGTCATTGCTCGACCTCACCTTCATCGGCCTCGGCGCCATCTTCGGCTCCGGCTGGCTGTTCGCCGCCAGCCATGTCTCGGCCATCGCCGGCCCGGCCGGTATCCTCTCCTGGTTCCTCGGCGGTTTCGCCGTGCTGCTGCTGGGTATCGTCTACTGCGAACTTGGCGCCGCCCTGCCGCGAGCCGGTGGCGTGGTGCGCTACCCGGTGTACTCGCACGGCCCGCTGCTCGGCTACCTGATGGGCTTCATCACGCTGATCGCCTTCTCCAGCCTGATCGCCATCGAAGTGGTCGCCTCGCGCCAGTACGCTGCGGCCTGGTTCCCCGGGCTGACCAAGGCCGGCTCCAGCGACCCGACGGTGCTCGGCTGGCTGGTGCAGTTCGCCTTGCTGGGGCTGTTCTTCTTCCTCAACTACCGCAGCGTGAAGACCTTCGCCAAGGCCAACAACCTGGTCAGCGTGTTCAAGTTCATCGTGCCGCTGCTGGTGATCGGCGTGCTGTTCAGCTTCTTCAAGCCGCAGAACTTCGAGGTCCAGGGCTTCGCCCCGTTCGGCCTGTCTGGCGTGGAAATGGCGGTGTCGGCCGGTGGCATCATCTTCGCCTACCTGGGGCTGACGCCGATCATCTCGGTGGCCAGCGAGGTGAGGAACCCGCAGCGCACCATCCCGATCGCGCTGATCCTCTCGGTGCTGCTGTCCACCGCGATCTACGCCCTGCTGCAACTGGCCTTCCTCGGCAGCGTGCCGACCGAAATGCTGAGCAACGGCTGGGCCGCAGTGACCAAGGAACTGGCCCTGCCCTACCGTGACATCGCCCTGGCCCTGGGCGTTGGCTGGCTGGCCTATCTGGTGGTGGCCGATGCGGTGATCTCGCCCAGCGGCTGCGGCAACATCTACATGAACGCCACCCCACGCGTGGTCTATGGCTGGGCGCAGACCGGCACCTTCTTCAAGTACTTCACCCGCATCGACGCCGAGTCCGGTATCCCACGCCCGGCACTGTGGCTGACCTTCGGCCTGTCGGTGTTCTGGACCCTGCCATTCCCCTCCTGGGAAGCGCTGATCAACGTGGTGTCCGCCGCCCTGGTGCTGAGCTACGCCGTGGCCCCGGTCACCGTCGCCGCCCTGCGCCGCAATGCGCCGAACATGCCACGCCCATTCCGGGTCAAGGGCATGGGCGTGCTCGGCCCGCTGTCGTTCATCATCGCTGCACTGATCGTCTACTGGTCGGGCTGGAGCACCGTGTCGTGGCTGCTGGCCCTGCAGATCGTGATGTTCGTGCTGTACCTGCTGTGCGGCCGCTTCGTCCCCACCCAGCACCTGTCGCTGGCCCAGCAAGTACGTTCGTCGGCCTGGCTGATCGGCTTCTACGCCGTGACCATCCTGCTGTCCTGGCTGGGTAGCTTCGGCGGACTGGGTGTGCTCGGCCACCCGTTCGACACCGTGGCCGTGGCCGCCTGCGCCCTGGGCATCTACTACTGGGGCGCGGCCACCGGCGTGCCGGCTCACCTGGTGCACCTGGAAGGCGACGACGAAAGTGAAGCCAGCGCTGAAACCTATACCGGCCGCCCCGCCGCCGTCGCCTCCTGATCCTTCAAGCAATGGACAAGCCCATGAAACAGATTCACGTCATCGACTCGCATACCGGCGGCGAACCGACCCGCCTGGTGATGAAAGGCTTCCCGCAGCTGCAGGGGCGCAGCATGGCCGAGCAGCGCGACGAACTGCGCGAGCTGCACGATCAATGGCGCCGTGCCTGCCTGCTGGAGCCACGCGGCAACGATGTGCTGGTCGGCGCGCTGTATTGCCCACCGGTGTCGGCCGATGCCACCTGCGGGGTGATCTTCTTCAACAACGCCGGCTACCTGAACATGTGCGGCCACGGCACCATCGGCCTGGTCGCCTCGCTGCAGCACCTGGGCCTGATCGAGCCGGGCGTGCACAAGATCGACACCCCGGTCGGCCAGGTCAGCGCCACCCTGCATGAAGACGGCGCGGTTACCGTCGGCAACGTGCCGTCCTACCGCTACCGCCAGCAGGTGGCGGTGGAGGTGCCCGGGCATGGCGTGGTGCGCGGCGACATCGCCTGGGGCGGCAACTGGTTCTTCCTGGTCTCCGAACACGGCCAGCGCATCGAACTGGACAACCGCGAAGCCCTCACCGAGTACACCTGGGCCATGCTCAAGGCCCTCGAAGCCCAGGGCATCACCGGCGAAAACGGCGCGCCGATCGACCATGTCGAGCTGTTTGCCGACGACGCCAATGCCGACAGCCGCAACTTCGTCATGTGCCCCGGCAAGGCCTACGACCGCTCGCCCTGCGGCACCGGCACCAGCGCCAAGCTGGCGTGCCTTGCCGCCGACGGCAAGCTTGAAGCAGGCCAGACCTGGGTGCAGGCCAGCATCACCGGCAGCCAGTTCCACGGCCGCTACGAGCGCGACGGCGAGCGCATTCGCCCGTTCATCACCGGCCGCGCCTACATGACCGCCGACAGCACCCTGCTGATCGACGAACAGGATCCATTCGCCTGGGGCATCTGAACCCGGCTTTTTAAACAACTGAATATCGCCAGGAGTGACAACAATGACTGACAACATCTTCACCGGCACCATGCCTGCCCTGATGACCCCGTGCACCGCCGAGCGCAAGCCGGACTTTGACGCCTTGGTGCGCAAGGGCCGCGAACTGATCGAGGCCGGCATGAGCGCCGTGGTCTACTGCGGCTCGATGGGCGACTGGCCGCTGCTGACCGAAGCCGAGCGCCAGGAGGGCGTGGCCCGCCTGGTGGCCGCCGGCATCCCGACCATTGTCGGCACCGGTGCGGTGAACACCCGTGAAGCCGTGGCCCATGCGGCACACGCGGCCAAGGTCGGTGCCGCTGGCCTGATGGTCATTCCGCGCGTGCTCAGCCGCGGTGCTTCGCTGATCGCCCAGAAGCACCACTTCTCGGCCATTCTCGCCGCTGCGCCGAAGCTGCCGGCGGTGATCTACAACAGCCCCTACTACGGCTTTGCCACCCGCGCCGACCTGTTCTTCGAACTGCGCCGTGAATTCCCTAACCTGATCGGCTTCAAGGAATTCGGCGGTGGCGCCGACCTGCGCTACGCCGCCGAGCACATCACCTCCCAGGATAACGACGTGACCCTGATGGTCGGCGTCGACACCCAGGTGGTGCATGGCTTCGTCAACTGCGCCGCCACCGGCGCCATCACCGGCATCGGCAACGCCCTGCCACGTGAAGTGCTGCAACTGGTGAGCCTGAGCAAGCAGGCCGCCAAGGGCGACGCCAAGGCCCGCCGCCTGGCACGTGAACTGGAAGCGGCGCTGGCGGTGCTGTCGTCGTTCGATGAAGGCTGCGACCTGGTGCTGTACTACAAGCACCTGATGGTGCTCAACGGCGACACCGAATACAGCCTGCACTTCAACGAAACCGACGTGCTGACCGATGCCCAGCGCAACTACGCCGAGCAGCAGTACGCGCTGTTCCGCAAGTGGTACGCCAACTGGTCGGCCGAGCAGAACCTGGCCTGATCCCAAGACGCACCGCGGCCCCTGTAGGGGTGCGGTGCACCTTGATACTGAATTCAATTTCAAAGGACGCCCCATGACCCTGACAGGCAACCTGCTGATCGGCCAATCTGCCGTACCCGGCAGCCGCGACGCGATCCGCGCCATCGACCCGGCCACCAACCAGGCCCTCGAACCCGCCTACGCCGGCGGCACCGGCGAACACGTGGCCCAGGCCTGCGCACTGGCTTGGGCGGCGTTCGACGGTTACCGCGAAACCTCGCTGGAACAACGCGCCCATTTCCTCGAAACCATCGCCAGCGAAATCGAAGCGCTCGGCGATGCCCTGATCGACCGCGCCGTGGCCGAAAGCGGCCTACCGAAGGCGCGCATCCAGGGCGAACGTGGCCGCACTTGCACGCAGCTGCGCACCTTCGCCCGGGTGGTCCACAGCGGTGAATGGCTGGATGTGCGGGTCGACAACGCCCTGCCCGAACGCCAGCCGCTGCCCCGCGCCGACCTGCGCCAACGCCAGGTGGCCCTGGGCCCGGTGGCGGTGTTCGGCGCCAGCAACTTCCCCCTGGCCTTCTCGGTAGCTGGCGGCGACACCGCCTCGGCGCTGGCCGCCGGTTGCCCGGTAGTGGTCAAGGCCCACGCCGCGCACCCCGGCACCAGCGAACTGGTCGGCCAGGCCGTGGCCCGCGCAGTCAAACATTGCGGCCTGCCCGAAGGCGTGTTCTCGCTGCTGTACGGCTCCGGCCGTGAAGTCGGCATCGCCCTGGTCAGCGACCCGCGCATCAAGGCAGTCGGTTTCACCGGTTCGCGCAGCGGTGGCATGGCCCTGTGCCAGGCAGCCCAGGCCCGCCCTGAGCCGATTCCGGTGTACGCCGAGATGAGCTCGATCAACCCGGTGTTCCTCTTCGACGCCGCCTTGCAGGCCCGTGGCGAAACACTGGCGCAAGCCTTCGTTGCCTCACTGACCCAGGGCGCCGGGCAATTCTGCACCAACCCCGGGCTGGTCATCGCCCGCCAGGGGCCAGCGCTGCAGCGCTTCATCGCGGCTGCCAGCGAGCATGTACGCCAGGCCGCCGCGCAGACCATGCTCACGCCAGGTATTGCCAGCGCCTATGCCGCTGGCGTCGGCGCCCTGGCCAACAACACCAACGCTACGGTTGCCGCCAGCGGCCTGGCACAACAAGGGCCGAACCAGTGCCAGGCGCAGCTGTTCGTGACCCAGGCCGAAGCGTTTCTCAGCGACCCGGCATTGCAGGCCGAAGTGTTCGGTGCCGCTTCGCTGGTGGTGGCCTGCACCAGCGATGAGCAGGTCCGCCAGGTGGCCGAACACCTCGAAGGCCAGTTGACCGCCACGCTGCAACTGGACGCTGCCGACATCGACACTGCCCGCGCCCTGCTGCCAACCCTGGAGCGCAAGGCCGGGCGCATTCTGGTCAACGGCTGGCCGACCGGTGTCGAGGTGTGCGACGCGATGGTCCACGGCGGGCCGTTCCCGGCCACCTCCGATGCCCGCACCACCTCGGTGGGTACCGCGGCGATCCTGCGCTTCCTGCGCCCGGTGTGCTACCAGGACTTCCCCGATGCCCTGCTGCCGCAGGCGCTCAAGCACGGCAACCCGCTGCAACTGCGGCGCTTGCTCGACGGCAAACGGGAAGGGTGAGCATGGTCGACGCCCCTGAAACCGATATCGCCGTGGTCGGTGCCGGCATCGTCGGCGTGGCCTGCGCCCTGCAACTGGCCCGCCAGGGCCGTCGGGTGCTGCTGCTCGACCAGCAGGCACCCGGCCATGGCGCGTCCTATGGCAACGCCGGGCACCTGGCCACCGAGCAGGTGTTCCCGATCGCCGACCTGTCGATCCTCAAGCGCCTGCCGCGCATGCTGCTCGACCCGATGGGCCCGTTGCGCCTGGACTGGAAGTACCTGCCCAAGGCCATGCCGTGGTTCACCCGGCTGCTGCTCAACCTGCGCCCGGCACCGTTCCAGCGCAGCGTGGCCGGTATCCGGGCGCTGAACGAAGGCAGCCTGGGAGCCTGGCAGCGCTTGCTCGGCTCGATCGGGCGCAGCGAGCTGTTCAAGGAAGATGGCTCGTTGCTGGTGTTCGAACGGCCCGAGTCGCGCCAGGCGCTGCAGGCCTTGCAGGCGCGCATGCAGCAGCAGAACGTGGCGGTGGATTACTGGTCGGCAGACACCGTGCGCGAGGCAGCACCGCAGCTGAACCCTGCGCTGCTGGGGGGGTTGTTCTTCCCGCATACCGGGCACTTCATCGATCCGTACCGGGTGGTCTGCGCGCTGTTCGAGGCAGCCAAGGCCAGCGGCGTGCGTTTCGTCCAGGCGCGGGTTGCGGGTGGGCAATTGCACGGCGACGGCGTCAGCCTGGCCAGTGACCAGGGGACGTTCAAGGCGCGCCAGGTGCTGCTCAGTTGCGGCGCGCATTCTGCGCAGCTTACGGCCGCGCTCACCGGCAAACGCGTACCGCTGGATACCGAGCGCGGCTATCACCTGATGCTGCCGCAGGAGCAGCAACGCCTGCCGTTTGCGGTCACCTCGCTGGAGCGCAAGTTCATCATGACGCCCATGGCTGACGGGCTACGCCTGGCCGGCACGGTGGAGTTCGCCGGGCTCGATGCGCCACCTAGCATGCAGCGAGCGTGGCAGTTGCACCGGTTGAGCAAGGGGTTGTTCCAGCAGGAGTTGAGTGCTGAAGGCGCGACGCCGTGGATGGGCTTCAGGCCATCGTTGCCCGACTCGTTGCCGGTGATCGACCGGGTGTGTGATGGGCGGGTGCTGCTGGCGTTTGGGCATCAGCATCTGGGTTTGACCCAGGCGGCGGTGACGGCGGAATGGGTGGGGCGCTTGGCTAAACAAGCCGACGTCCGCGAAATGGGGGCTTATCGCCTGGATCGCTTCTGATCGACCTCGTACAGGGGCACGCTCAGCATTCATGGGTGCTGAGGATCGTGCCCCAACGATTGCAGGAACAGCGAAAACAACTCCGGCTGCGACGAGATATCGAGCTTGGTATACAAGTGCCGGCGATGGACCTTGATCGTCTCCGGTGAAATCGCCAGGCGCTCGGCCATGGCCTTCGAGGAGAACCCGCGCAATATCAACCTGGCAATCTCCAGCTCGCGCTCGGACAACACGCCCGCGCCAAACTGGCTCAGGGCATCACGCACCTGCACCGCCACTGGCTCGTCCTGCGCCAGCAAGCGTGTGCTGGCGGCTTGCCAATGCTGCTGCATCAGCGCCAGTACCCACGGGCAGATCATCGCCAGCAAGCCGCACTGCTCGGCATCGAATGCCTGCCCGCGGCCCAGCGACAAGCTCAGCGCCCCCTGGCCCGGGAGCTGCAGGATGAACTGCACCTCGTCCGTCAGGACATGCGCCTGGAACCAGCTGAGGTAGTACTCGCTCTGGTGAAAGTGATCCGGCGCCAGCTCATCCAGCCGATACAAACCACTGCCCACACCCTCCTGGCAGGCCAGGTAGAACGGGTCGAGCTGGTACAGCCCGCTCAGGTACAGGGACATTGCCACCGGCCCTGCCTGCGGCGTTGCATCGTGCTCTTCCAGTACCACCGGCGTACCGCTGACGGGGTAGTGCGCCGCGAGAGCGTTATCGAACGGCAACCAGCGATGCAGCAACAGGATCAGTTGCTTCCAGAAGCGTGGCTGACCGATCTGTTCAATGGTGCGGCCGAGATTGGCATGCATGCCGACTTCATGAAAAACGTTGTGCACCGTGTCGGCTCCCCTGAGAAGGTCATGCGATTTCCCGCCTTTGCTACGCCCACGTCAAGGGGCGTAACCCCAAATGGTAATTGGCTGCGCCCTGCCCCACGCCTAGATTGCAGCCCATGCAGCACCCCATCCGCAGGGTGTTCGCGGGTTCCGTCACTGCCTCAATCCCCAATAACAATTCGAGGAGAACGACATGCACGACAGTGCGCTCAAGCCCAGCCTGGGCATGCTCGATGTGGTCGCAATCACCGTTTCGGCGGTTACCCCGGCCAGTTCCGTGTTCGTGATTGCGCCATTCGCCATTGCCCAGGCCGGCAGCGGCGCGGTGCTGGCCTTCGTGCTGGCGGCAGTGCTGGCGCTGATGTTCGCCTGGTGCTATGCCGAACTGGGCCGTGCCCACAGCTCTGCCGGCGGCGAATATGTGTATGCCAAGCGGGTGTTCGGCGGCATGGCCGGCTATGCCACCTTCCTCACGGTGCTGGTCTCGCTGTTGTTCATTCCACCGGTGCTGGCCACCGGGGCCGCCACCTATCTGAACAACGCCCTTGGTACAGCCTTCGATACCCAGGCCGTGGCCCTGGCGATCGTCGCCGGCAGCTATGCCCTCGGCACCCTCAACATCCGCCTCAACGCCTGGGTCACGGGCGTGTTCCTGTTGTGCGAAATGGCTGCTGTGCTGGTCATCGTAGCGCTGGGCCTGGGTAACGTGAGCCAGCCGCTGAGCGTGTTGATCACGCCCCAGCATATCGACCACGGGCTACTCAGCGCCGCCCCCTGGGCACTGGTGTTCGCCTCGATCGGCACGGCGCTGTTTGCCTACAACGGCTTCGGCGCCGCCGTGGTGCTGGCCGAAGACATGAAAGACGGCGGCCGCAGTACCCATCGGGCGGTGCTCTGGTCACTGGCTTTGGTGGTGGCCATCGAGCTGGTGCCCATCTGCGCGCTGTTGCTGGGCGCGCCCTCGCTGGAAGCAATGCTGGCCAGCAGCGACCCGATTGGCTACCTGCTCAACGCCCACGGTAACCCGATGCTGTCACGGCTGGTGAGCGCTGGCATTTTCCTTTCGGTATTCAATGCCATCATCGCCATCGTCATCCAGTCCGGCCGGGTGATCTTCAGCAGCGGCCGCGATCAATTGTGGACGCCAACGCTGAACCGCCTGTTCACCCGTATCCACCCGCGCTGGGATTCGCCTTGGCTGGCCACCTTGCTGCTGGCCATACCGTCTGCCGCTCTGAGCTTCAGCTCCAACCTGGAAGAAATGACCTCCTTCACCGTGCTGCTACTTCTGATGGTGTACCTGGCGGTAGCGCTGTGCGGTCTGTTCAGCCGGGTGCTGCGCAGCGACCGCGAACACCCCTATCGCATGCCCCTGTGGCCGTTGCCCGCGTTGCTGGCGGTGGTTGGCGCAGGTTACCTGCTGCTCAGCGGCCTGCTTGGCGCGCCCCTGCGCGACATCCTCATCATCCTCATGCTGCTGGCCGTTTCGGTGATGCTCTACAGCACCTACGGCAAGTTCAGCCCAGCCTTCCAGAAACTCTGACCCACAGGAGTCCCTATGCGCGCTCGTCAACTTGGTATCACCCTGGGCCTTGGCCAACCGGGTGAATTCAACGCCATCACCGATGTACCCGGCATCCGCGTCGGCCACAGCACCATGATTACCAACAGTGCCGACAAACAGGTGCGTACCGGGGTGACGGTGATCCAGCCGCGCCCGCTGGCGGCCCGCCTGGCGCCTTGCTTTGCCGGGGTCCACGTGCTCAATGGCAACGGTGATGCCACCGGCCTCGAGTGGATTCGCGAAGCCGGCCTGTTGACCACCCCGATTGCCATCACCAATACCCACAGTGTCGGGGTAGTGCGCGATGCGCTGATCGCTGCAGAACGCGACACCCTGGGCGACCCGTCAGTGTACTGGTGCATGCCCGTGGTACTGGAGACCTACGATGGCCTGCTCAATGATATCTGGGGCCAGCATGTAGGGCCCGATCAGGTGAACGAAGCGCTGGCACGCGCCGAATCCGGGCCGGTTGCCGAAGGTGCGGTGGGTGGTGGGACCGGCATGATCTGCCATGAATTCAAGGGTGGTATTGGCACTGCTTCACGGCGCCTTCCTCCTGACCAGGGCGGCTGGACGGTGGGGGTGTTGTTACAGGCCAACCACGGCCAGCGACAGGAGCTGCGGGTCGATGGCTACCCGGTCGGCCGGGTGCTCGACGATATCCCCTCGCCCTTCGCCGAACGTGGCGAACCCGGCATGGGCTCGATCGTGGTGATCATTGCCACCGATGCGCCGTTGCTCCCCCACCAGTGCCAGCGTCTGGCGCAGCGGGCATCGATCGGTATCGCCCGGACCGGGGGCGGTACCGAGGATGCCAGTGGCGACCTGTTCGTGGCGTTCTCCACCGCCGACCAGCAACTGCCGCCTGCAGCGTATGGGCGCAAAGGGGTACCCTTCAGCCAGCCGGTGCAGATGCTTGCCAACGACCACATCACGCCGCTGTTCATGGCGGCGGCAGAGGCGGTGGAAGAAGCGATCGTCAACGCGCTGGTTGCTGGTAAAGACATGCGGACAGCGGAGGGGGTGCTGGTGCCGGGGCTGGATGGGCAACGCTTGCTGAGCGCAATGCGCAAGGTTGGCTGGCGCTGCGGTAGGTAACTGGCGCCCCACAGGTACCGCAGTGCCTGTGGGGCCAGCTCATGGCTCAGCGATAGCGCTCGAGCCAGTGTGCATACGGCGCCGGCAAGGTCCAGGAGGCCTTGTCCACGCCCAACTCCTTCGCCGCGAAGTACGCCCAGTGCGGATCGGCCAGGTGCGCACGCCCCACCGACACCAGGTCCAGCTGGTTGGCCTGCAATGCCTCCTCGGCCAGTTGCGGCGTACCAAAGCCCCACGCCGAGGTCACCGGCAAGCCCGCCTCACGACGCACACGCTCGGCAATCGGCCCCATGAATGCCGGGCCCCACGGGATGTTGGTGTCGGGGATGGTGAAGCCCACGCTGACGCTCAGCAGGTCCAGCCCGCCAGCCTTGAACCGGCGCGCCAGTTCGATCGACTCTTCCAGGGTCTGCTCGTCGCGGCCGTCATACTCCAGCACCCCAAAGCGGGCGGTCAGTGGCAGGTTTTCCGGCCACACCTCACGCACGGCGGCCAGGGTTTCCAGGAGGAAGCGGCTGCGGTTGTCGAAGCTGCCACCGTAGGCATCGGTGCGCTGGTTGGAATGCTCGGAGAAGAAGCTCTGCCCCAGGTAGCCATGGGCGAAGTGCAGCTCGATCCACTCGAAGCCGGCATCACGCGCACGGCGCGCGGCATCGACGAAATCCTGTTTGACCCGGGCGATGTCGTCCAGGGTCATCTCGCGCGGCACTTTCGGCAAGTGCGCGCCGAAGGCGATGGCCGACGGGGCGATGGTGTCCCAGCCATTGGCATCGTCAGCCGCGATGTGGTCATCGCCTTCCCATGGGCGGTTGGCGCTGGCCTTGCGCCCGGCGTGGGCAATCTGGATGCCCGGCACCGAGCCTGCCGCCTTGATCGCCTGCACCACCGGCACGAAGGCCTGGGCATGGGCGTCGCTCCAGATCCCGGCACAACCGGGGGTGATGCGCCCTTCCGGCGCCACGGCGGTGGCCTCGACCACCAGCAGGCCGGCACCGCCACGGGCCAGGCCGGCCAGGTGCACATGGTGCCAGTCGTTGATCATGCCGTCCTCGGCCATGTACTGGCACATCGGCGGGATGGCGATGCGGTTGCGCAAAGTGACATCTTTGAGGGTGTAAGGTTGGAACAGGGCAGACATGGGCAAGCTCCTGGCTTATCTGAATACGATAGTTCGATCATAATCGAACTATGGCAATTAGTGAAACCCCCGTTATCATGTTGGCCATGCGAGCCTACCAACACCCCAACCCTGAAGACCTGATTCTCGAGCGTGTGCTCTATGCACTGAGCGACCCGGTGCGCCTGGGCATCGTCCGCCACCTGGCCGGCGTGGCCGAGGCCAGCTGCGGCGAGCTCGATGGCGGGCGGCCGAAGTCGAGCATGTCGCACCATTTTCGCGTGTTGCGTGATGCGGGGTTGGTGCACACCCGCAATGTCGGGACCACCCACATGAATTCGCTGCGCAGCGAGATGCTGGGCGAGCGCTTTCCCGGGTTGCTGGACTGCATCTTGAGGCAGAACTGATTTCAGCCTGTACCGGCTGCGCCTCGGCCAGATGATGAACACACAGTAGTTGTGCACGCCAACTGCGAGTTTTCGATCAATGCATTTTCAGCTGAAGACGCAAAGCCACGGGTCTCCCGCGGCGTCTGGCCCTGTCCGACTCAGGCGCTGATGGCGTCCAAGCTGCGCAGCGGGGTGGGTACCGCGCCGAACAGCGGGAACTCTTCTTCGATGATCCAGGGCTCTTTCATGACCAGGTACACATCGAGAAAATCGGAGAAGCCAGGCCAGATGAACAGGTCATTGGCCTCGGCAACGGCACGCGACAGCACGCCCACGCCACCAAAGCTCTTGATCATGGAAACACTGACGATCTCGCTGCCGGAATGAAACACGGTTGTAGCGTCCAGCATACCGGGCCGGCGCTCGGCGAAGCGGGAAAAGATCGAATGATAGGGGCACTCGGGCAACGGTTTGATCACCGCGCAGGGCGCTGAACGGTCATTGCTGGACGACGAGGCAACGACTTCGATGCGCAACCCCTTGAGCGGCACCGAATGATAGTTTTCCGGAACGCTGTCGCCCAGCACCACCACCATGTCCGCTTCGTCCTTGGCCAGCTTGGTCAGGTTGTCGGGCGATTCCGAGCAACTGAAGATCGGGCTGTAGCCTGACAACTTGCTGACCACCCCGCCCATGATCTGCTGGTTGATTTCCATGGACAGCGTGCTGTTCAAGGCAACGCGCAAAGGCAGGCGCTGATTGCGGCTCTGGCGCAACTGATTGATCTTCAGCTGCATGCGCTCGGAAGAACGTACGATTTCCAGAACATGCGGCAGGATGCCCACGCCTTCCTGGGTCAGCGATACCCCTTTGTTGGTGCGGTCGAACAACTTGAAGCCGCAATGGTCTTCGAGCTTTTTCAACTGAGCGGCCAAGGCCTGGACCGTGACGTGAACCTGTTCGGCCGCATCGGTGATCGACCCCGTTCGGGCCACGTTCACGATGTTTTTGAGCACCTTGATGTCCATTCAATCTCCCCTCCCGATCCTTTGACGCAGACCGTCAAACACGGCAAGAGGATAACGCACAAGGCACTGCACTGTCTGCACGCTTACGGTGCACGCCGGCCGGGTAGCAAGCAACGCTTGAGGCACCTCAAAAAAAAGTGAAGTTTCGGCGCGCAAACCAACTGTTAGATTTTTGCCAGTTTTTAGATAACAAGAGATGGCCATGCTGACACTGAACAAAAACATCGCTACTGCCCTGCGACAAAACAAGACAGTCAATGTCATGGGCAGCGATTATGCCCTGACCGGGGGGTTCAAAGAGTTTGTCGAGTTTTCCAAAAGTTGGGAAACCATGGGCGTCGACCGTTATTACGGTCAGGCTGACAAGGGCACGCGTTACCGCCGTTACAGTGACTTCGACTTCAACCCGGTCACCGGTGAACTGTGCCAACTCAATCACCGTGCCTACGAACAATCCGAGGCGCACAACAACTACGTCGGCGGTATGGCGCGTCATTTCGATGACATTTCCGCCGACGTCTTCAACTCGCCGATACTACGGGCACTGATTCGGCTGGATTTCGACGTGTACAAGGCCGTGCTGCCAGAAGAACTGCACACGGTCACCTGGCAGTGCCAGGTTCACCAGATTCGTATCGAAATCAAACCCGGGGCGCAGATCGAAATTACTCCCGAAGGTATTCACTGCGACGGTTATCCGTTCAGCGGCGTGCACTTCTGGGGCCGCCACAACGTCGAGGGTGCCACCAGCAACATCTACGACAAACAATCGAATGTGATCGACTCCGGCACTTACCTGAATATTCTCGACACCACTTACTTCCTCGATCGTGAACTGCAGCACTACGTGACGCCGGCCACCAACCCCAGCAACGCTGAAATGGGCTACCGGCAGATCATCGCCATTTCCTTCTCTCGGCCGGGTAGCGAGCATGACATTATCGACTAGTTGCATCGGCACGGCGCCGAAACTGTTCCCGGCCGAACACATCAATGGCCTGAGCATCAAGAAAGCCACTCCTTTCCATGCTCGCAAGATCGTCGACTTCTTCCGCCGTTTCGAAGAAACCTCGTTCTGCGACTGGCAGGACGAAGGCCTGCTCAAAGGCCTGCTCGGCACCGAGCACACCTATTGCTACGTGGCCGAGAACCAGACCGGGGCCATCGTCGGCGCGGTCGCGGGGGGCCTGATGGGGACACGGGGTACCATCAACCACATGGCAGTGGCGCCGGACTATCGCCAGAGCAGGATTGGCACCTCATTGGCCAATTCGATTCTCAGCGATTTCCGCCAGCACGGCATTCGTCGGGTGTTTCTGTTCGTCGAGCATGACAACACCAACGCACTGAGCTTCTGGCAGAAACAAGGCTTCCTGCAAACCCGGGGTGAAATTACCTGCGAGGTCGACCTGTGACCTCGTCGGTGCTGCTATCCACCTCGCGCAAGGAGAGCCTGGTCGACGCCCTGCCGATCGTTACCGGCTATTTCGTCGTCAGCTTCGTGTTTGGTGTCATGTGCATCAATGCCGGCCTGCCCTTGTGGCTGCCGGCCGCCATGTGCCTGTTCGTCTATGCCGGGGCGGCGCAGTTTGCCGCACTGGCACTGATGACCAGCAGCGCGCCGCTGATCACCATTGCCTTGTCGACCTTGCTGATCAATTCGCGGCACATGCTGATGGCGATGTACATGTCCAAACGCAGCGCGCAACTGCCGATCAGCAAGCCGCAGAAGTTGCTGTACGCATTCGGCCTGACCGATGAGTCCTTTGCCTTTCACAGCCAACGCCTGGAGAACGGCAGGCCGACCTCCCCTGGCTATCTGCTGCAGTTCAATACCTATTGCCATGCCAGCTGGATCGCCGGCGCGGTGTTTGGCGCGGTGGCCTCGGATGCGTTGAACCGGTTTTCCCAGTTCAAGCTGGACTATGCCCTGACGGCCATGATGATCTTTGTGCTGATTTCGCTGTGCAGCACCTTCAACAAGGCCGTCATCGCCCTGGTGGTGATCGTCACCACCTGCCTGCTGAACATGTTTGCACCCTCGCCCTTGAACGTATTCATCGCAACCGCCGTTGGCTGTGGAGCAGGGTTATGCCTGAAAAGAACTACCTGATCGCAGCGGTGATGCTGATGGCTGCCATCACCTACCTGACCCGCGCGACACCGTTTCTGCTGAAGATGGAGAAGTCCCCCAAGTGGTTCAATGACGTCATTGAATACCTGCCGGTGGCAATCATCGCCAGCATCACCGTACCCGCATTGCTGGTGGCCAAGGATGGCTCGCTGATCGGCCTGAGTGCCGACCTGCTAGCCGCGATTCCGGTGATCATCATCGCCTACTGGTCGAGGAGCCTGATCTACAGCGTGTGTGCCGGCGTCGCCGGGCACGTGGCGATCACGCTGCTGGCTTGAGGCCCGGAATTGAGAAGGAAACCGTTATGAGCCTTGCCCGCCGGAAAGTCACCCTGACCAACCTGAGTGAATTTTCCCGCCTGATGCCCCAGGTTCCACGTGACCGGGTGATCGATGAAATGGCTGACCTGTCGCTGGAATGCTCGCTGGCCTATGCCTTGAGCAAGACGTTTTTGCGCGATGGCTGGATCGCCGAATATCGCCATCTGCATGCGGCCGCACACTTGAGCCCGGGCAGCGACCTGCTGCTGTTCGCCACCTCGGGAGGCTTGAAGCTGGAAATGCCCGATGGCACGGAACTGCACGTCACCCACGGCGACCAGGTAGTGCTCAGGGCCGCCACCGAGGCGAAGGTGTTTCCCGTCAGTGACGAGGGGGACGTGAGTTTCCTGGCGCTGGCGGTGGACCTCGACCTGACCGAGGTGCTGCAGGAACTTGCCGTCGACAGCGACCTGCCAAAACACCCATGAAAAAAGCCACGGGGGTCACCCGTGGCTTTCTCGAACCCACATCGCCTGATCAGAGCGCCATGTCGTTTGCCGGCTTGCTTTCAACCGGTTTGCTCGGCGCAACGGTGGTACCGACGCTTTCGTCGATCACCGGTGGCTTCTCCAGCTGCAGCACTTCAGCGGTGTAGTTCCACTCTTTCTGGGTGGCCGCTGCCGAGTCGTTCAGCTTGGTGCCGTAGCTCGGTACGATTTCCTTGATCTTGGCCTGCCACTCAGGGGTGGCGACCTTTTCCTTGAACACGGTTTCCAGCACGTTCAGCATGATCGGCGCAGCCGTCGAAGCACCTGGCGAGGCGCCCAGCAGGCCGGCGATGGTGCGGTCCTGGGAAGCCACCACTTCGGTGCCCAGCTTCAGCACGCCGCCCTTCTCTGCGTCACGCTTGATGATCTGCACGCGCTGACCGGCCTGCCACAGTTTCCAGTCTTCCTTCTTGGCGTTCGGGAAGTAGGTGCGCAGCGCGTCGAAGCGGTCGTCATCCGACAGCATCAGCTGGCCAGCGAGGTACTCGACCAGCGGGTACTGGTCGATACCGACCTTGGTCATCGGCCACACGTTGTGGGTGGTGGTGCTGCTCAGCAGGTCCAGGTACGAACCGTTCTTCAGGAACTTGGTCGAGAAGGTGGCGAATGGGCCAAACAGGATCACGCGCTTGCCGTCCAGCACGCGGGTGTCCAGGTGCGGTACCGACATGGGTGGCGCGCCGGTCGAGGCGATGCCGTAGGCCTTGGCCATGTGCTGCATGGCCACGGTCGGGTTCTCGGTCACCAGGAACGAGCCGCCCACCGGGAAGCCTGCGTATTCCTTGGCTTCAGGAATGCCCGACTTCTGCAGCAGCTTCAGCGCGCCGCCGCCGGCACCGATGAACAGGAACTTGGCGTCGGTGGCCGACTTGGTACCGTCCTTGAGGTTCTTGTACTCGACGTGCCAGGAGCCGTCTTCGTTGCGGGTGATGTCCTGTACTTCGCTGGACAGCTTCAGGTCGAAGCCTTTCTGGGTCTGCAGGTGGCCGACGAACTGGCGGGTGATTTCGCCGAAGTTGACGTCGGTGCCGATGGGCGTCCAGGTGACCGCCAGCTTCTGGTTCGGGTCACGGCCTTCCATCATCAGCGGGACCCACTTGGCGATCTGGGCGTGGTCCTCGGAGTACTGCATCGGGCGGAACAGCGGGCTGGCCTGCAGCGCGTCGTAACGCTTCTTGAGGAACTTGATGTTGTCATCGCCCCAGACGAAGCTCATGTGCGGGGTGGTGTTGATGAACGAGTGCGGGTTCTTCAGCACGCCCTGGCGGACCTGCCACGACCAGAACTGGCGGGAGATCTGGAAGGCTTCGTTGATTTCGATGGCCTTGGAGATGTTGACGTTGCCGTCTTTGTCTTCCGGGGTGTAGTTCAGCTCGGCCAGCGCAGAGTGGCCAGTACCGGCGTTGTTCCAGCCGTTGGAGCTTTCTTCGGCGACGCCGTCCAGGCGCTCGACCATTTCCATCGACCAGCTTGGCTCCAGCTCGTGCAGCCACACGGCCAGGGTGGAGCTCATGATGCCGCCGCCGACCAGCAGCACATCGACTTTCTTGGTTTCTGCGGCGTGCGCTTGCATGAAGCTCGCAGCGACAGCCAGACCCAGCAAGGTCTTGCCAGCTTTCTTGAACATTGATCAATTCCAGTCAGTAGAACGGAGGGTGGGCCTGTGGCTGGCCCAAAGTGTTCCATGTTCTTCAGCGCAGGTTTGTTATTGATGATTGTTCAGCAGCCAGAGAACCAGAAAACGACTCAGGCTTTTGTCGAATTGACCGACAGGGCTGAATCGTTTCGCCGATTGTAACCGAAATGCCAGCACAAACAAATTGGCGGACGGGGGTCAACGCGACGGGTTGTCTCAGCGGGAGTCAGGCTTTTCGGAAACCCTTCAGCCAACAAAAACCCCCGGCCATCTGCATGACCGGGGGCTTCGGATCAGGCCGCTAGCGGCGAGATCTGGGGATCACCAGGCTTACTGCTGCTGAGGCAGTTTATCGATCGGGCCGCAGCCACCGATGACCTTGGAGATGGAAACCGAAGGGTGGAACAGGTAGTCGTACGAGCAGTTTTTCTGCTGGTTGTAGACTTGGCCAGTGCAGCCCGACAGCAGGGCAACGCCGGATACGACAGCAACGGCGACAGTGGCCTTGAACAGCTTTTTCATACTAAGTCCTTTAAATGCTTCATCTTCGGCCATCTTTCTGATGGCGGCGGGATGATACAGAACCCAGGCGTTGGATCCAAGTCGCAGAAAGCCATCGACGAAATACGCCGTGCCCGTGAACTCCCTCACATCGACGGGCCACCCGCGTGCTGAAAACGTGAACCCCTCAGCGCGGGGCGTTTGCGTTGAGCTGCCACGCCTCTATACCTGAATGCGCAACACGCCATTTCGGCACTCACTCAGTCATCAAGGAGCTTTGCATGGAAGCCTATTTCGCACTGACCACCCACGACAACGCCCCAGAGTTCATCTTCCAGTTGACCAACCCGGAACGCATCGAACAGGCGCGGCGCATTCTGTCCGGAGACGAAAAGAACCAGATCCACGTACATGGCCGCCTGATCAAGCGCCAGCAACCCTACAACCCGCGCTGGAGCTTCTACCTGGACCCGGACACCATCAACTTCTTCGAAGTGGCGATCGAAGTATGTGACGCCACCACCCAGTATGTGGAGGATCACCTCGACGAAGCCGGCGGCGCGTTCCTGCCGGGCGGCCATTGGTGCCCATGGTCGTCCAAGCTGACCCGCGAAGTCACTGATCTGCGGGAACTGAAAGCCGGCTGAATTCAACGGCCTCTGTGGGCCTGACGGGCAGGTGCAAAGCGCTGTAGTCTACGAGACTGCCTTCGCACTGCCCAACAGGAGTTCCCCCATGCTCGGCGTCACCGACTACGGCGCGTTCGTCATCGCCTTCATCATCGTCCTGGCCATCCCCGGCCCGGGCAACTTTGCACTGATCACCGCCACCGGCAAGGGCGGCATCCAGGCGGGCATGGCAGCGACCTGCGGGGTGATCCTGGGTGACCAGGTGCTGTTGTGGCTGGCCGTCGCCGGCGTCGCCACCCTGCTGGCCGCCTACCCCGCCGCCTTCCACGTGGTGCAATGGGCCGGCGCCGCCTACCTGGCCTACCTGGGCCTGCGCATGCTGCTGAGCAAACCCGGCGGCGCCCCCCGCGCCAGCCGCATGGACAGCGGCCACTACCTGCGCCAGACCATGATGATCACCTTGCTCAACCCCAAGGCGATCATGTTCTACATGGCCTTCTTCCCGCTGTTCGTCGACCCGGTGAAGCACCAGGGGCTGGTGACCTTCGGCTTCCTCGCCGCGACGGTGGCAGTGGTGACCTTCCTGTATGGGTTGATTGCCGTGGTGCTGACGCATCTGCTGGCCGAGCGCATGCGCGCCAACCTACGGATTGCCAATATGTTCGAGCGGTTGGCCGGGGCTTGCCTGGTCGGGTTCGGCATCAAGCTGGCAGCGATGCGCTGAGACCAGCCGTTCATGTGCTGATCCAAAGGACAATCAAGGGTTCGGATACGCAGAATGTGGCACAATGCCATTAATGGGAAGTGGAATCTTCTCATCTGCGTATGTAACCCATCGAAAGGACTGTCCATGCTCACCCGCTTGAAGATGCTCGCCGTAGCCACCGGTTTTGCTGTTATGACTGGTTGCGCATCCGTACCGATGGAGTCGGCCGAAGCTGATGCCGCGCTCAAGACCTTCGCCGCACCGCCTGCCGACCAGGCCGGGCTGTACATCTATCGCGACAGCTTCGCCGGCAAAGGCCTGAAGAAGTCGGTCACGGTGGACGGCAAGGTGATTGGCGAAACCGCGAACAAAGTGTACTTCCACAAACTGATCACCCCGGGCAGCCACCAGATCGGCACCGAATCGGAGTTCAGCGACAACGTGATCGACCTGATGGCCGTAGCTGGCAAGAACTACTACGTGCGCCAGTCGATCAAGGTGGGCGTGTTCGTCGGTGGCGCGAAGCTGGAAGTGGTCCCGGAAGCCGAAGGCCAGGCCGACCTGCAGAAGTGCACGCTGGCAACCTCGCTGTAAGCAAGGCAGCAGAAAAACAGCCCCTGGAAACTGATGGTTCCCAGGGGCTTTTTTATTGCGTGAAGGATAGTAAAACCAAACGCTTCGAGGCATCCCGTTTCCTTGACAGCCCGGAAACCATCGCAGCGTTTTTGGCAGAAGCAATGAAAACCAATGATGCGCAGATTCTGATGCACGCCTTGGGAGAGGTTGCAAAAGCCAGAGGCGTTAACCAGTTTGCCCAGGATGCAGGGGTGAACCGCGAGTCGCTTTATAAAGCGCTCAAAGGAGGCGACAAGACGCGCTTCGCCACCGTCCAGAAGCTGATGCTCGCTTTGGGTGTGGAGCTAACCGTAAAGCCGCTCGAGAAAATGCCTGCCACTTGAAATACGCGCCTGACCATCTGGATTGGCAGCACCAAAGCAATGCCCCCCCGCACTGTCCGCCTGAATACCAAAGAGAATCACCCTGCAGGCCACACCTTCCCCAATTCTGGCGTTAAGCCCCCCAAAACCGGGTTGCCGTTTTCACAAACAATTTAGATCCAAATAACATTTTTACAATTAGAAACAGTTTTTCGAGGCTCTGCACACCAATTCAGCTATGGCACAACACGTGCTTTGACCATTACGGCTCAAGGAACGCCTCTTGCGTGCATGTCCGGAACCGGCCAGAACATCGCCACTCGAGATCGTCGGAAATTCCGTACTCCGGTATTTCAGGTCGAGCTGTCTATTCGATATCCGTATCGCTCCGTAGTTGTTGCACAAGCCGTGCAACTTGAGCCTGACCGTCGGTAGGTCGAATGCTTGCAAAGAGGCTGGCAGCATTTCGGAGACCATTATGAGCATATCTGCAGGAGTCAAAACTTCAGCCGTAGCGCCCACCCAATCGCGGCTCAGCACGCTCTTCGCCCGCCCCACACTGCTTGCCGGGGCTGTAGTCGCTGCCATGGCATTGAGTATTGCCGGGCCTGGCGACGCCTGGGCCAAGGGTGGGACTGACAAGCCAGTCAAGGGGACGCCATCCCCCTTCACTACGCCTACGCTACCTGACCCGATCTTTGTCGATCCCTTGGCCATTCACGGCTTCGACATCACCGGGTTCATTCAGGACATGACCGTCGACAGCAGCAACAGCAACTGCCCGAATACCAGTAGCCCGGACCGTTTGGGCGGTACGGTCGTCGTCAACGGCACAACCATTACTGTGCCCTGCAACTCGGTCATCCAGATGCCCGCCAATACACTTACCTGGGCGGACTTCGTACACGGCGGCCCGCTGGGCCTTAAACAACTACCGGCCACTTACCCTTCATTTGAAGTGCATGTTGTCGGCAACACCGTCGCGGGTAAACAAATTGCCGGGTTGATCTTTGTCTCCCAGCAATCGGCCCAGGTCGGCAGTGGTTATATCAGCAGGATTGACCAGACCACCGGGAACATAGAAGTAACCAGTACCAACTCGCCGCAACCGACCGTCTTGCAGATCAACGACCCCAGCGGGCGTTTCGGTCGGGCCCAGAGCCCCGACGCGCGCTTCTCGGTGGATGACGCCAACCCGACCATTCACGCGGCCACGGGTTACCCGATGTGCGTGCCGCGTACCGGTGACGACCCGCTCTGCCCACAGAAAAACCGGCCTAAAGTGGTGACACCGACCACCACCAACAACTGCCGCAACTTTGCCCAGGCTGGCGTGGCGTTGCCTGCGTCAGGTGAATTGACACCCCCGAAGGCAGGCCAGTTGTATTGCAGCCAGTTCGTCATGAAGCGCTTCAGTGACCCGACCCGGACCGCTACCGACCCGGACCCGACGCAACAAGTACCCTTTGAAGTCGGCGACTTCATCAGCTACTCCGGCACGCTGTTCAAATCGACCACCGCCGGTGTGCCGGACTTCATTTCCGCCCACACCATCGAGGCCAACCTCGGCATCTACACCCAGCCGGGCTCGCAGCCCAGCTATCTGGCCATTGGCGAATTCGGCGTCGGCACCGCTGACCCGGCCGCGGTCGCAGTCAACGGTGCAGCTCAGGAAACCCAGGACCGCATCTTCCTCGAAGCCGAGACCACCGACGTCAAGACCCCGGTGGACATCTACCTGATCGATGTCGACCCTGCCACCGGCGTGCAACGCAACCGCTGGATCACGCCGTTTGAAATGACCGGGGAATGCGACCCTGCCAGCGTGCTGGCGGCTACCTGTGCCGGCGCTTCAGGCGGAATCACCACGCAAAACGTTGGCCCACAGCCACAACGCGCACGGTTGCGTGCGTCCAAGGCACCGACCGGCCTGCTCAGCCAGCCAACCCGTACCTTGCGGGTGGTCGCTCGCTCACTGTGCGTACCCACCAACACCCTCCCGCAACCCGGGGTCGATAGCTGCCTGCAAAACGCCGGCCGCCTGACCGTCGCCAACGGCCTGACTGCCGGGCAGTACGTGGCCCCGGTGTTCGAGTTCATCTTCCCGGAAAACGTCAAGCCAGGGGACGAGATTGTGCCCAATGATTTCTGGCACCTGGCGTTCCTGCGCAACGGCGAAGGCAGCACCACCCCGACCGGGGTTGGCGCGCTGGAACCAACGCCTTGGTGAGTTGAAACGCAGATAAAACGCTAGAAACGAAAAAGCCCCGCAGACGTTAATCTGCGGGGCTTGATCTTGTATGGCGGAGAGATAGGGATTTGAACCCTAGGTACTGTTGCCAGTACAACGGATTTCGAATCCGTCCCGTTCGACCACTCCGGCATCTCTCCAATGCCGCGCATCATACCAGCGTTTTCTTGAAACGCAAATCTTTTTTCAAAAAAAATCGCGTGGTATCAGGCGCTTGCGTGAACGCGCAGCTTACAGCGGCACGCCCAGGCGCTTGGCAACTTCTTCGTAGGCTTCGATCACGTCGCCCAGACCCTGGCGGAAGCGGTCCTTGTCCATCTTCTTGCGGGTTTCTTTGTCCCACAGGCGGCAGCCGTCCGGGCTGAACTCGTCACCCAGGACGATCTGGCCGTGGAAGACACCGAACTCCAGCTTGAAGTCGACCAGCAGCAGGCCGGCGTCATCGAACAGCTTGCTCAGCACTTCGTTGACCTTCAGCGACAGCTTCTTCATTTCGACCAGCTGCTCGGCGGTGCCCCAGCCGAAGGCGACAACGTGGGACTCGTTGATGAACGGGTCACCCTTCTCGTCGTTCTTCAGGAACAGCTCGAAGGTGGACGGCTCCAGCTTGATGCCCTCCTCCACGCCCAGGCGCTTGACCAGGCTGCCGGCGGCGTAGTTGCGCACCACGCACTCGACCGGGATCATGTCCAGCTTCTTCACCAGGCACTCGTTGTCGCCCAGCAGCTTGTCGAATTGAGTCGGCACGCCGGCTTCTTCGAGCTTCTGCATGATGAAGGCGTTGAACTTGTTGTTCACCATGCCTTTACGGTCGAGCTGTTCGATGCGCTTGCCGTCGAACGCCGAAGTGTCGTTACGGAACAGCAGGATCAAGCGGTCGGCGTCGTCGGTCTTGTAAACCGATTTGGCCTTGCCGCGGTAGAGTTCTTCGCGTTTTTCCATGATTGGGCTCCGCTTGCTGAGGTGTTGGGCTAGGCGATTTCGCGCCAGTCGAGCCCGTGTTCCTGATTCGCCACCTGGAGCCAGTCCGGGTCGCACCCAAGGGTGTCGACGAAGCACTGGCGGGCCAAGTGTGGCAGGTTGTTCTTGCTGCTGAGGTGGGCCAGCACCAGGTGCTGCAGGTTGTTCCAGCCCAACTCTTGCACCAGGCGTGCGGCCTGGTGATTGTTCAAATGTCCTTGCATGCCACCCACCCGCTGCTTCAGGAAGGCCGGGTAGTGACCGCGCGCGAGCAGGTCGCGGCAGTGGTTGGCTTCGATCAGCAGTGCATCCAGGCCCTGGTAGCGCTCGAGCAGCAGCGCATCGTACGAACCCAGGTCGGTGAGCATGCCAAAACGCCGACGGCCGTCACTGAACACGTACTGCAGCGGCTCGTAGGCATCGTGCTCGACCCGCGCCGGGCTCACTTCCAGGCCACCGATCTGCAGCCGCTCGCCACAAGCGAGAAAACCGGCCACCTCCACCGGCTTGCGCATGCCGCGCAATGTGCCTTGGCTGAGGTAGACCGGTACATTGTAGCGCCGCGACAGCAAGCCCACCCCATGCACGTGGTCGGCATGTTCGTGGGTTACCAGCACGGCGCTCAGTTGCGCCGCCGAGACCCCGAGCAGCGCCAGGCGCCGCTCGGTTTCACGCAGGGAAAAACCGCAATCGACCAGGATGAACGTGTCACCACTGGCGATCAGCGTGCCATTTCCCTGGCTGCCGCTTCCGAGTACCGCGAAGCGCACTTAGCCCAGGTGGTCCTGAATGGCGCTCAGCACGCGGCGGGCGACATCGGCCGGGGCCACGGTGTTGATGTTCTTCTCGACGGTAACCTGCACGCTCTCGCCAACTTTGCTCAGGCGTACCTGATAACGCTCGGCACGGGCTTCACGCTCTTCCTTGGACGGTGCGCTGCCGAACATACGGCTGAAGAAGCCAGGCTCGTTCTGCTTGTCGTCAGGCTTTTCCGACAGGTTGATGTAGTACAGGCCCAGGCTGCGATTGATGTCCTCGACACGCCACTGGCCGCCCTGCTCCAGGGCACGGCCCACGCCGGACCAGGCACGGTCCAGGTCCGAGCCGAGGAACAGCACCGGGTTGCCGCTGCCGTCTTCGCTCAGGCTGACACGGCTTGGGGCGTCGAAGTCACGTGCAGCCAGCAGCGATACCGAACCGCCTTTCTCGGCGCTGCGGCTCATGCTGGCAAGCATTTCGTCGACCAGCAGTGCGTCGGCACCGGTGTTGGCCGAGGTGGACGGGAACGCGGTGTCGGCGGTGCTGCCGGCCGGGCGCTCGACGCTGACGATGTACACTTCGGAGGTGTTGCGCTGCACGCCGGGTTCGATGCGCACACGTACACGCACTTCGCTGTCGCCACTGCTGGCAGTGCTCGACAGACGCTGGCCGAGCGATGCCGACAGCTCGTCGAAGCGCTGCCAGGTGGTGTTGAACTCACCGGTCTGCGGGCGCTCTTCAGCGATGCGGAAGCCGTTGTCCTCGAAGAACTGGTGCGCCACCGGCCACACTTCGGCCGGTGAATGCTGGGCCAGTACCCAGCGGCTGCTGCCGCTGCGCTGCAAGGTGTAATCGCTGGCTTCGGCGCCAGCGGTCAGCGGTTGCGGGCGAGGCACTTCGAATTCGCCAGTGGCACTATCGTCGGCGACGTTGCGCGGGATCGGCAGCAACGGGTCAAGGCGCTTGGCCTTGCCGGCGTCTGGCGGCAGCTGCATCGGCGCAGTCGGGTGCGCCTGCAGGTAATCGCTGCCGCGGTCGCGGAAATAGCCATCCTCGCCCCACAGCCAGCCACACCCACTGGTGCTGGAAATAATCAGGGCGAGTGCGGAAAGACCAGCCAGTCGCTTCATGCGGTGTACTTCCTCTTAAACCAGTACGCCGGACTGGCGCAAGGCAGTACGGACTTTTTCGTGGCAACCTTCGCTCAGCCAGGTCAGCGGCAGGCGAATGCCTTTGTGCATCAGGCCCATTTCCACCAGCGCCCACTTCACAGGGATCGGGTTGGCTTCGCAGAACAGGTCTTTGTGCAGCGGCATGAGTTTTTCGTTGATAGCGCGGGCCTTCTCGGCATTGCCCTCAAGGGCGGCCTCGCACAGGTCGGCCATTTCGCGCGGGGCGACGTTGGCGGTGACCGAGATGTTGCCCTTGCCGCCCATCAGGATCAGCTCGACGGCGGTCGGGTCATCGCCGGACAGGACGATGAAGTCCTTGCTGACGCCATCGAGGATGGCCTTGGCACGGACCAGGTCGCCGGTGGCTTCCTTGATGCCGATGATGTTCGGCACGCTCGACAGGCGGATCACGGTCTCGGCCTGCATGTCGCAGGAAGTGCGACCCGGCACGTTGTAGAGGATCTGCGGAATGTCGACGGCTTCGGCAATGTGCTTGAAGTGCTGGTACAAGCCTTCCTGGGTTGGCTTGTTGTAGTACGGCACAACCAGCAGGCAGGCGTCGGCGCCAGCATTCTTGGCGTTCTGGGTCAGGTGCACGGCTTCGGTGGTGGAGTTCGCACCGGTGCCGGCGATCACCGGGATCGGCTTGTTGCTGCGCTTGACGCGCTCGACCACATGCTTGATGACCAGGATGTGTTCTTCGACATCCAGCGTGGCCGACTCACCGGTGGTGCCGACAGCGACGATCGCGTGGGTGCCGTTTTCCAGGTGGAAGTCTACAAGTTTGTCGAGGCTGACCCAGTCCAGACGCCCTTGTGCATCCATGGGTGTGACCAACGCCACCATACTGCCCGCAATCATGTAACTGCTCCTGCCGGAAAAAGAGAGCGGTAATGGTACTGGGGGCATCGGCCTTGCACAAGCGAAGCAGGCGGGCGGAGCATTCCCCTCGGCGCCTTATTTCGCTACCCTTGATCCTTTGATCGGTGCAGCGCGGCCCGCCGGGCCGTCGACCTTGCTCCCCGGCCAGCGTCCACGTCCTCGCATGCGAGCCCCGGGCCCTGCCGACAGGAGGCTTTCGCCCGTCCTGCACCGACCGCTCATCGCTTTAGGAATGCTGCATGTCCACCCCCACCTCCGTCCGCGAACAATTCCTTGTCATCAGCGCCCTGGGCCCCAACCCCATGGAGCTGGCCAACGTGCTCAGCCGCGCCGCCTTCGAAAACCGCTGCGCGGTGGTCACCTCGCGCCTGAGCCGCCACGGCGAGACCAGCGCCCTGGTACTGCAGGTAGGCGGCAGCTGGGACGCCCTGGCGCGCCTCGAAGCCATGCTGCCGGGCCTGGGCAAGAAACACGGCCTGACCCTCGACGTGGTGCGCAGCGCCGACCAGGAAGTGCGCCCACAGGCCCTGCCCTATGTGGCCTACGTCAGCGCCGCCTATCGCCCGGACATCATCAACGAGCTGTGCCAGTTCTTCCTCGACCACCGCGTCGAGCTCGAAGCCATGACCTGCGACACCTATCTGGCGCCGCAGACCGGCAGCAGCATGCTCAACGCCCAGTTCACCGTGATCCTGCCGGCCGGCACCCAGATCAGCTGGCTGCGCGACCAGTTCCTGGACTTCGCCGATGCCCTGAACCTCGATGCACTGATCGAGCCGTGGCGTCCTCAGAACCCCATGTAAGGAAACCGACCATGGCAGTAGCACTCGACCAACCCGTCGCCGACTTCCAGGCCCAGGCCACCAGCGGCCAGACCGTCAGCCTGGCCGAGCTCAAGGGCCAGCAGGTGGTGGTGTACTTCTACCCGAAGGACAGCACCCCGGGCTGCACCACCGAAGGCCAGGGTTTCCGCGACCAGCACGATGCCTTTGCCGCCGCCAACACCGTGGTGTTCGGTGTGTCGCGCGATGGCATCAAGTCGCATGAGAACTTCAAGGCCAAGCAAGCTTTCCCGTTCGAGCTGATCAGCGACAAGGACGAGGCCCTGTGCCAACTGTTCGACGTGATCAAGCTGAAGAAGCTGTATGGCAAGGAATACATGGGCGTCGACCGCAGCACCTTCCTGATCGACAAGGACGGTGTGCTGCGCCAGGAATGGCGTGGGGTGAAGGTGCCCGGGCATGTGGATGCCGTGCTGGCAGCTGCCCAGGCCCTGAACAAGGCCTGAGATTGACGGGGGCCGCTTTGCGGCCCCAATTGCATTCACAGCATCGGTGAAACGCTCGGCTCCTGCCGCGGCCAGGCATCCAGCACGGCCTTGATCAAGGTCGCCAGCGGGATTGCAAAGAAGATTCCCCAGAACCCCCACAACCCGCCAAACAGCAGCACCGCGCAGATGATCGCCACCGGGTGCAAACTCACCGCCTCGGAGAACAGCAGCGGCACCAGCACGTTGCCATCCAGGCCCTGGATGATCGCATACACCGTCATCAGGTAGATGAACTGGTCGCCCCAGCCCCACTGGAACAGCGCGATCAACGTCACCGGCACGGTCACCACCACCGCGCCCACATACGGCACCACCACCGACAACCCTACCAGCAGCGCCAGCAGCGCGGCGTAATTGAGCCCCAGGCTGATGAAGGCGATGTAGGTGGCAATCCCGCAGATCAGGATTTCGATGCCCTTGCCGCGAATGTAGTTGGCGATCTGCCGGTTCATCTCGCTACCCACCCGGTTCAGCAAGGTGCGCTGCCGCGGCAGGTAACCACTGACCCAGCGCCCGATCAGCTCGCGGTCCTTGAGGAAAAAGAACACCAGGATCGGCACCAGCACCAGGTAGATCATCGCGTTGACCAGCAGCGGCAGGCTCGACAGCGAGAAGGTCAGCGCCCATTGGCCGAACTTGCCGATTTCACCGCGCACCGACTCGATCGCACGCAACACCTGCTCGTCCGACACCAGGTGCGGATAGCGCTCAGGCAGCAGCAACAACAGCGACTGCCACTTGCCAAGCATCCCCGGCAATTCGTTGAACAAGGTGATCAGCTGATGCCAGAGCAGCGGCACCAGCACCAGCATGAACACCGCCAGCGCCCCCATGAACAGGGCGAACACCAGCATCACCGCGAACCGGGTCGGCACGCGTATGCGCTCCAGGGCGTTGACCAGGCCCTGCATCAGGAACGCCAGGACCATGCCCGCCAGCACCGGCGCGAGCATGCCTCCGAGGGTGAGCACCGCGGTGAAGGCAAGGAACAGCAGGACCGCCAGCACCACCGCTTCCTCATCGGAGAAGTAGCGCTCTATCCAGTCGCGAAGCACTTTGAACATTGACGATCCTTGGGTTGGCTCAGGCCTTGCGGAGCCAGTAGGTGTAGGTACCGGCCTCGGCCGTTTCTTGCAGCAGGGTATGACCGGCAAGCTGGGCGAAAGTGCGGAAGTCGCGCTGGGAACCTGCATCGGTAGCGATGATTTTCAGTACCGCCCCGCTGGCCAGGCGGTTGAGCTCCATCTTCGCCTTGAGCAGCGGCAGTGGGCAGTTCAGCCCGCTGGCGTCGAGTTCGGCGTCGCAGGTCAGGGTGTCACTCATCGGGCGCGTCTCCAGGGCAGGGCGAGTAGTATCGGGAAAAGCTCGGTAGCATACCGCCACTGGTCGGCTCTGCGCGACCCGGCTACAGTAAGGCTTTTCTTCGACGCGAGCTTCTGCATGAATCTACTGCGCCCTACCCTGCTGGCGCTGGCCTGCATGATGGCCCTTCCCGGCCACGCCGACGACCTGCCGTCACTGGGCGACGCCAGTTCCGCGATCGTTTCACCCAAGCAGGAGCACGACCTCGGCCGCGCGTGGCTGAGCCTGCTGCGCGGCCAGGTCAACCAACTCAACGACCCGCAGCTCAAGGATTACGTCGAAACCACCGTCTACCGCCTGGCTGAAACCAGCCAGCTGCAGGACCGGCGCCTGGAGTTCATCCTCATCGACAGCCGCGAGCTGAACGCCTTTGCCGCACCTGGCGGCATCGTCGGCGTCAATGGCGGCCTGTTCCTCAATGCCCAGACCGAAGGCGAGTACGCCTCGGTACTGGCGCACGAACTGGCGCACTTGTCGCAACGCCATTTCGCCCGTGGCGTCGAGGCCCAGCAGCGCATGCAGTTGCCGATGATGGCCGCGCTTTTGGCCGGCATCGTGCTGGCGGCAGGCGGCGCAGGCGATGCCGGCATCGGCATGATCGCCGGCACCCAGGCTGCGGCGATCCAGGAACAACGGCGCTTTTCGCGACAGAACGAACAGGAAGCAGACCGCGTTGGCATCCAGAACCTGGAAAGGGCCGGTTACGACCCGCGCAACATGCCGACCATGTTCGAACGTCTGGCGCGCCAATACCGCTTCGATGCCAAGCCGCCAGAATTCCTGCTGACTCACCCGGTCACCGAGTCGCGTATCGCCGACACCCGCAACCGCGCCGAACAGGCGCCCAAGGGTGGCGTCGAAGACAGCCAGCGCTACCAGCTGATTCGCGCCCGCGTGGCACTCACTTACGAGGGCACCCCAGGCCTAGCAGCCAAGCGCTTCCGCGCCCAGCTCGACGAAGACCCGAAACTGGACGCTGCGCGCTATGGCCTGGGCCTGGCGCAGATCAAGGGTGGCCAGCTCAATGAAGCGCGGGAAACCCTCAAGCCGCTGCTGGCCAAGGCACCTAACGACATTACCTACAACCTGGCGCAGATCGACCTGGACATCACCAACAACCGCCTGGCCGACGCGCAGCAGCGTGCCGAGCGCATGCAGGGGCTGTACCCGGGCAACTATCCGCTGAAACAGGTGCGTGCTGACTTGCTGGTCAAGCAGAACAAGCCGGCCGAGGCCGAGAAGGTGCTGAACGACCTGCTCAAGAGCCGGCCGGATGACCCGGATGTGTGGTACGACATGGCGGAAGTGCGCGGCTTGTCGGGCAACACCATCGGCCTGCACCGTGCGCGCGCCGAATACTTCACGCTGGTCGGGGATTTCGACCAGGCGGTACAGCAGCTGGACTACGCCAAGCGCCGCGCAGGCAGCAACTTCCCGCTGGCTTCGCAGATCGACCAGCGCCAGCGCGAGATCATAGAGCAGAAGCGCATGGTTCAGGAGATGATGGGCCGCTAAGACTTTGGGGCCGCTTTGCGGCCCCCGCTATCTCAGGCGTTACCAGAAAGCTTCAGGCGAGCCGCCTGGGTAAAGTCGAGCATCCGGTTCAATGGCTTGATCGCCTTCGGCACCAGTGCCGGGTCGACGAAGATTTCATCGCCCCCGTTACGCAGGCAATGCAGCACCCGCTCCAGGGTATTCATCGCCATCCACGGGCAGTGCGCGCAGCTGCGGCACGCCGCGCCGTTACCGGCAGTCGGCGCTTCAACGAATTCCTTGTCCGGGCACAGCTGCTGCATCTTGTAGAAGATGCCGCGGTCGGTGGCGACGATGAAGGTCTTGTTCGGCAGGGTCTGCGCCGCCTTGATCAGCTGGCTGGTGGAACCCACCGCGTCAGCCAGCTCGATCACCGCTTCCGGCGACTCCGGGTGCACCAGGATGGCGGCATCCGGGTACAGCGCCTTCATGTCGGCCAGCTGGCGTGACTTGAACTCTTCGTGAACGATGCAGGCACCGTCCCACAGCAGCATGTCGGCACCGGTCTGCTTCTGGATGTACCGGCCCAGATGCTGGTCCGGGCCCCAGATGATGGTCTCACCGTTGTCCATCAGGCTTTCGACAATCTCCAGCGCGCAGCTAGAGGTCACCACCCAGTCAGCCCGCGCCTTCACCGCAGCGGAGGTGTTGGCATACACCACCACGGTACGCTCAGGGTGTTGGTCGCAGAAGGCCGAGAACTCTTCGACCGGGCAGCCCAGGTCGAGCGAGCAGGTGGCCTCCAGGGTCGGCATCAGCACGCGTTTTTCCGGGGTGAGGATCTTGGCGGTTTCGCCCATGAAGCGCACGCCGGCGACAATCACCGTCTCGGCCGGGTGGTTCTTGCCGAAGCGGGCCATTTCCAGCGAATCGGACACGCAGCCGCCGGTCTCTTCGGCCAGCGCCTGAATAACCGGGTCGCAGTAATAGTGGGCTACCAGCACGGCATTCTGCGCTTTCAGCTCGGCAGCGATAGCCGCACGGTATTCGGCCTCCTGCTCGGCGGTCAGCGGGTTGGGCTGCTTGGCGTCAAGGTGGGCCTGAACCAACAGGCGTTCGGAAATCTGGGTCATGATCGCTGGACCTGCAGGCGCGCGTGCGCGTCAAATCGAGTGTATCACCCGGCCCTGGCAGATCGGCTAAGGGTGCCGGACGGCAGGTGCGCCGTCTCGGCCCTCTGCGGGCGCGGATTATTATCGGACGCCGAAGGCTACAGACAATCAAGGGAATTCTAAAGTGGTTTTTGTGGCGCCAGTACCTGCCTCTTCGCGGCTAAAGCCGCTACACAGGGTCAGCACTGCAGCTGAGGGCAGTGCCTTACCTGTGAACCTGGTACAGACTGAATGTCAGCCTTGCGGCTGCATGGCGGCAAAATGCGCCGCCAGCAGCATGGCGAACGCTTCGACGGTCATCTTCTTGCCGTTGAAGTCGACCATGCCATCGGCATAGTGAAGGCTCGACACCACATCATTGCCCTGCACGGTAGCCATACCACTCTGCAGCGCCATCATGCCGACCATCTCCCCGGCCTGGCCAGACTGCATGGCAATCGCCTGGGCATCGGTCTGCCCTTCCAGCAGCGCCTGCAAGGTCGCCAGGTCGCCGATCATCGGCTTGGACAACGTCAGTTTGCTCTTCACCTCGGTGATCAGCTGCTTGCTCAGCTGGTCAGGCGGCAGGTCGAACGAGGTCGGGTTGGAAAAGTCCATCGACAGGTCGAAGCGGCTCTCGCCATTGGCGGTGCGGAACGCCAGGTTCTCGATCGCCAACCTGGGCTTGGAGGCCAGCAATTGTTGCAGGTCACCGTGGAACCGGGCCTTTTCCGCCTCATCCATCTGGATTTCCGGCACCGGCTGGCCGGCAGCCTGAGCCGCTTCGAACTCCGGCAGGTGGGCCTGGTACCACTTCGACAACGACTGCAAGGCCGGAGCATTGAGCGACTTGATGCTCACCCCCATCTGCGCATTGCCGACCGCACGGCCATCCCAGGTGATATCCGCCACCCGATAATCCACGCGCCCCGCCACGGTGTCCGGACCGTCCAGGGTCTGCAGGACATTCTGTTCCAGCCCCTTGAGCACCAGGACCTGCTGCTTGTCACCCAAGGTCGCCTTGGCCTCTGCCAACAGCATGTCGACATTGCCGACGTACACGGCATCATGCTTGCTGGCCGCGAGATTGCCGCCGACCTTCAGGCCAGAGAGTTCGAGGGTGGCCGGCGCGTGGTCCTCGCCAACCAGCGTCATCTCGAAGCGGTCCGCGCTGCCATGGAACTTCGACGCCTTGCCTTCCTGATCACCGCTGACCTCCAGCGACATGCCCGAGAAGTCCAGGCTGCTGCCATTGGCCTCGGTGCGCTTGAGTGGCGCCACGGTGATGATGCTGTCGACGTTGCCCGAGAAGCCCAGGCTGGTATGCGCGCGGACCGGCGACTGCTCGCCTGCCGCAGCGAACCACGGCGCTGTCAGGTCATCCTTCTGCAAGCTGCTGTTGCTGGCGGCCAGCACCGGCATCAGTTGCAGCGCCTTGACCCGCGACCAAGGGAATGGGCCGTGTTCGATCTGGTCGGTCATGCCCAGGTCGAAACTCAGCACTTCGCCATGGCCGAGGTTGATGTCCTTGGCCTTGAGCCGGTACTGCGCAGTGCTGCTGAACAGATGCTGATCAAGGGACACCAGCTCGACAGTCATGCTGCCGCCATAGTTGACCAGCGCCTGCTTGAGCTGTTGGTTGCTGCGGCTGACCGCGTTTTCCAGCTCCCCAGGCAGTTGCTTGCCGGTGTACCAGGCGCCAGCGGTGGTCACGACGGCGATGGCGATGGCCAGGCCGGAAAGGATACCTACTGATTTCTTCATGAATAGAACCGATCGATGTCCATATGGGCGGGTTCGCAGCCAATCGGCCGCAAGGGGTGCAAAAGGATATCACCGCCGCGACAGCCAGGTGACTACGCCAAGGCAGAAAGGGTGGATTTGGGAAATGTCCGACAATCGTTAATTTTTACGAACATCCAAGTCGATCGAAACCGCAAAAAAACGCGCAAAAACCGAACATTCAGGCCGTTTACTCGATAAATATTTCAAATTCGCAACATCTTGTCATGTTTAACTTGACGCCTCCCTACCAATCGTTTTTTATTTTCACCACCTCGCCCAGCGCCCGATCCACGAAGAAGAAAAAGTCGCGCCGTCATGATGCTCGGATGCCCCTGCCCGCACGCTTCAACCTCCTCGCCAAGGCACTGCCAGCCTGACGCCGGCGCCTAGCACGCGCCTATCTCTGCTCCAAACAAAAAAGGTGAACAACATGGAGCCACACCAGCATGCAGCATGACCACAACGCCACCGGCAACGGCCAATTCCGTAAATCCCTGCGCCTCTGGCACGTGGTCATCATCGGTCTGGCGTACCTCACGCCCATGACCGTGTTCGACACTTTTGGCATCGTGTCCGGCATTACTTCGGGACACGTCCCCAGCGCCTACCTGCTGGCCCTGGCCGGCGTCCTGTTCACCGCGGTGAGTTACGGCACGCTGGTACGCCGCTTCCCGCAGTCTGGCTCTGCCTACACCTACACCCAACGTGCCATCAACCCGCACGTGGGCTTCCTGGTAGGTTGGTCTTCGCTGCTTGACTACCTCTTGCTGCCGATGGTCAACGCACTGCTGGCCAAGCTCTACCTCTCGGCCATGTTCCCTGAGGTGCCAGCGTGGATGTGGGTGGCTGGCTTCGTCACCCTGATCAGCCTGATCAACATGCGCAGCATCAACCTGGTCGCACATTTCAACCTGCTGTTCGTGGTTGTGCAGCTGATGATCATGTCGGTGTTCATCTACCTCTGCGTACGCGGCCTGGACCAAGGCGAAGGGCTGGGGACCACCTGGAGCCTGATACCGTTCGCCGACTCGCAGACACAGCTCAGCGCGCTGGCTGCCGGCGCAACCATCCTGTGCTTCTCGTTCCTGGGCTTCGATGCGGTCACCTGCCTGTCCGAGGAAACCAAGGATCCGGGCAAGACCATCCCGCGTGCGATCTTCCTCACTGCCCTGATCGGCGGCGCGGTGTTCATTCTGGTGTCGTACTTCATGCAGGCGTACTTCCCGACCAATGCACGCTTCCACGACCCGGAAGCAGCACTGCCGGAAATCGCCCTGTATGTGGGTGGCAAGCTGTTCCAGTCGATCTTCATCGCCTGCACGGTGATCAATACCATCGCCTCGGGGCTGGCTTCGCAGACCAGCGTGTCGCGCCTGCTGTACGTGATGGGCCGCGACAACGTGATCCCGAGCGGCGTGTTCGCCCGTCTGCACTCACGCTACAAGACCCCAATCGTGAACATTGCCGTGGTCGGCGTGATCGCGCTCTCGGCAATATTCTTCGACCTGGTCACCGCCACCTCGATCATCAATTTCGGCGCGCTGGTAGCGTTCAGCTTCGTCAACCTGTCGGTGATCATCCACTGCTACCTGCGCGAGGGTAATCGCCAAGGGCTTGCCAACAAGATGAAGTACCTGGTTCTGCCGACCCTCGGCTTCTGCATCATCGCCAAGCTCTGGCTCGACCTCAACGAGCATTCGTTGATCTTCGGCGGCCTCTGGGCACTGGCAGGGCTGCTGCATCTGGCCTGGCTGACCAAGGCCTTCCGGGTCGCGCCACCGAACTACGTCGCTGAATGACACCTGCCACCGACAACGCCCGCGCCTGAACGCGGGCGTTGTTGTTGAACGATAAGGAAAGCCCTCATGCCGCTACGTCGCCTCTCCATCCAGTGGAAGATCACCCTGCTCACCGGCCTGTGCCTGTTGGCCATCGTCGCCTTGCTGGTCGCCAGCTCACTGACCCAGTCGCGGCGTAGCGCGGTGCTGGTCAACCAGGCCAGCAGCGAAATGCTCGAACACAGCGCGCGCCTGCGCCTGCAGGCCCACGCCGAGACCCAGGCGTTGCGCATCCAGCGCTACTTCATGGACGCCTACCAGTACGGCAACGGCTTCGCCCGCCTGGTACAGGTGCTCAAGGCCAAGGGTGGCAGTGACCTGCGCGCCGAACTGACCCGCCAGGCCTACGCCAGCCTGGCCGGCAACCCGGACGTGATCGGCCTGTACCTGGTGTTCCAGCCCAATGCGCTGGACCACCAGGACAATCAGTTCATTGGCCAGGAGACCCGCGGCAGCAACGACAGCGGGCGTTTCTCGCTGTACTGGTCACAACCCCGGCCGGGCACCCTGGAGCTGGAAGCGATGCCCGAGTCGATGCTGGGCGACAACAGCCCCGGCACCAATGGCCAGGCCAAGAACCGTTGGCTGACCTGCCCACAGCAAACCGCCAGGGCCTGTGCACTCGAGCCTTACCTCGACGAAGTCAATGGCCACCAGGTGCTAATGACCAGCATCGCCCTGCCCCTGCTGGAAAACGGCAAGGTCGTGGGCGTGGTCGGCCTGGATATCGGCCTGGATAACCTCCAGCAACTGAGCCTGGATGGCCGCCAGGAGCTCTTCGATGGCCAGGGCCAGGTCAGCATCGTCAGCGCTGCCGGCCTGCTCGCCGGGCATAGCCGTGACGCCAGCCAGCTGGGCCAGGCGCTGGACAAGGAAGTGGAGCGGGGCCTGCTGCGCGTGACACGGCCGTTTGCGCCGATTCCTGACGCCAGCCCCTGGCAGGTGCAACTGGAGTTGCCTGAGGCGGTGTTGCAAGCGCCAGCCCTGGCCCTCAACCAGCGCCTGGACAGCCACAACCAGAGCGCCAACCTGACCAGCCTGCTGATCGGCCTGGGCGCTGCAATCATTGGCCTGCTGTTGGTCTGGCTGACCGCCCGCGGTGTTACCCGGCCAATCCTCGCCGTGGCTGCCCGCCTGGAAGACATCGCCAGCGGCGAAGGCGACCTGACCCGTCGCCTGGACTACGCTCGCCAGGACGAACTGGGCCAGCTGACAGGCTGGTTCAACCGCTTCCTCGACAAGCTGCAGCCGGTGATCGCCCAGGTCAAAGGCTCGCTGCTCGAAGCCCGCGGTACCGCCGACCAGTCTGCTGCCATCGCCAGCCAGACCAGCAATGGCATGCAGCAACAGCAACGGGAAATCGAACAGGTCGCCACCGCCGCCAACGAAATGAGCGCCACCGCCCAGGATGTCGCCCACAACGCCGCCCAGGCGGCCCAGGCCGCACGCGGCGCCGATCAGGCCAGCCGCGAGGGCTTGCAACTGATCGCCAGCACCCGCCAGACCATCGACCAGCTGGCAACCGGCATGGACACCGCCATGGACGAGGCCCGTGCGCTGGAGCAGCGCAGCGAGCAGATCGGCTCGGTGCTCGAGGTAATCCGCGCAATTGCCGAGCAGACCAACCTGCTGGCCCTCAACGCCGCCATCGAAGCCGCACGCGCAGGCGAAGCCGGGCGTGGTTTCGCCGTGGTCGCCGACGAAGTGCGCAGCCTGGCCCAGCGCACCCAGGTGTCGGTGGAAGAGATTCGCCAAGTGATCGAAGGGCTGCAGCAAGGCACCCAGGACGTAGTCGGTGCCATGCATGAAGGCCAGCGCCAGGCCCAGGCCAGCGCCACGCGCATGGAGCAGGCGCTACCCGCGCTGGAGCGCATCGGCGAGGCTGTGGCGGTGATCAGCGACATGAACCTGCAGATTGCCTCGGCGGCCGAGGAGCAGAGCGCGGTGGCCGAGGAGGTGAACCGCAACGTGGCCGGGATTCGCGACGTGACCGAGTCGCTGTCGGGCCAGGCCGATGAATCGGCACGCATCAGCCAGGCACTCAATCGACTGGCCAACCAACAGCAGGCATTGATGGAACAGTTTCGCGTCTAGCCTGTAAGGGCCTCTTCGCGGCGGTTGGGCGCCCCGACACGCCCGCGAAGAGGCCCTTACAGCCAACACAGCAACATCGTTATCTACCGAGCAAAACACATGCAAACCGCAACCCGATCTTCCTTCTTCGATATCACCAGCGAACAGGGCCTGTTACGCACCTCGATTGCCGTCACCCTGTTCATCGCTACCATCGGCATCGGCTTCGGCCTGGCCTCCGGCTCGTTCTCGATCGTCTTCGACGGCGTCTATTCGCTGGTCGACGCCAGCATGAGCGGCCTGTCGCTGGTGGTGGTCAAGCTGATCACCTCGCACGCCACCAGCCTGCAACTCTCGCGCAAACTGCGCGAGCGCTTCACCATGGGTTTCTGGCACCTGGAACCGATGGTCCTGGCACTCAATGGCATCCTGCTCAGCGGCGTCGCCATCTACGCGCTGATCAACGCTGTCAGCAGCCTGCTGCAAGGCGGCCGCCACCTGGAGTTCGGCATTGCCATGGTCTATGCGCTGCTGACCGTGATCGCCTGCGCGACCATCGCCGTGGTCGAGAACCGCGCCAACCGCAAGCTGAAGTCGGACTTCGTGCGCATGGACGTCAAAGGCTGGGTGATGTCCGCGAGCATCACTGCCGCCCTGTTGATCGCCTTCTGCTTCGGCTACGCAGTGCAGGGCACGCAATGGGAGTGGGTATCGCCGTACATCGACCCGGCGGTGCTGGCACTGGTCTGCCTGGTGATCATTCCGCTCCCCCTGTCGGTGGTGCGCCAGGCGCTGTCGGAGATCTTCCTGGTGACACCCGGCGACCTCAAGTTGCATGTCGACACCGTCGCCCGACAGTTCGTCGCCAGGCACGGCTTGAAGTCCTACAAGGCCTACGTGGCCAAGGTCGGGCGCTCACGCGAGATCGAACTCTATTTCATCGTGCCGGCGGACATGCCGCCACGCTCGATCACCGAATGGGATGCCTTGCGTGACGAGGTCGGTGAGGCCGTCGGCGGCGAAGGCCCGGATCGCTGGATCACCGTGGTGTTCACCGGCGACCCGGCCTGGGCGGAATAACCCCCCGCGTTAGTACTCGCGGCCGTCCAGCTGGCCGAGGTCAGCAGCCAGTTGCAGGCGTGCGGTGTACCACTCGACCACCGACGCGACCCGCCGTTGCTGCGCGTTGGCCAGATCGTTCTGGGCATTGAGCAGCTCGATGATGCTGCCGACCCCGGCCTTGTACCGCCCCAGCGCCACCCGGTGCGACTGACTGGCACTGGCGACCAGCCGGCGGCTGATGACCAGCGCCTGGGTACGTGCCTCCAGGGACTGGCGGCTGCGCCAGACGCTCAGCGCGATGGCACGCTGCGCACCGTACAGATCCTGCTCCCGCGCCGCCGCTTCCGCCTCGGCTGCGCGGGTCCGGCGGCGGGCCAGAAAGCCGTCGAAGATCGGCACGCTGACCTGCACGCCCACGGTCCAGGTTTCGATCTGCTGCCGCGAGGCCACCTGTTCGACCGGCGTATCCTCATGCCGGTAGTCGCTGTACAGCGAGATCGTCGGCCGCCCCTGGGCCCGCTCCGCCTCGGCCTTGGCCAGGCTGGAGGCCCATTGGGCACGAGCGCTTTCCACTGAAGGGTGGGCCTGCCGGGCCTGCTCCATCAACGCATCGACACTTTGCATGAAGCCTGCCTCCTGGCCTTGTGGCTCGTCCAGCGCCTCCAGGCGCAGGGGTGCGGAAGGCGACAGGTTCAAGGCACTGGCCAGCGCACCGCTGGCAATGGCCAGGTCACCCTCGGCCAACACCCGCTCCAGCTGCGCCTGCTCGAAGGTGGTCTGTGCCTGCAGGCGATCGGCGCGCTCCCCTGCCCCGGCCTGGTGCTTGGCGGTGGTCACCCGCAAGCTGTCGTCGGCCAGCGCCTCAATACTGCGCCGGGCCTCGAGCAAGGCGCTGCTGGCCTGCACCTGGTAGAACGCCTTGCTGGTGGCGAGTACCACCTGCTGGATCTTTTCCACCCGACTGCTGCTGGCCGCATTGAGCAACTGGCGGGCGCTTTCCACCCTGGCGTCCCGCAGACCGAAGTCGTACAGCACCCAGTTGAGGCTCAGCCCATAGCCGCTGGTCCGGGCATCGAGGCTGGAGCTGGCTTCGGGAAAACCGTCATAGCGCGTTTTGCGGTTGGCGCGGCCAGTGTTCGCCTGCCCCTGCAAGGTCGGCCAGTAGGCCGAGCGTTCGGCCTCCATGCTGGCCTGGTTGCTCAACTCCGTACGCCAGGCGGCCTGCAGCTCGGGGTCGGCGCACAAGGCCATGGCCACGGCGCGGGACAAAGACAGCGGCTGGTCGGCAGGCCATGCTCCGGGGCAGGCTTGCAAGGGCTGCGCGGCCTGGCCCTTAAGGCCGCACAGGCAAAGCACCATGGCCAGCATTGCGCGGCGCTTCATGATGCGCTCGTCACCCGCCCGTCGAGCAGCGCCACCACCCGCTGGGCCGAGCGGATGGTATCCGGCCGATGGGCGACGATCACGCGGGTTATGTGCAGCGCTTCCAGCGCCTGGTTGACTGCCGCCTCGCGCTGGATGTCCAGGTGGCTGGTGGCTTCGTCGAGGAACAGCAGCTTCGGGCGCCGGTACAGTGCGCGGGCCAACAGGATACGCTGCTTCTGCCCGCCGGAGAGGACTGCGCCCATGTCGCCGACCAGCGTGTTGTAGGCCATCGGCATGCGCGCGATGTCGTCATGCACGGCAGCCAGGCGTGCACACTGCTCGATCCAGGCCGGGTCGGCGTCATTGGCGAAGAAGCTGATGTTGTCGGCGATGGAACCGGCAAACAGTACGTCGTCCTGCAGCACGGTGGCGCTGATCCGGCGCAGGCGGTCTATCGAGCGGGCGTCGATGGGCTCGCCATCGAGCAGTACCTGCCCTTCTACCGGTGCGAGGATGCCCAGCATCACGTTCAGCAGCGTACTTTTGCCGCAACCTGAAGGGCCGACGATGGCCAGCGACTCACCCGGTTCGATCACCAGCGAAACACCGTCCAATACCCACGGCTCGTAGGCGTTATAGCGGAACCTCAGCTGACGCACTTCCAGGCGCGGCACAGGCCCTGCGTCTGCCTCCGGCAATGGCGGCGACTGCGGTTCGGCGGCCTCCAGCACAATGTCGGACAGGCGCTCACCATGCAGGCGCAGCATCACGACGTCGACCAGCTTGTCGATCAGCCCGGACACGCGACTGTTGAACTGGTCCTTGTAGGCACTGAAAGCGATCAGCATGCCGGCGCTGAACGCACCGTCCATCACCTGCCGGGCGCCCAGCCAGATCACCAGCAGGGTCACCAGGCCGAACAGCAAACCGTTGAAGGCGCGGTACAGCAGTTGCAGCTTCTGCGGCCGCAACCCGGCATTGATCTCGTCGATCAACAGGCCACTCCAGGTCGTCGCGCGCTGCTCCTGATGAGCGAACAGCTTCAGCGTGCGCACGCCGCGCATGGTTTCGAGAAAATGGCTCTGCTGCCTGGCTGCATGCACCAGCTCATCTTCGCTGGCCCGTCGCAGCGGCCCGAACCAGGCCCAGCGCGCCAACCCGTAGAGCACCATGGCAAACACCGCAATGAACGCCAAGGGCGGGCTGTAGAGAAACATCAGGACCAGGGTGACCACGGTCATCAGGCCATCGAGCAGGGCTTCGATGAACGAGGTGGTGAGGGTGCGCTGGATCGCCTTGAGCGAACCGAAGCGAGAAATGATATCGCCCAGATGCCGCCGCTCGAAGAACGCCACCGGCAGGCGCACCAAGTGGTTGAAGACATTGATCTGCCATTGGCTGCCGAGCAGCGTCCCCAGGTACATCAAGGCCCACGAACGCCCCAGCGACAGCACCTGCTGGGCCAGCAACATCAGGCCGAAGCCGATGGCCAGCACCGCCAGCAGGTCGCGATCGGCACTGACCAGCACTTTGTCGATCACCGTCTGCATGAAGAACGGCGCCAGCACCGTGCACAGCTCCAACGCCAGGCCCAGCGCCAGTACCTGGATGAACACGCCGCCAAACCCCTCGACCTTGCCCAGCAAACGCCGCAGGGACAGCCGCGTCTTCACCTCGCCCGGCTGGAAATCGCTGTGAGGCCATAGCTCAAGGGCGACGCCAGTGAAGGCCCTGGAGACCTCTTCGAGGCCGAGCTTGCGTACCCCGCGTGCCGGGTCATGGATGACCACGCCACGCGGGCCGACCTCCTTGAGCACCACGAAGTGGTTGAACTCCCAGTGCAGTATGCAAGGCAGACGCAATTGCGCCAGTGCCTCCAACTCCAGACGCAGCGGTCGCGTGGCGAGGCCCAACTGGCCGGCCATGGCCATCAGTTGCTTGAGCGTGGCCCCCTTCATGGAAGGCGCGAGCTTCTGGCGCAGGGCCTGCATGTCGTGCACCTGGCCATGATAGGCGGCAACCATCGCCAGGCAGGCCTGGCCACATTCGGCAGCCTCGACCTGCAGCATCACAGGCAGCTTGCGGCCGATGCCGAAGCTCAGGGAATGGTACAGGCTCACAAGCGTTTTCCTAAGCCGCGCAGGGGCTCGAGCAACCATTCGTAGAGCGGCAGCTCCTCCAGCATGATGTCTGCGTCCAGCTGCATGCCAGAACGCAGGGGTTCTTCACCGCCGCGGGCGAACAGGCTTTGTCGCTCCAGCGTGACCTTGACCCGATACAGCGGCCCTTGTTCACGCAACGCCTCGGAGGGCACGCCAACGCTCATCACCTCGTCAGCCGGCATGGCGCTGCGGGAAACCGACGCCACGGTACCGCGGGCCAGGCCAAAATGCTGGTAGGGGAAGGCCTGGTAGCGCAGCAGCACGACATTCCCTGGCCGCACGAAGCCGGCCGAGCGGCTGGGCACATGGAGCTCCGCGTACAGGCTGCTGTCCTGCGGCACCAGGCTAAGCAGCGGGCGACCGGTATCGGCGCGCGCACCGTTGACCACGCCTAACGCCGCCACCTCCCCGGCCACCGGGGCGGTGATCATCACTTGGCGCTTGACCTCGCTTTCCAGCAGGCTGCTCTGACTTTCCAGCAACCGGCGCTGCAGCTCCGCCATCTGCTTGGTCTGCTTGTAAGGCAATTCGGCAAGTTCGGCGCGCAACCCGGCGCTTTCGTTGCGCAGGGCCAGCAGTGAGCGGTTCAGTTCTTCGGCGCGAAGGCGCATTTCCAGCACGGCATCCTGACGGGCCTGGAGCAGGTCACGGGAAACGAAGTCCTGACGTTGCAGCTCGGCGTAGCGTTCGGCGATTCCCTGGGCCAGTGCCAGACGCTGGCGAGTCAGGGCAATCTGCGCGGCGACTTTTTCCTGTTCACCTTCCAGCATGCCGAGGCGACGGGTCTTGCCCTCACGTTCTTGCTGGTGAAGCACGCGGGTTTCGTCAATCTCGTCGGCCAGGCTGTTGTTGCGCCGGGCAAGGAGGCGGCTGATGGCATCCTGGTTGGCAGCTGCCTCACCGTTGCGGGTGTCACTGGCCAGGGTCAACAGGACCTGTCCCGCGTTGACGTGCTCGCCATCGCTGATGCGAAGGTCCTGCACCACCCCAATCTGCGGGGCGAAGACCTTGATCACCCCGGCTTCGGGCACCAGCACGCCGCTCACGGCTTCACGCCGCGTGTAGCTGGCAAAGGTGATGAACAGGCTTAAGGCGATGCAGAACAGCAGCGCACAGGCGCTGGCGATGCGCAAGGAGGGTGGCGATATCAATATCACGCTGCCCAGGTCGTTGTGTGCCCCTGATTGCAGTGCTTCCTTACGAAATAGCATTCCCTGGCCTACTACTGGCAGTTGCGAAATCGCCCGCAGCAAGTCCGGCTTCGGGCTAGGCCAGACTAATCAAGCCAGTCACACCGGGCACTAGTACAGATGCACTAGTGCGCGACACAGCGAGAACCGCATCACATTGTGGCAATAGGACACTAGGTCACCCGTGCTATTGCTTCAAGCGGCGGCCCCTTCACATGATTTGCCAGGTCCGGTGAACGCTTTGCCGGTGACGGAACAATACAACTTGAAGAGGACTCATCCATGAATACCGAACTTGAAAACCTGCGCACACTCGACGATGACGAACTGGAACAGGTCAGTGGAGGCATTTCAGCTTTTGGCTACCACGCCGGGGCCAGCGTCGTTAACTATGGCCAAGGCCCGACCCTGCATGTGAGCTGGGGCAGTAACAGCGGCAAGTACAACTTTTTCGAACTGAAGCTGTGCTGATTGGCCAGGTCCGCCGCCCTTGAGGAGGTGGCCTTTTGCCGTTCTTGAAGGCCCGGAACGACAAAGCCCGCGACCATTGCTGGTTGCGGGCTTTGTGTTACTGCATATGGTGGGTCGTGTAGGATTCGAACCTACGACCAATTGGTTAAAAGCCAACTGCTCTACCAACTGAGCTAACGACCCGTTGGGTGGCGCGTATAATACTGATTTCTAACGGGAAATCAATACCTGAGCCAGCCTTTTGTCAAAAGTAGCGGGTCGGGTCTGCGACACCCGCCGCCTTGAAACCATCAGCACGCAGGCGGCAGCTGTCGCATTTGCCACATGCCTGGCCTTCATCATTGGCCTGGTAGCAGGAAACCGTCAGGCTGTAGTCCACGCCTCGGGCGATACCTGCCTGCACGATCTGCGCCTTGCTCATGTTCTGCAGCGGCGCCTGAATGCGGAAGCCCTGCCCTTCGACACCCGCCTTGGTGGCCAGGTTGGCCATGCGCTCGAACGCCTCGACGAACTCCGGGCGGCAATCCGGGTAGCCGGAATAGTCCACTGCGTTGACGCCGATGAAGATGTCACGCGCTTCCAGCACCTCTGCCCAGCCCAGGGCCAGCGACAGGAACACAGTGTTGCGGGCCGGCACGTAGGTTACCGGAATGCCCTCGCCTGGGGTCTCCGGCACGTCGATACTGCTGTCGGTCAGGGCCGAGCCGCCGATGCCGTCGAGGTTGAGGCCGATGACCTTGTGCTCGACCACGCCCAGGTCGCGGGCGACGCGGGCAGCGGCATTCAGCTCGGCGCGATGGCGCTGGCCATAGTCGAAGCTCATGGTGTAGCAGCTGTAGCCTTCGGCCTTGGCCATGGCTACGACCGTGGCCGAATCGAGGCCGCCTGACAGCAGGATTACCGCGCGTTTCTCAGTCATTTCTTTCACTCCTCAATCAACGTCCGGGTTCGTCGTTCCACAGCAGCTTGTGCAGCTGCATCTGGAAGCGAACGGGCAGGTTGTCGGCGACGATCCAGTCGGCCAGCTCGGTGGCGCTCACCTGATGATGGCTGGGCGAGAACAGTACTTCGCCCGCGCGTTCGGCCAGGTTGTACTGGATCAGCTTGGACACCGCCCAGTCATAGTCCTCACGGGAACAGATGACGAACTTGACCTGGTCGTTGCGGGTCAGCTGTTCGATGTTCTCGTAGCGGTTGCGGTGCGACTCTTCCGACCCTGGGGTCTTGAGGTCGACCACGCGGCTGACGCGCACATCGGTGCCCGAGATATCCAGGGCGCCGCTGGTTTCCAGTGAGACCTCGTAGCCGGCATCGCACAGGCGCTGCAGCAGCGGCAAGGCGTTCGGCTGGGCCAACGGTTCGCCGCCGGTGACGCAGACGTAACGCGGCTTGAAGCCGGCCACCTGCTCAAGGATCGAATCGAGGGTGCGAAGGGTGCCGCCGGTGAAGGCGTAGGCGCTGTCGCAGTACTGGCAGCGCAGGGGGCAACCGGTCAGGCGCACGAATACCGTGGGCAGCCCGGCCGTTCGTGTTTCACCCTGCAAAGAGTAAAAGACTTCGGTAATGCGTAATGTGTCTTGCATGCTCGCCACGGGCGTGACAGCTAAACAGGCTGTCCGCCTCCGTCAGGCACTGTCGCGGACTCGACATGGCGTTATCCGCTACAGCGTGTTTATAAAAAAAGGGTTGTGATTCTAACGAAAAAACCCGCGACAGGCGCGGGTTTCTTGCAAAGGTGCAGCTTAGAGCTTCTGCAGGTCGCGTTGCGCCAGTTGCGCGGCAGACGTGCCGGGGTACTGGGTGATGACTTGCTGCAGGATGCCCTTGACCTTGTCGGTGTGGCCCATGCGGCGCTCGACGTCAGCCAGTTTGTACAGCGAATCTGGCACCTTGCTGTGCTTGGGGTACTTCTGGCTGACCTGGGCGAACGCCTGGCTGGCAGCTGGCAGGTCGCCCTTGGCCAGGTTCACCTCACCCAGCCAGTATTGGGCGTTGCCGGCGTACTGGCTGTTCGGGTACTTGCGCAGGAAGGCGTTGAACGCCTGGCTGGCCTTGTCGAAGTCCTTCTGCTTGATCTGGTCGAAAGCTGCGTCGTAATAGAGCTTTTCTTTCGCCGGATCACCGGGCTCGCTACTGGCGGCCGGTTGTTGCGCAGCGGCGCCAGCGGCGCCTGCTGCTGCACCGGCGGCGGCATCGGGTGCACCACCGGTGGAGGAATTATCGGGGGTCGCGGCAGGCGCGCCACCACTGTTGATGCGACGATCAAGATCCTGGTATCGCTCCAGGTTTTCCTGCTTCATGCGCGACACATCGTTCTGCAGCTCTTCGATGATGCCTTGCTGACGGGAAAGTTGATCCTGCATCTGTTGCAACTGCATGAACAGCTGGCCCTGTGCCGAGGCAGGGGTCGAAGCCCCTGCGCCGGCATAGGTGCCGCTCGTGCCATAACCGGAAGGTGGGTAAGCACCCCCGTTGTCATCAACTACAGGAACCGCAGCCCACGCCGAAAGCGGAAGGCTGAGTGCGAGGACGGTTACAGCACGACGGCACATACGCATAAGAACTTACTTACGCAGTTCTACGCGACGGTTCTGAGCCCAGGACTGCTCGTCGTTGCCGGTGGCAACTGGACGCTCTTCGCCGTAGGAGACCAGTTCCAGCTGAGCAGGGGAAACGCCCTGCAGAACCAGGTAGCGCTGAACGGCTTTCGCACGACGCTCACCCAGAGCCATGTTGTACTCGCGGGTGCCGCGCTCGTCGGTGTTGCCTTCCAGGACAACGCGGTTGCCGTTGGCTTTCAGGTCCTTGGCGTGAACGTCCAGAGCGCGCATGGCTTCTGGCTTCAGGTCCGAGCTGTCGTATTCGAAGTAGAAGGTGGTGATTGCGCGCAGGGCAGCTTCTTCGCTCAGGGAGCCGTCAACAGCGCCAGTGTTGGCACCGTAGCCAGCGTTCGGATCAACAGCGCCTTCACCAGCGTTGTCACCGCCTTTCGAGGAGCAACCTACAGCTACGGCCATGGCCAGAGCCAGCGCAGCAAATTTACCAAACTTCAGCATTTCCATCGTGAAACTCCTAATGAAACCCCAGTGTGTTAAGCAAAAACGTATTACGCCGCAATCAGTTCAGGTAAGGGGACCAGGACGGTTCTCTGACTTCGCCTTGAGCGGTAGGAAGTGGGAGCCTCACACGGCCGTTAAGCGACACGAGCATCAAGACTCCCCGGCCCTGCTGGCGGGTGGCGTAGATTAGCATGGTGCCGTTAGGCGCAACAGTGGGCGACTCATCAAGACTCGTTTCCGAGAGAATCTTTACACTTCCACGCTGCAAGTCCTGTGCCGCCACCTTGAAGTTGGTGAAGCCCTGCTGACGATGGATCATGACCAGGGTCTTTTCATCCGCCGACAGTTTCGGGTTGGCGTTGTAGTTACCCACGAACGTCACACGCTCGGCACCACCACCGCTGACCGACTGCTTGTAGATCTGTGGCTTGCCGCCGCGGTCGGAGGTGAAGTACAGGGTGTTGCCATCCTTGCCCCAGAACGGTTCGGTGTTGATGCCTGGGCCTGCGGTAACACGGCTGATCTGGCGCGAGGCCACGTTCATCACGTAGATGTCCGGGTTGCCGTCCTTGGACAGCACGAACGCCAGGCGCGAACCATCCGGCGACCAGGCTGGCGCGCCGTTCAGGCCTTCGAAGTTGGTTACCTGCTCGCGGCGGCCAGTGTCGATGTTCTGCACGAAGATGCGCGGGCGCTTCTGCTCGAACGAAACATAGGCAATGCGCTTGCCATCCGGCGCGAAGCGGGGCGACAGGATCGGCTCACGCGACTGCAGCAGGGTCACTGCACGAGCACCGTCGTAGTCCGAACGCTGCAGGGTGTAGCGGGTATTGTTGGTGGAGAAGCGCTCGGCCGTCACATACAGCATGCGGGTAGAGAACGCACCCTTGATGCCGGTGAGCTTTTCAAACGACTGGTCGGCAATGTAGTGCGCCATGTCGCGCAACTGGTCGGTGCTGCCCGCCACGCTACCGGTCAGCACTTGCTGCTCGGTGGCGACGTTGAACAGCGCGTACTGCACCTGCAGGCGACCGCCCGACGGCACGATGCTGCCAACCATCACGTACTGGGCACCCAGCGCTTTCCAGTCACGGAAGATGACTTCGCTGGCCTGGGTAGGCTGGCTGATCATGTTCTGACGCGGAATCGGCGAGTAGTAGCCCGAGTTGCGCAGGTCGTTGCCGATGATGTCGGCCATGTCTTCTGGCAGCACACTGCCACCCTGCAGACCGAACGGCACTACCGCGATGGGCGTGGCCCGATCGCTGCCGCTGGTGACCAGGATGTTCTTTTCCTCTGCCATGGCCATGCCAGCCACGCAGCAGAGCATGACCAGCATTCCTCGAAGGAGTTTAATCACAACGCTAGATCCTCAGGTGTAAATGTCATCTTGAACGAACGATAACGATTGAAATCGCTCGGCTTCATACCCTGCATCTCGGTCAAACGACCGATGTTCTTCACTGCCGCCACCGCCGAACTGTCGAACGGACCATCGCCACTGGACTTGATCACGCTGACACCGGTGACGGTACCGTCCGGCAACATGTTGACCTGCAGGGTCACCGTCATGCCCTTACGCGCGGAAGGCGGACGTGCCCAGCCCTCGGCCGCGCGCATGCGGATCAGGTCGTCGAAGTCGCCGGCCACCTGGTCTCCCTGCTCGTCAGCCAGGGCCTGCTGCCGCTCGGTGGTGTCGGACAACAGCTCGGCCAGGGCCTGAGCTTTCTTGTCCTCCGCCGACTTGCGGGCCGCTTCCTGTGCTTTCTTCTTCTGAGCATCTGCAGCGGCCTTTTTCTTGGCCTCTTCAGCTGCCTTTTTCTTCGCTTCCTCGGCCGCCGTTTTCTTCTTGGCGTCCTCGGCGGCTTTCTTCTTCGCGTCTTCGGCGGCCTGCTTCTTGGCCTCCTCGGCTGCTTTTTTCTTGGCTTCTTCCTCGGCCTGCTTCTTCGCCTCTTCCTCGGCCTTCTTCTTGGCGATGTCGGCCTGCTGCTTCTCGGCGGCCTTCTTCGCCTCTTCGGCCTTCTTGGACTCGGCGGCTTTCTTGGCTTCGGCAGCCTTCGCCGCTTCCTCGGCCTTCTTGGCTTCGGCGGCTTCGCGTGCTTCCTCAGCCTTTTGAGCGGCGTCGGCTTTCTTTTGTTCCGCGGCCTTGATGGCCTCCTGCTCGACCTTCTTCTGCTCCAGCTGCTCGACTTCGGTCTGGCGCGAGGCGGTTTTCTTCGCTTCCCCGGCAATCTTCTGATTGGTCTGGGTGGTCGCCTGGCTCTTCGACTTGAGCTGATACAGGGTAGCCTGAACAATCGGCTTGGAAGGCGGCAGTTCAGGCGTCATGGCAAAGCTGACGAACAGCAAGGCGAACACCAGCACATGCAGGCCGATGGCCCAGACACTGGGCCAGAAGTAGCTTTCCGAGGCGGATGGCTCTCGCTGTTGCATCAGGGCGCCTCGGTAATCAGGCCAACGTTACCGACACCGGCCTTCTGCAACCCGCCCATGGCGCCCATGACGGCGCCGTAGTCGACAGCCTTGTCGCCACGAATGAAGACCTGGGTCTGCTTGCCCTGGTCGCGACCGGCGGCAATGATCTTGGTCACTGCGCTGGTCATGTCCGGCAAGGTCATGGCCTTGTCCATCTGCTTGTCGGTGTCGACTTCGCTGCCGAGGTTCCAGTAGTAGGTCTTGTCGGCCTTGATGGAGATGGTGAGGATCTGGACGTTGTTGTCCTGCGGCAAGGCTTCGCTGGAAACCTTGGGCAGGTCGACCTTCACGCCCTGGTTGAGCATGGGCGCCGTCACCATGAAGATGACCAGCAGCACCAGCATCACGTCGATGTAGGGCACCACGTTCATCTCGGCGACGGGCTTGCGTTTGTGGCGAACTCGGGCCATGGGCTTCTACCTGATTACTCTTCGCTGGTGTGCACTTTGCGGTGCAGGATCGCCTGGAACTCGTCGGCGAAGGTGTAGTAACGGCCGATCAGCACTTCGCTGCGCGCCGCAAAACGGTTGTAGGCAATGACCGCCGGAATGGCCGCGAACAGGCCGATGGCAGTGGCGACCAGCGCCTCGGCGATGCCCGGGGCAACGGTGGCCAGGGTGGCCTGCTGGGCACTGGCCAGGCCGCGGAACGAGTTCATGATGCCCCACACGGTACCGAACAGGCCGATGTACGGGCTGGTCGAACCGACGGTGGCGAGGAACGGCAGGCTCTGCTCGAGCTTTTCTTCTTCACGCGAGATGGCCACGCGCATGGCACGTGCCACGCCTTCCATGACCGCGTCCGGGTCAACACCCGGCTGCTGGCGCAGGCGCGAGAACTCCTTGAAGCCGGCACGGAAGACCTGCTCCACACCGGAATCCGGGTCCGGGTTGCTGCCTGCCTGACGATACAGCTTGGACAGGTCGATACCCGACCAGAAGCGCTCCTCGAAGGCATCCAGCGCACGGCGACCGGCGCGCAGCATGGTGCTGCGCTGAAAGATCATGATCCATGAAGTGACCGAGGCGGCCACCAGGGTCAGCATTACCAGCTGTACCACCACGCTGGCATTGCTGACCAGACTCCACATGGAGGTATGGTCGACGACGTTAGCTTCCACGCTTATTCTCCTGCGTTCGATTGATTACCCGAGCCGTCCGCCGCAAAGGCGTCGCGCAGCTCTGGGGGTATGGCTCGGGGTTTGAAAGTGTCGGCGCGCACGGCGGCCACCAGGAACTGCCCTTCGCAGAGCAGCGTTTCATCTTTTTCCCGCCAGACCTGCTGCACGAATCGCAGGCTGGCGCGATTGAGTTCAAGTACTTGCGCGGTGACCCTCAGCTCGTCGTCCAGGCGTGCCGGCGCGTGATAGCGGGCTTCACTGGAGTGAACCACGAACAGCAGGTTGTCCTCGGCCAGTTGCAACTGGGAAAAGCCCAGATGCCGCAGGCGCTCGGTGCGCGCGCGCTCCATGAATTTCAGGTAATTGACGTAATACACCACGCCACCGGCATCGGTATCCTCGTAATAGACGCGACAACGGTGTGCGAACGGTTCCAGGCCATTTTGCGCGCGCATACTCTAGTGCTTACTCCTCAGCTTGCCAATCCGCAGCGGCAACTGTTTTTTGTTCATTAATGTCGAATTGCCAGCGCGCCATCGGCATGCCAGCGGTAGGACCACGAAAAGCGGGTTTTGATCTGTCATTCATCGCCTGGCTCGGAAAATTCGCCCGCACCGCCCAGGCTGCCAGGCACATTCAAGCCAAAGTGCAGATAGGCATGCCGGGTAACCACGCGACCGCGCGGGGTGCGCATGATGTACCCCTGCTGGATCAGGTAGGGCTCGAGCACATCCTCGATGGTGTGGCGCTCCTCGCTGATGGCTGCAGCCAGGTTGTCCACGCCCACCGGGCCACCGTCGAACTTTTCGATCATGGTCAGCAGCAGGCGGCGGTCGGAATGGTCGAAACCGCGCTCGTCGACATCCAGCAGGTTCAGCGCCATGTCGGCCACGGCCTTGGTGATGTGGCCCTTGCCGCGCACCTCGGCGTAGTCGCGCACCCGGCGCAGCAGGCGGTTGGCGATACGTGGCGTGCCGCGGGCGCGACGGGCGATCTCATAGGCGCCGTGATCCTCGATGGCCAGGCCCAGGATGCCGGCCGAACGGCTGACGATCGTCGCCAGGTCCTTGTCGCTGTAGAACTCCAGGCGCTGGACGATACCGAAACGGTCGCGCAACGGGTTGGTGAGCATGCCGGCGCGGGTGGTAGCGCCCACCAGGGTGAACGGCGGCAGGTCGAGCTTGATCGACCGGGCGGCAGGGCCTTCGCCGATCATGATGTCGAGCTGGAAGTCCTCCATCGCCGGGTACAGCACCTCCTCGACCACCGGTGACAGGCGATGAATTTCATCGATAAACAGCACATCGTGCGGTTCGAGGTTGGTCAGCATCGCCGCCAGGTCGCCCGGCCGCTCGAGGATCGGCCCCGAGGTGCTCTTGACCGACACACCCATTTCCTGGGCGATGATGTTGGCCAAGGTGGTCTTGCCCAGCCCGGGCGGGCCGAAGATCAGCGTGTGGTCGAGCGACTCGCCGCGGCCACGGGCCGCCTGGATGAACAGCGCCATCTGCTCGCGCACCACCGGCTGGCCGATGTACTCGTCCAGGCGCAACGGGCGGATCGCACGGTCCTGGACTTCTTCACGGTCGCGGCCACTGGCGGCGATCAGACGGTCGGCTTCGATCACTTGGTAATCATCCCTTTAAGGCTGCGACGAATGAGCTCTTCGCTGCTCAGGCCGGCCTTGTCCTTGATCGCGGCGATGGCCTTGCTTGCTTCCTGCGGCTTGTAGCCCAAGGACACCAGGGCGCTGACCGCATCGGCCTCGGCGGAAGACTCGCTGGCCACTGGCAGCGGGCCATCGGAGACCAGGGTAAACATGGCCGGAGAGGTTTCCCAGGCCTTGAAGCGGTCCTTGAGTTCCACCAACAGGCGCTCGGCGGTCTTCTTGCCAACGCCAGGCACACGCACCAGAACGGCAGTATCCTGAGCCTGCACGCAGCGTATCAGCTCGTCCACTTCCAGGCCGGACATCAGTGCCAGCGCCAGCTTGGGGCCCACGCCATTCAGACGGATCAGCTCGCGGAACAGCTCGCGCTCGCGCTTTTCGGCAAAGCCGTAGAGCAGGTGAGCGTCTTCGCGCACCACCAGGTGGGTATGCACGGTCACTGGTTCGCCGACCTTGGGCAGGCGATACAGGGTGGTCATCGGCACTTCCAGCTCGTAGCCCACGCCGTTGACGTCGATAATCAGGTGCGGCGGCTGTTTTTCCGCCAGGGTGCCGCGCAAACGTCCAATCACGTTCCGATCCTTCCTCTTGGGGAGCCGGTCGAAGACCGCTCAACCCTATCAGCAAATGCTATGGGTGAACGTTTCACCCGGACAAAATGTGTATCAGGTCATGAAGTGCTTACAGACGCAAGCGCCCACCGCGGCGCCGCGCCGTGGCCAGGCCGTGGGGCACCAGGCTGGAACGGGTATGGGCATGGCACATCGCGATGGCCAATGCGTCCGAGGCATCGATTTGTGGCTTCTGGGTCAGCTTGAGCAGGTGCATGACCATCAGCATCACCTGCTCTTTATTTGCCCCGCCGCTGCCGGCGACTGCCTGCTTGACCTGGCTGGCGCTGTATTCGGCGATTTCCAGGCCGGCTTCGGCGGCGGCAACGATGGCTGCGCCGCGAGCCTGGCCAAGCTTGAGCGCAGAATCGGCGTTGCGCGCCATGAATACCCGCTCGATGCCCATGGTCACCGGGCCGTGCTGGGCGATGATCTCGCTGACACCGCGAAAAACAATCTGCAACCGCTCAGGCAGCTCGCCGCTGCCGGTGCGAATACAGCCCGACGCCACGTACTCGCAACCACGAGCAGTCTGGCGGACCACACCGTAGCCGGTGATGCGCGAGCCGGGGTCGATACCAAGAATCAGAGTCATAGTGCCCGTATTTAAAAGCATGCATGTGTGCAAACTGTACCGGCCCTTTCGCGGGTAAACCCGCTCCCACAGGTACTGCACCCAATTCGAAGTTGGTGCAGTACCTGTGGG
>NZ_JBDJMM010000014.1:0-159101 GCF_039673865.1 Pseudomonas sp. TWI628 | reverse complement strand
GTGGGGTTTTCCCCGCGACTCCGACATAAACCCCACCTTGGTTTGGGCGTTAAACCCCGCTCCCACAAGCTCCAGCGCCCGCCCAAACAAATTGGCAGGAGGTTCCCATGTCACTGAGCGTCTTCGACCTGTTCAAGATCGGCATCGGCCCCTCCAGCTCCCACACGGTCGGCCCGATGCGCGCCGCCACGCGCTTCGCCGAAGGGCTGCGCCGCGATGGCCTGCTGGCCAGCACCGTTTGCGTCAAGGCCGAGCTGTATGGCTCACTCGGCGCCACCGGCAAAGGCCACGGCAGTGACAAGGCGGTATTGCTCGGCCTGGAAGGCGAGCACCCGGATACCGTCGACACCGAGTCCATTCCCGCCCGCCTGCAGGCCATCCGCACCAGCGGCCAGCTCAGCCTGCTGGGTGAACAGACCATCGCCTTCGTTGAGAAGCAGCACCTGGCGATGATCCGCAAGCCACTGGCCTATCACCCCAACGGCATGATCTTTCGCGCCTTCGATGCCGCCGGGTTGCAAATCCGCAGCCGCGAGTACTACTCGGTGGGCGGCGGTTTCGTGGTCGACGAAGACGCTGCCGGCCAGGACCGCATCGTCGAGGACAGCAGCGTGCTGGCCTACCCGTTCAAGACCGCCAAGGAACTGCTCGGCCATTGCACCGCGCAGCACCTGTCGATCAGCCAGGTGATGCTGGCCAACGAGGCGGCCTGGCGCCCGGAGGCCGAGACCCGCGCCGGGCTGCTACGCATCTGGCAGGTCATGCAGGACTGCGTCGAGGCCGGCTACCGCCATGAGGGCATCCTGCCCGGCGGGCTCAAGGTCAAGCGCCGCGCGCCGGCGTTGTACCGGCAGCTCAGCCGCCACCCGGAAGCCAGCCTGCGCGATGCCCTGTCAGTCCTCGACTGGGTCAACCTCTACGCCTTGGCAGTCAACGAGGAAAACGCCTACGGCGGGCGTGTGGTCACCGCACCGACCAACGGCGCGGCGGGCATCGTCCCGGCAGTGCTGCACTACTACATGCGCTTCGTCCCTGGCGCCAACGAGGACGGCGTGGTGCGTTTTCTGCTCACCGCTGCCGCCATCGGCATCCTTTACAAGGAAAACGCCTCGATTTCCGGCGCCGAGGTCGGCTGCCAGGGCGAGGTCGGTGTGGCCTGTTCAATGGCCGCAGGCGCCCTGTGCGAAGTGATGGGCGGCACCCCACAGCAAGTGGAAAACGCCGCTGAAATCGGCATGGAACACAACCTCGGCCTGACCTGCGACCCCATCGGCGGCCTGGTTCAAGTGCCCTGTATCGAGCGCAACGCCATGGGTTCGGTGAAAGCCATCAATGCCGTGCGCATGGCCCTGCGTGGCGACGGGCAGCACTACGTGTCGCTCGACAAGGTTATCCGCACCATGCGCCAGACCGGCGCCGACATGAAAAGCAAATACAAGGAGACCGCCCGCGGCGGTCTGGCCGTCAACATCATCGAATGTTGAACCGACAAAAAAACCAAGGAGTCATCGATGTCCGAAACACTGCAAAAGACCCCGCTGCACGCCCTGCACCTGGAGCTGGGCGCGCGCATGGTGCCGTTCGCCGGCTTCGACATGCCGGTGCAGTACCCATTGGGCGTGCTCAAGGAACACCTGCATACCCGCGAGCAAGCCGGCCTGTTCGACGTCTCGCACATGGGCCAGATCGTCCTGCGTGGCGCCGATGCAGCCAAGGCCCTGGAATCGCTGGTACCGGTGGACATCATCGACCTGCCGGTGGGGATGCAGCGCTATGCCATGTTCACCAACGAGCAGGGCGGCATCCTCGACGACCTGATGGTCGCCAACCTCGGTGACGACACCCTGTTCCTGGTGGTCAATGCCGCCTGCAAGGATCAGGACCTGGCCCACCTGCAAGCGCACATCGGCAGCCGTTGCGACGTGCAGCCCTTGTTCGAGCAACGCGCCCTGCTCGCCCTGCAAGGCCCGGCGGCGGTCAAGGTGCTGGAGCGCCTGGCGCCGGAAGTGGCCGGCATGACCTTCATGCAGTTCCGCCCGGTGAGCCTGCTGGGTGAAGACTGCTTCGTCAGCCGTTCGGGCTACACCGGCGAAGACGGCTACGAGATCTCGGTGCCAGTCGGCGCTGCCGAAGCCCTGGCGCGTCGCCTGCTGGCCGAGCCTGAGGTGCAGCCTATCGGCCTGGGTGCCCGCGACTCGCTACGCCTGGAAGCCGGCCTGTGCCTGTATGGCCACGACATGGACACCACCACTACGCCGATCGAAGCCAGCCTGCTCTGGGCAATCTCCAAGGTCCGTCGCGCCGACGGTGGCCGTGCCGGTGGCTTCCCGGGTGCCGAGGCGGTATTTGCTCAGCAGCAACAAGGCGTAGCGCGCAAACGGGTGGGCCTGTTGCCACAAGAACGTACGCCCGTACGTGAAGGTGCGGATATTGTTGATGCGTTCGATAAAACTGTGGGCAAAGTCTGCAGCGGCGGTTTCGGCCCGACACTCGGCGCCCCTGTTGCGATGGGCTATGTCGATATCGAACACAGTGCAATCGACACCGCTCTGTTTGCCTTGGTACGCGGCAAGAAGGTTGCCTTGAAAGTCAGTAAAATGCCTTTCGTTGCACAGCGTTACTACCGGGGTTGAAAGCACGGCCTGAGGTTTGCGGGCAGGCTGCACATATTCGATTTCGAACCTGCCCAATAACTTTTGAACATGGCGCCAGGCCAGGCGCCACGCCGTTTCCGACAAATTTGTCGGTTATCGGCAAAACGCCAATTTTCTATACGACCAAGGGCTTGTTTTTTTCGCGGGAGTTGGCGTAGAGTCAACGCACTGTGTTTGCATGGGTCGCAACAGTTCGTGACCTGGGCCAGTAGCCGAGATTTGCTACAACCCGTTCGACGTCTCTTACTTTCCTGCAACCCAGCCCAGTACTCTTTCACTCATATATAACGTGAAAGAAACTGTCATCAAAATTTAAGCTTCATAGGAAATAAGACAATGGCTGAGCGTCAGAACGGTACCGTCAAGTGGTTCAATGACGAAAAAGGTTACGGTTTCATCACCCCAGAAAGCGGTCCGGATCTGTTCGTGCACTTCCGTGCCATCGAAGGTAACGGCTTCAAGAGCCTGAAAGAAGGCCAGAAGGTCACCTTCGAAGCAGTCCAAGGCCAGAAAGGCATGCAGGCTGACAAAGTCCAGCCTGTCTAAGCACAAGCCAGACTCCTAAAAAGCCCCTGCCATGTGCAGGGGCTTTTTTTTGCCCGTAGAATAGTGGCTTCGCCATTCGGAGCTGTTCTGCATGTCCAAGCCTCTGCTCTCCCCCCAGGGAGATTTCCCACCGGTCGGCCTCGGCCGACGCCTGGCGGCGATGTTCTACGACTTTTTGCTGTGCACGGCGCTGCTGATCGTCACCGCCGGTGCCTACAAGTTGATCCAGATGGCGATCATCGGCGAAACGCGCATGCGTGAACTGACCGAAGCCGGCGCGCTGGATGGCGACCCGCTGCTGTCCACCGTTCTACTGTTCGCCCTGTTCGGCTTCTTTGCCAAGTTCTGGACCCATGGCGGCCAGACCCTGGGCATGCAGGTGTGGGGCGTGCGCGTGCAGAACGCCGATGGCAGCGCCATCAGCCTGTGGCAGGCACTGTTGCGCTTCGTGGTGTCGATTGCTTCCTGGCTGTGCCTGGGGCTCGGGTTCTTCTGGTCGCTGATCGACAAGCGCAAACGCGGCTGGCACGACATCTATTCGGAAACCCAGCTGGTGCGGTTGCCGAAGCAGAAAAAGTAGGCACGAAAAAGCCGACCCTTGGGTCGGCTTTTTCAGCTGCTCAAGCCGTCAACCAGCCCGACGCAACAACCACACGCCAGCCAAGGCACAGATGCCCGCCGGGATCACCACCGCCAGCAGCGGCGGGAAGCCGAACACCTGGCTCGACGGGCCCAGCAGGTCCTGACCGATACGGAACGCGAAGCCCACCAGCACACCGGTGAACACGCGCTGGCCGAGGGTAACCGAACGCAGTGGGCCGAAGATGAAGGAAATCGCCATCAGCACCAGCGCTGCGGTCACCAGCGGCTGCATCACCTTGGTCCAGAACGCCAGCCAGTAACGGGCGTTGTTCAGGCCCTGGTCGGACAGGTAGTGGATGTAGTCCCACAGCCCGGTGATCGACAACGACTCAGGGGCCATGATCACGGTATTGAGCAGTTGCGGGGTCAGCGAAACGTCCCAGCGCTCGGTCGGCGTCTTCACCACTTCGGTGTGGTCGCCACGGAAGAAGGTGGTATTGATGTCGCTGAGCGTCCAGTGGTCGTCGTTGTACTGGGCACGCCGGGCAAAGCTCGAGGTCTGGATCTTGCGCTCGCTGTCGAAGGTGTAGCGGGTCACACCCAGCAGCAGGCCATTGGGCTGCACGGAGTTGATGTGCACGAACTCCTCGCCCTGACGGTGCCACATGCCATGCCTGGAGCTTTGCGCTTCACCACCACCCTGGGCCAGGGAACGGTCGGCCTGGGCCTTGTTCTCGGTCACCGGGGCAACGTATTCGCCAATCAGCACGCCGACCAGCATCAGCACCAGCATCGGCTTCATCACCGCCCAGACGATGCGCCCGATGGAAACACCAGCGGCGCGCATGATGGTCAGTTCACTGTTGCTGGCCAGGCTGCCCAGGCCGATCAGGCAGCCAATCAGCGCCGCCATCGGCAGCATTTCGTACAGGCGCCGAGGTGCTGTCAGCAGGACGAAATTACCCGCGTCCAGCAAGGTGTAGGTATCGCTCAGTTCGCCCATCTCGTCGATGAAGGCAAACAGCGAGGCCAGGCCGAGGATGATCCCCAGCACGGCAAGGATGGCCAGCAGCACGCTCATGCCGATGTAGCGGTCGAGCTTAGCCATGGGCCACCTCCGCACGACGGGCAGCCATTTTCAGGCGCAGCGGCTCCCAGTACATCAGGGCCAGGCCAATCAGCATGAACAGGCCGTGCACCCACCAGATGCCCAGGCCAATCGGCAATTTGCCCTTCTCCAGGGCGCCGCGTACGGAAATCAGCATTGTCAGGTAAGCCATGTACAGAAGAATTGCCGGCAGCAGCTTGAGGAAGCGGCCCTGGCGCGGGTTGACCCTGGACAGTGGCACTGCCATCAAGGTCACGATGAACACCAGGATCGGCAGCGACAGGCGCCATTGCAGCTCGGCACGCTCGCGCAGGTCGGTCTTGCCGAACAGCTCAAGGGTCGGGATCGCTTCGCGATCGGTCACGTCTTCGGCTACTTCAGGCTTGGGCAGCAAGACACCATAGGTGTCGTACTTGATGGCACGGTAATCGGCCTGGCCCGGGTTACCGTCGTAGCGGTAGCCGTTCTCCAGCACCAGGTAGCGATTGCCATCGGCCTGTATTTCCTGATGGCCTCGTTCGGCGACCAGTACCGAAGGCGCACGGTCCTTGGTCTTGTCCTGGTTGAAGCGCTTCTCGGAAATGAACACCCCGGCCAGCTTGACGCGGTCGTCCGACAGCTGCTCGGTGTAGGTGACCCGCGAACCATCGCGCAGGGTCTGGAAGCGGCCCGGCACCAGGGTGTCGAACTCGGTCATGGCGTCCTGTTGGGCGACGATCTTCTGCACCTGGGCAACGCCCAACGGTGACAGGCTCAGGCTCAGCCAGGCAACCAGCAGGGCGACCAGCGCCGCCGGCGCCATGGTCAGGCCCAGCAGACGCTGCTGGCTCATGCCGGTCGCCGAAAGCACGGTCATTTCGCTTTCCAGGTACAGCCGGCCGTAGGCCAGGAGAATGCCGAGGAACAGGCCCAGCGGCAGAATCAGCTGCAGGAAACCTGGCATGCGGAAGCCCATGATCAGGAACAGCACACCCGGGTCGAGGATGCCCTGGGCCGCCTGGGCCAGGTACTTGATGAAGCGCCCGCTCATGATGATCACCAGCAGCACGGCGCTGACGGCGCTCAAGGTCACCAGGACCTCGCGGGACAGATAACGAAAGACGATCAAACCAGACACTCCTGGGTTGTCAGGGGCGGACTGCCAAACATTGGCCTGTGACAGCCAGGACCAAAGCCGGTTCGCCTAGGGCGAACCTCCATGTAAAGTGCGCGCATTATCCTGTGATTGGCCGCGCCTGTCACTTGGCGGCGCATGAAGGCCAACATCGGGGTTGTCAGCACGCTTGCGGGAGGCTCAAACTGGCAGCTTTTCCACTGGCACGCGGCAACGCGGCCAGGCCCGTCCAGAGCGCGAAAACGCATAGCGCCAACTGCATAGATCATTCGGGGACCCTGACATGGAACTGGTTGTAAAAAGCGTAGCTGCTGCATCCGTAAAAACCGCCACTCTGGTCGTACCGGTCGGTGAAGGGCGCAAGCTCGGTACCGCTGCCAAGGCCGTCGACCAAGCCTGTGAAGGCGCCATCAGCGCAGTGCTCAAGCGTGGCGACCTTGCCGGCAAGCCTGGCCAGACCCTGTTGCTGCAGAACGTGCCGGGCCTGAAGGCCGAGCGCGTGCTGCTGGTCGGCAGCGGCAAGGACGAAGCCCTCGGTGACCGCGCATGGCGCAAACTGGTCGCCAGCGTGGCCGGCGTGCTCAAGGGCCTGAACGGCGGCGATGCCGTGCTGGCCCTGGACGACATCGCGGTCAGCAACCGTGACGCCCACTACGGCAAATACCGCCTGCTGGCCGAGACCCTGCTCGACGGCGAATATGTGTTCGACCGCTTCAAGAGCCAGAAGGCTGAACCGCGCGCCCTGAAGAAGGTCACCCTGCTGGCCGACAAGGCCGGCCTGGCCGAGGTCGAGCGCGCCGTCAAGCACGCCAGCGCCATCGCCACCGGCATGGCCTTCACCCGCGACCTGGGCAACCTGCCGCCTAACCTGTGCCACCCAAGCTACCTGGCCGAGCAGGCCAAGGAACTGGGCAAGGCCCACAAGGGCCTGAAGGTCGAAGTGCTGGACGAGAAGAAGATCAAGGACCTGGGCATGGGCGCGTTCTATGCCGTGGGCCAGGGCAGCGACCAGCCGCCACGCCTGATCGTGCTCAACTACCAGGGCGGCAAGAAGGCCGACAAGCCGTTCGTGCTGGTGGGCAAGGGCATCACCTTCGATACCGGCGGCATCAGCCTCAAGCCAGGCGCCGGCATGGATGAAATGAAATACGACATGTGCGGCGCCGCCAGCGTGTTCGGCACCCTGCGCGCCGTCCTCGAACTGCAACTGCCGATCAACCTGGTGTGCCTGCTGGCCTGCGCCGAGAACATGCCGAGCGGCGGCGCCACCCGTCCGGGCGACATCGTCACCACCATGAGTGGCCAGACCGTCGAAATCCTCAACACCGACGCCGAAGGCCGCCTGGTGCTGTGCGACACCCTGACCTACGCCGAGCGCTTCAAGCCGCAGGCAGTGATCGACATCGCCACCCTGACTGGCGCCTGCATCGTCGCCCTGGGCAGCCACACGTCGGGCCTGATGGGCAACAACGACGAGCTGGTCGGCCAACTGCTCGACGCCGGCAAACGTGCCGATGACCGTGCCTGGCAGTTGCCGCTGTTCGACGAGTACCAGGAGCAACTGGACAGCCCGTTCGCCGACATGGGCAACATCGGTGGGCCAAAGGCCGGCACCATCACCGCTGGCTGCTTCCTGTCGCGCTTCGCCAAGGCCTACAACTGGGCGCACATGGACATCGCCGGCACGGCCTGGATCAGTGGCGGCAAAGACAAGGGCGCTACCGGTCGCCCGGTCCCGCTGCTGACCCAGTACCTGCTCGACCGCGCCGGCGCCTGATGCCGTGAAGCTGGCGGCGCCCCTGGCGTCGCTGGCTGGCAGAGCACACCATGAGCAAAGTCGATTTCTATATCCTGCCCACCGACTCGCTGTCGGCGCGGCTGGATTTCGCCTGCAAGCTGTGCGAGAAGGCCTGGCGCCTTGGCCACCGGGTCTACCTGCATTGCCAGGACGCCGAACAGCGTGCCGAACTGGATCAACGCCTGTGGCGCTTCAAGGGCGAAACCTTTGTGCCGCACGACCTGGCCGAAGCCCACGCGGATGCCACGGTAGCCTTGGGCCTTGCCGACGATGCCGGCGAGCACCGTGACCTGCTGATCAACCTGGGTGCCGGTGTGCCGGGGTTCGTCGGCCAGTTCGAGCGGGTTGCCGAGATCGTTGTCGAGGAGCCCGGCATTCGCCAATCGGCTCGCGAGCGGTTCCGTTTCTACCGTGAACAGGGCTATGCTCTGCAAGACCACCGCTTACAGCGACTTTAACGACGATGGACAAGCCTTCCGCCCTACCCGATTCCGCTCATCTGCTGGACGATCTGGAGTCGATTCGCCAATTGCTCGGCGATGCCGACCTGCAGCCGCCCTTGCTGACCGAAACCGTCGAGCAGATTCCGTTGTTGCTCGATGTGCCCGCAGGTAACACGGCGCCTGCGCCTGAAGCCGAGCCTGTGGCCGCTGAGCCCGAGGATGATCCGCAGACCCGCCGCCAGGACACGCTGTTGCACCTGGAGAGCGAGTTGCGCGCTGCCGCGCAGATGATCATGCAGGACGTGATCAACGACTTTACCCCGCATATCGAGAACGAGATCAAGCGCCGCCTGGATGCTCGGATCGAGCGGTTGATCAAGCGTTCCGAGTAAACCTTGAGGGCGCTTTGCGCCCTTTTCGCGCCACCAGGCCGCTGCAACAGCAATTCGCGGTCTTCTGTCCGCCCCTGTCGCCTAAACCCCGTGCCTTCGTTATACTTTTCGGCTTTCCCGAATAAATGCACAGGGTCCCGCCGCGCATGGATAAGACCTACCAGCCGCACGCCATCGAAACTTCCTGGTACAACACCTGGGAGTCCGAAAACTATTTCGCTCCACAAGGTGCAGGTGAGTCCTACACCATCATGATCCCGCCACCGAACGTGACGGGCAGCCTGCACATGGGCCACGGCTTCAACAACGCGATCATGGACGCCTTGATCCGTTTCCGCCGCATGCAGGGCCGCGACACCCTGTGGCAGCCAGGTACCGACCACGCCGGTATCGCCACGCAGATGCTGGTCGAACGCCAGCTCGAAGCCAAGGGCCAGAACCGTCACGACCTGGGCCGTGAGAAGTTCCTGGAAAAAGTCTGGGAATGGAAGGATCAATCGGGTGGCAACATCAGCCGCCAGATCCGCCGCCTGGGTTCGTCGGTCGACTGGAGCCGCGAGCGCTTCACCATGGACGACGGCCTGTCCGAAGCCGTTAAAGAAGCCTTCGTGCGCCTGCACGAAGACGGCCTGATCTACCGCGGCAAGCGCCTGGTCAACTGGGACACCAAGCTGCACACGGCCATTTCCGACCTCGAAGTGGAAAACCACGACGAAAAAGGCCACCTGTGGAACCTGCGCTACCCGCTGGCCGACGGCGCCAAGACCGCTGAAGGCAAGGACTACCTGGTAGTCGCCACCACCCGTCCGGAAACCCTGCTGGGTGACGCCGCCGTTGCCGTCAACCCGACCGACGAGCGCTACCAGGCCCTGATCGGCAAGTTCGTCGAACTGCCGCTGGTCGGCCGCCGCATCCCGATCATCGCCGACGACTACTGCGACCCGGCGTTCGGCACCGGCTGCGTGAAGATCACCCCGGCCCACGACTTCAACGACTACGAAGTCGGCAAGCGCCACAACCTGCCGCTGCTGAACATCTTCGACAAGAACGCCCTGGTGCTGCCTGCCGCCCAAGCTTTCAACCTCGACGGCAGCGTCAACGAGCAGCTCGATACCAGCCTGCCTGCCCAGTACGCCGGCCTCGACCGCTTCGTCGCGCGCAAGCAGATCGTTGCCGACCTGGACGCCCAGGGCCTGCTGGTGAGCATCGACGATCACGCCCTGAAAGTGCCGAAAGGCGACCGTTCGGGCACCGTCATCGAGCCATGGCTGACCGACCAGTGGTACGTCTCGACCAAGCCGCTGGCAGAACCTGCCATCGAAGCCGTGGAAGATGGCCGCATCCAGTTCGTGCCCAAGCAGTACGAGAACATGTACTTCTCCTGGATGCGTGACATCCAGGACTGGTGCATCAGCCGCCAGCTGTGGTGGGGCCACCGCATCCCGGCCTGGTACGACGAGGCCGGCCAGGTCTATGTCGGCCGCAACGAGGAAGAAGTGCGCAGCAAGCACAACCTCGGTGCCGATGTGAAACTGCGCCAGGACGACGACGTGCTCGACACCTGGTTCAGCTCGGGCCTGTGGACCTTCTCCACCCTGGGCTGGCCGGAGCAGACCGAGTTCCTCAAGAAGTTCCACAGCACCGACGTGCTGGTGACCGGCTTCGACATCATCTTCTTCTGGGTTGCGCGCATGATCATGCTGACCATGCACCTGATCAAGAACGAAGACGGCACCCCGCAGGTACCGTTCAAGACCGTGTACGTGCACGGCCTGGTACGCGATGGCCAAGGCCAGAAAATGTCCAAGTCCAAGGGTAACGTGCTCGACCCGCTGGACATCGTCGACGGCATCACCCTCGATGCCCTGCTGGAAAAACGCACCAGCGGCATGATGCAGCCCAAGCTTGCCGAGAAGATCGCCAAGCAGACCAAGGCCGAGTTCCCGGAAGGTATCGCCAGCTACGGCACCGACGCCTTGCGCTTCACCTTCTGCTCGCTGGCTTCCACCGGCCGCGACATCAAGTTCGACATGGGCCGCGTCGAAGGCTACCGCAACTTCTGCAACAAGATCTGGAACGCCGCCCGCTACGTGCTGGACAAGGGCGAGGACTGCGGCCAGAACGGCGAAGCCTACGAGCTGTCGCTGGCTGACCGCTGGATCATCTCGCAGCTGCAGCGCACCGAAGCCGAAGTGACCCGCCAGCTCGAGCAGTTCCGCTTCGACCTGGCCAGCCAGGCGCTGTACGAGTTCATCTGGAACCAGTATTGCGACTGGTACCTGGAGCTGTCCAAGCCGGTACTGTGGGACGAGAACGCCCCGGTCGAGCGCGCCCGTGGCACCCGTCGCACCCTGGTGCGCGTGCTGGAAGTGGCACTGCGCCTGGCGCATCCGTTCATGCCGTTCATCACCGAAGAAATCTGGCAGCGCATCGCGCCGCTGGCCGGCATCGAAGGCAAGACCATCATGCTGCAGCCATGGCCGGTGGCCAATGAAAGCCGCATCGATGCCGCCGCCGAAGGTGATATCGAGTGGCTCAAGGAGCTGATGGTCGGCCTGCGCAACATCCGCGCCGAGATGAACATCGGCCCAGGCAAGCCACTGCCGCTGTTCCTGAAGAACGCCAACGCCGACGACCAGCGTCGCCTGCAGGAAAACGAAGCCCTGCTGAAGAAGCTGGCCAAGGTCGAATCGTTCACCGTGCTCGGCGATGCCGACGAAGCACCGCTGTCGGCCACCGCACTGGTTGGCGACCTGCAGGTGCTGGTGCCGATGGCTGGCCTGATCGACAAGGACGCCGAGCTGGCTCGCCTGAGCAAGGAAATCCAGCGCCTGCAAGGTGAAGTCCAGCGCGTGGGCGGCAAGCTGTCCAACGCCGCCTTCGTCGACAAGGCACCGCCTGCGGTGATCGAGAAGGAGCGCGCCAAGCTGGCCGAGTCCGAGCAGGCCCTGGCCAACTTCACCGAGCAGCATGCGCGGATTGCAGCGCTGTAATCTAAAGCGCAGCTAAGGCCCATCGCCGGCAAGCCGGCTCCTACAGGTACGGTACCGTCCTGTGGGAGCCGACTTGCCGGCGAAGCTTTTTCAGGACCCTACCATGACCGACAAACCCACCCTGCACCCGCGCAACCGCCACCAGGGCCGCTACGACTTCCCCAGCCTGATCAAGGCCCACCCTGATCTGGCCCGCTTCACCATCACCAACCCCCACGGCAAACCCAGCATCGACTTCGCCAACCCTGAAGCCGTGCGGGTGTTCAACCGTGCCCTGCTCAAGGCCCAATACGGTATCCAGCACTGGGACATCCCTGCCGATTACCTGTGCCCGCCAATCCCCGGCCGCGCCGATTACATCCATGTGGCCGCCGACCTGCTAGCCGAGGACAACGCTGGCGAGGTGCCCAGAGGGGCCCAGGTTCGTGCGCTGGATATCGGCGTAGGCGCCAACTGCATCTACCCGCTGCTCGGCCATAGCGATTACCGTTGGCGCTTCCTGGGCTCGGACATCGACCCGGTGGCGCTGGCCTCGGCCAAGGCCATCGTCCAGGCCAACGGTTTGAGCAAGGGCATCAGCCTGCGCCAGCAAGCCAACCGCAAGCACATCCTCAGCGGCTTGCTGCAAGACAATGAGCGCTTCGACCTGACCCTGTGCAACCCGCCCTTCCATGCCTCACGCGAAGAGGCCACCCGTGGCAGCCAGCGCAAGTGGAAGAACCTCGGCAAGCAAGACCCCAAGCGCAAGCTGCCGGTGCTCAACTTCGGCGGGCAGAACAACGAACTGTGGTGCGAGGGCGGCGAGATCCGCTTCGTCACCCAGCTGGTCGACGAAAGCGCGCAGTACGCACAGCAGGTGCTGTGGTTCACCAGCCTGGTGTCCAAGGCCAGCAACCTGCCTGGCATCGAGGCGGCGTTGAAGAAGGCCGGCGCCAAGGCCGTGCGCATCGCCGAGATGGGCCAGGGCCAGAAGCAGAGCCGCATGGTCGCCTGGAGCTTCCACGACGACAGCGCACGCCAGGCCTGGCACGCCCGGCGCAAATCGCAGGCATGAAAAAACCGCGCCCGGGCAAGCCGGGCGCGGTTTCGTCAATGCGTCAACAGATTACTTGTTGACGGCGTCGGTCAGGCCTTTGGCCGGAACGAACTTGACGACTTTCTTGGCAGCGATTTCGATGGCAGCGCCAGTCGAAGGGTTACGGCCGGTACGGGCAGGACGCTCGGAGACTTTCAGCTTGCCGATGCCTGGCAGGGTGATTTCAGCACCGTTTTCCAGTTGGTCGGCAACGATCTGGCCCAGCTGCTCCAGCGCGTTACGAGCGGTGGTTTTTGGCGCGTCGATGGCTTCAGCGATATCGGCAATCAGTTGGTCTTTGGTCAATGCCATGGTGGTGTTCCTTCCCTATCTAATTCAGTGGTTATGCAGCGTTCTACGACGTTATCGGGCCAGCCCCTGAGTTCTGGAGGGCCGCGCCAATCGCGCATGTAGATGCGCAAATCGGCGTTTGGTTCGACACGGTATGAGCACGCTGCCAGCAATGCGCCACACAAGGTGCGCAAGACGGCGCAAAGCTAACACAGGAATGGATAAATATCCGCTACCCGCTTCGATTTAGTGCAGGTTTTTCGGGGGTTTTAGCCGAAAGCCCACAATTTTGAACAAAAAACGAACAACCGGCATTTCTGCCAACATCCGGCCACTGCAGCGCCTGTTGTCTGGGGTAAACTGGACGACTTTTGCAGCGCGGCCTATGGCCGCCCCAGACTCACCGAGAATTCCATGCCAATCCGTCATTGCATCGTTCACCTGATCGACAAGAAGCCCGATGGCAGCCCCGCCGTGCTCCATGCACGGGATACCGAGCTGGGCGCATCGGACGCCATCGAAAACCTGCTGGCCGACCTCAACGACAGCTACAACGCCAAGCAAGGCAAGGCCTGGGGCTTCTTCCACGGCGAGTCCGGTGCCTACCCGCTGAGCGGCTGGTTGAAACAGTACCTGGAAGACGAAAAAGACTTCGCCGCGTTCAGCCGGGTAGCGGTCGAACACCTGCAAAAGCTGATGGAAGAGTCCAACCTCTCCACCGGCGGCCACATCCTGTTTGCCCACTACCAGCAAGGCATGACCGACTACCTGGCCATCGCCCTGCTGCACCACAGCGAAGGCGTGGCGGTGAACGCCGAGCTGGACGTGACACCGTCGCGCCACCTCGACCTTGGCCAGCTGCACCTGGCGGCGCGTATCAACCTGTCCGAGTGGAAGAACAACCAGAACTCCAAGCAGTACATCTCGTTCATCAAGGGCAAGAACGGCAAGAAGGTGTCGGACTACTTCCGTGACTTCATCGGCTGCCAGGAAGGCGTCGACGGCCCGGGCGAGACGCGCACGTTGCTCAAGGCCTTCAGCGACTTCGTCGAAAGCGAAGACCTGCCTGAGGAAGCCGCCCGCGAGAAGACCCAGACCCTGGTCGAGTACGCCACCACCCAGACCAAGCTGGGTGAGCCGGTGACCCTGGAAGAGCTGTCGAGCCTGATCGACGAGGAGCGCCCGAAGGCGTTCTACGACCACATCCGCAACAAGGACTACGGCCTGTCGCCGGAAATCCCCGCCGACAAACGCACCCTCAACCAGTTCCGCCGCTTCACCGGGCGTGCCGAAGGTTTGTCGATCAGCTTCGAAGCGCACCTGCTGGGTGACAAGGTGGAGTATGACGAGGCCGCCGGCACCCTGATCATCAAAGGCCTGCCGACCACCCTGGTGGATCAGCTCAAGCGCCGCAAGGACTGATCAGACGGCCACATAGGAGGCGACCAGCGCCTCCTTGGCCGACTTGCGCAACTTCTTCACCAGGCGCTCCTGGCGCAGCGCCTCGCCCTTGTCCGGCCACTGCTCGACATAGACCAGCGCCTGCGCCGGGCTGGTCTTGAAATAGCGGGCCCCCTGGCCTTTCTGATGGGCAGCAAAACGCCGCTGCGGGTCATCACTGATACCGCAGTACAGCGAGCCATTGGCAGCCCGCACCAGGTACACGTACCACGGTTTGCACAGCGCGGTTTCGGCGATTTCGTTGACGATGTTCATGGCCGACAGCTTAACCGCTCAGCTCGCCTGCTGGAACGCGCGCAGCCCTTTGAAAGCCTGCTGGCGCACCTTGTTCTGCAGCATCGGCGACCAACCCAGCAACAGCCCGGGTGCTCCCAGCGCCTGACGCGACCAGCGCCACAGGTCGAAGCTGTCGTCATGCTGGCAGATCAGCCCATCGCGAATGACGAAGCGCGCCTGGATGTCGTTGACCACGGTGCGGCCGGTCTGGCTGAACAGGTAGGTTGCCACCCAGTGCGCGCAGCCGCTGCGCGGGTCGGCACGGACCTGGTCGAAGGTCAGCGAGAAATCCTTGGCGCGGGTGGTGAGCATGCGCCACATGTCACCTGCGTCACGGCCGCGCAGGGTGCCGAACACCGGGTCGCTGAAGACGATGTCGTCGCTGTAGCAGGCCACCATGGCCTCGGCGTCCAGGCGCTGGAAGGCCTGGTAGAAGCGCGTGATCAGGTCGCGGTTGGCGTCAGTCATGGAAGCAGATCCGTCCTGGGTGTGGGAAGCTGCACGATAATCTCCCCCATCGGCATATGCCAGTGCCTGCCTCAGGATCAGAGTTTTTCACTGCTCACCTGCACATGCAAAGCCCGCCCAGCACCAAGCCCGAAGACAATCGCCCCGACACCCAGCACCGCGAAAATCCAGCCCACCGCCGCCCAGCCGCCGGTCAGGTCATGCACCAGGCCAACCGCAAACGGGCCCATGGACGCCAGGGTATAACCCACCCCCTGCGCCATGCTCGACAGGTTCGCCGCCACATGGGCATCCTTCGAACGCAGCACGATCAAGGTCAACGCCAGGGCAAAAGTACCGCCCTGCCCCAGCCCCAGCAGCACTGCCCAGCCCCACAGCCCGTCGATGGGGGCATACAGGCAACCGAACAGCCCCGCCAAGGTCACCAGCATCACGATCACGATGGCCAGCCGCTGGTCCTTGCCGCGGGTCGCCAGCCAAGGCGCGCTCAGCGAGCTGATCAACTGCACGATGACCGAGCCAGACAGCACCAGGCCGGCTTCGGTCGGGCTCAGGCCACGGCCAATGAGGATCGACGGCAACCAGCCAAAGACGATGTACGCCAGCGAAGATTGCAGCCCCATGTACAGCGTTACCTGCCACGCCAGCGGGTCACGCCACAGCCCGCGCACCCGGTAGGCAACCTTGTGCAGGCCGTGGCCCTGGCGCGCTTGCGGTGACCAGACAAGCATGGCCAGGAGCGCCGGTAGCATCCAGAAGCCCAGGCCAAGGGCCCAGTTGCCATCGAAGTGCTGAGTCAGCGGCACGGTAGCCCCTGCCGCCATGGCCGCCCCCAGGCACAGGGCCATGGTGTAGACCCCGGTCAGGGTGCCCGCATGCTGCGGGAAGTCGCGCTTGACGATACCGGGCAACAGCACACCGATGATGCCGATGCTGGCCCCGGCCATGACGCTGCCGATGAACACGCCGACAGCCCCCAGGGCGCTGCGCACCACGATCCCTAGCGCCAGGGTGAGCAGGATGCCCAGGATCACCCGCTCGCTGCCGAAGCGCCGCGCCAGCACGGGCGCCAGTGGTGCGAACAGCCCCAGGCAGAGTACCGGCAAGGTGGTCAGCAGGCCGGCCTCGGAGGCATTCAGGCCCAGCCCGGCAGAAACCTGCCCGAGCACCGGCGCCATGCTCGACAACGCCGGGCGCAGGTTCAATGCCACCAGCACCAGGCCCAGCAGCAACAGCCAGGGCCGCTGCATGGCCGGCGGCTGTTGTTGCACCTGGGCATCGTCGGCCTCGGCGTCGATCAGCAGTTCTTCCAGTTCTCGCTCGCGGGCAGGCGCGTCTCGGGTCAATGGTTCAGCCATGGCCTTCTCGTCTTCAGGATTCGATGAGGGTCCGGCTTAAGGCCTTGGCCCGCTCCGGATCGCGTTGTTCGATGGCGTGGAGAATCTGCCCGTGCAGGTCGAAGGTCGCCTGGCTGCGTGGCACGGTCGCCATGTTGTGTTGCAGCGCTGCGGCCACCACGCCGGAAAAATAACGATACAGCTCACTCAATGCCGGGTTGTGCGCGGCGTCGATCAGGCGTTGGTGAAATACCAGATCACAGCTGACATAGGCATCGACATCGCCGTGAAAATGCTCGGCACTGCCCGTCAATGCTGCGCGCAGGCCTTGCAGGTCCTCGTCGGTACGGCGCAACGCCGCTAGGCCAATCGCCTCGGATTCGAGGATGTGGCGTGTTTCGCGGGCCTGCTCCAGGGTGCAGCGTGACATGGCCTGTACGGCCTGCAGCGGGTCCTGGCAGGTGCGCAGGTAACTGCCGTCACCCTGGCGGATTTCCACCAGGCCACTGAATGCCAGCACGCGCATGGCTTCACGCACGGTATTGCGGCTGATGCCCAGCTCCAGCGCCAGTTCCGGCTCGGTCGGCAGGCGCTGCCCGACATGCCAGTCGCCTTGCAGGATGCGCTCACGCATGCGTTCGACCGCCAGTTCGACCAGGGAGCGCTTGGTCAATTCGCTGCTCATTTCACTCAACCAATCATCCGATGAATTCGCAAAGCTTAATGGAACGCCTTCCTTACTTCAATTCAACTGGCATTTCTACCAGTTGTCAGCCGAGCGCCTTGTTGCAACGCTTGGCACGATTTCCTCAAGGCGCGTTCCATGTCCCTGTTCAAAGTATTGCGGTTGACTGCCCTGATAACCGCCGGCCTGCTGCTCGCCCTGCTCTTCAAAGGGTGCGACGCCAGACAACCGCCAATGCAACCCAAGACGCTCATCATCGGAATGGACGGTGTGCAATTGCAGCACTATGAACAACTGGGCGGCGAGACCAACCTGCAGAAGCGCCTGTTCTACGGCAAAGCCTACGCCGGCGGTATCAGCGGCCGTGCCAGCGAACAGTCGACCATCAGTGGCCCCGGCTGGATGACCTTGCTCACCGGCGTATGGGCCAACAAGCATGGGGTCATTTCCAATGCCGAATCGTTGCGGGTCGACCCTGGGTTCCCCAGCCTGTTCAAACGGCTGCGTGATGCCCTGCCAAACGCCTACCTCTCCAGTGTCGTCAACTGGTCGCCGATCAATACGGCCTACCTGCTGGAGGACGCGCAAGGCAACAATGTGCGCGAAAGCGGCCTGAGCGATGAGCAGGTCACCGCCCGGACCCTGGACATCCTCGATAACACGCCTGCCGACCTCACCTTCATCCAGCTCGACGAACCCGACGAAGCCGGCCACGCCAGTGGCTTCGGCCCGGCCTACCAGTTCGCCCTGCGTGAAGCCGATGACAAGCTGGGGCGCCTGCTGGACAAAGTCGAGGAGCGTGCCTACAAGCACCCGCAGGAGGACTGGCTGGTAATCGTCTGCACCGACCACGGACGTGATTACCAGGGCTCAGGCCATGGTGGCGTGACCGAGCAGGAGAAGACGGTCTTCATTGCCAGCAACAAGCCGCTGAACGAAGAGTTGAACCAGCCGAGCATTCCAGAGGACAACCCGGGGCCCAACAACTTGTATGGCTACGCGGCGCAGACATCGGTGGCCCCAACCGTGCTCAGGCACATGGGGCTCGACCTGCTGCCAGAATGGAAGCTCGATGGCACGCCACTGCTGGGCGCTACCGGCGTACGCAAGGCACGGGCCATTGAAGGCGAGGCCAAGTTGCTGTGGAACAGCGACGCACAAGGCACCGTGACCATTCACAGAAATGGCCAGGTAGTCGCGAGTGTACAGGCCTACCTGCAGCAATGGACTGACCCGGAAGGCATGCGCCAGGCCAACGATTACGTGCTTGTGCTGGACGACACACCGGTCGCGGTGCGCACCCGACCGCTCAACAAGGCATTCGTCATCGAAGACAGCAGCAACTGATGTGCGGGGCATAGCCTGCAGGAGCGAGCTCACTCGCCCCTGCAGTTCGCCGCGATCAGTTCAGCGCGTCGACCAACGCCTGGTTCATCTCTGGCGTGCCGATGGTAATACGCAGGAATTGAGCGATTCGCTCCTGCTTGAAGTGGCGCACGATCACCCCTTGCTCACGCAGGCGCGCCGCCAGTTGCGCGGCATCCTGCTGCGGGTGGCGGGCGAAGATGAAGTTGGCCGCCGAGGGCAGCACTTCGAAGCCCTTTGCCACCAACTGCTCGACCAGCGTTTCACGGCTGTCGATCACCTTGCGACAGGTTTCCTCGAAGTAGGCCTGGTCTTCGAACGCCGCCGCTGCACCGACGATGGCCATGCGGTCGAGCGGATAGGAGTTGAAGCTGTTCTTGATCCGTTCCAGGGCCTCGATCAGGTCCGGATGGCCGACGGCCAGCCCGACTCGCAGCCCGGCCAGCGAACGCGACTTGGACAGGGTCTGGGTCACCAGCAGGTTGTCGTAGCGCTCCACCAGGCTGATGGCGGTTTCGCCGCCAAAGTCGATGTAGGCTTCATCCACCACCACCACCGAGTCGCGGTTGGCTTGCAGCAGCTGCTCGATTGCTTGCAGCGGCAGCAGGCAGCCGGTTGGCGCGTTGGGGTTAGGGAAGATGATGCCGGCGTTGGGCTTGGCGTAGTCGGCGATGCGGATCTGGAACTGCTCATCCAGCGCCACCTGCTCGAACGGTATACCGTACAGGCCGCAGTAGACCGGATAGAAGCTGTAGCTGACATCCGGGAACAGCAGCGGCCCGCGATCGTGCTGGAACAGGCCGTGGAAGATGTGCGCCAGCACCTCGTCCGAACCGTTGCCGACAAATACCTGGGCCGTGGTGACGCCGTAATACTCGGCCACTGCCTGCTTGAGCCGGTCACTGTTCGGGTCCGGATACAGGCGCAGGTTGTCGTTCAGTTCGCCGCGCATGGCTTCCAGCGCCTTGGGCGACGGGCCATAAGGGTTCTCGTTGGTGTTCAGTTTGACCAGGCGGGCCAGCTTTGGCTGCTCGCCCGGCACGTAAGGCACCAGCGCCTTGACGAAGGGGCTCCAGAATCGACTCATGCTCAGTTCCCCTTGTCTTGGGTCAGGATACGGTATTCAGCACTGCGGGCGTGGGCCGTCAGCGATTCGCCACGGGCCAGGACCGAAGCGGTGTGACCAAGCTCGGATGCGCCCTGTTCGGAGCAGAAGATGATCGACGAGCGCTTCTGGAAGTCGTACACCCCCAGCGGCGACGAGAAGCGCGCGGTGCCGGAAGTCGGCAGCACGTGGTTGGGGCCGGCGCAGTAATCGCCCAGTGCTTCGCTGGTGTGGCGGCCCATGAAGATCGCGCCAGCGTGGCGGATCTGCGGCAGCCAGGCCTGCGGGTCGGCGACCGACAGTTCCAGGTGCTCGGGGGCGATGCGGTTGGCGACTTCAATGGCCTGCTGCATGTCGCGCACCTGGATCAGCGCACCACGGCCGTTGATCGACTTCTCGATGATTTCGGCACGCTCCATGGTCGGCAGCAGCTTGTCGATGCTGGCGGCGACGCGGTCGAGGAACGCAGCATCCGGGCTGACCAGGATGGCCTGGGCATCTTCGTCGTGCTCGGCCTGGGAGAACAGATCCATGGCGATCCAGTCCGGGTCGGTCTGGCCGTCGCACACCACGAGGATTTCCGACGGGCCGGCGATCATGTCGATACCGACCTGGCCGAACACGTGGCGCTTGGCGGTAGCCACATAGATGTTGCCCGGGCCAACGATCTTGTCTACCTGCGGCACGCTTTCAGTGCCATAGGCCAGGGCGGCAACGGCCTGGGCGCCACCGACGGTGAACACCCGGTCGACACCGGCGATGCAGGCCGCGGCCAGCACCAGCTCGTTGACTTCGCCACGCGGGGTCGGTACCACCATCACCACTTCGGTGACGCCGGCGACCTTGGCCGGAATCGCATTCATCAGCACCGACGACGGGTACGACGCCTTGCCGCCCGGCACGTACAGGCCGGCACGGTCCAGCGGGGTGACCTTCTGGCCGAGCACGGTGCCGTCGGCTTCGGTGTACTGCCAGGAGTCCTGCTTCTGCCGCTCGTGGTACAGGCGCACGCGGTTGGCGGCTTTCTCCAGGGCTTCACGCTGGGCGTCGGTGATGCGGGTCAGGGCCAGCTCCAGGCGCTCGCGGCCGAGGATCAGCTCATCGATGCTTTTGGCGTCAACACCGTCGAAGCGCTGGGTGAATTCCACCAGCGCGGCGTCACCGCGCTCGCGCACGGCCTTGATGATGTCGAGCACGCGCTGGTTGACCGCGTCATCGGACACACTTTCCCAGCTCAGCAGATGATCCAGATGTCGGGCGAAATCCGGATCAGCAGCGTTGAGACGGGCAATTGCAGTGGACACGGTCATGGCGAGGGCCTCGATTATTAGCGAATGCTCAGGCGCCCTAGGCTACCAGTCCATCCGCGCGGGCACCCGAGAAAAATGGCTATGACGCGGATAGACGGGCGCGACAGCAAAGGCCGCGCGCAGATGTCAGCCGCGGTGTCGCGATTCGACCGCTTTGCGCAGCGTGTCGATCAGGCTCTGGATGCGGGCATGCTGCATCTTCATGGAGGCTTTGTTGACGACCAGGCGCGAGCTGATCGTGGCAATCAGGTCCTGGGGCTCCAGGCCATTGGCGCGCAGGGTGTTGCCGGTGTCGACCACGTCGATGATCTTGTCGGCGAGGTTGATCAGCGGCGCCAGCTCCATCGAGCCGTACAGCTTGATGATGTCGACCTGGCGGCCTTGTTCGGCGTAGTAACGCTTGGCCACGTTGACGAACTTGGTGGCGACGCGCAGGCGGCCCTTGGGCTCGGGTGCGCCGACCACGCCGGCGGTCATCAGCTTGCACTTGGCAATCTGCAGGTCCAGTGGCTCGTACAGGCCCTGGCCGCCGTACTCCATCAGCACGTCCTTGCCAGCCACACCAAGGTCGGCGGCACCATGCTCGACATAGGTCGGCACGTCGGTGGCACGCACGATCAGCAGGCGCACGTCGTCCTGCGTGGTGGGGATGATCAGCTTGCGGCTCTTGTCCGGATTCTCGGTCGGCACGATACCGGCCTCGGCCAGCAACGGCAGGGTATCGTCGAGAATACGGCCTTTGGAAAGCGCGATGGTCAACATTGGAACGTCGGTCCTTAAGCGGCTACTGCCGGCCGGGCTGCTACAGCCCGACCGCATTCAATTCGAATGGCACGTCCGTGTGCCAGCGGGCAACTAGCCCGGTACGCGGCGGATTTTCGCGCCGAGCATCTGCAGTTTTTCTTCGATGCACTCGTAACCACGGTCGATGTGGTAGATGCGGTCGATCAGGGTATCGCCTTCGGCGACCAGCGCCGACAACACCAGGCTGGCAGATGCACGCAGGTCGGTGGCCATCACCGGAGCACCCTTGAGTGCCGGCACGCCGGTGACGATCGCGGTATTGCCTTCAACCTGGATCTGCGCGCCCATGCGGTGCATTTCGTACACGTGCATGAAGCGGTTTTCGAAGATCGTCTCGATGACCGCGCCAGTGCCTTCGGCGATGGCGTTCAGCGAGATGAACTGCGCCTGCATGTCGGTCGGGAACGCCGGGTACGGGGCAGTGCGCAGGTTGACGGCTTTTGGCCGCTTGCCGTGCATGTCCAGCTCGATCCAGTCTTCACCGGTGGTCAGGTCGGCGCCCGCTTCCTTGAGCTTCTCCAGCACGGCTTCGAGGATGGTCGGGTCAGTGTCCTTGACCTTGACGCGACCGCCGGTCACGGCAGCGGCGACCAGGTAGGTGCCCGTCTCGATACGGTCAGGCATGACACGGTAGTGGGCCGAAGCCAGGCGCTCGACACCATCGATGGTGATGGTGTCGGTACCAGCGCCCTGGACCTTGCCGCCCATGGCGTTGATGAAGTTGGCCAGGTCGACCACTTCAGGCTCGCGCGCGGCGTTCTGCAGCACGCTGCGGCCTTTGGCCAGGGCAGCGGCCATCATGATGTTCTCGGTACCGGTCACGCTGACGGTGTCGAAGAAGAAGTGCGCGCCGCGCAGGCCGCCTTCAGGCGCCTTGGCCTTGATGTAGCCGCCTTCGACTTCGATCTTCGCCCCCATGGCCTCAAGGCCACGGATGTGCAGGTCGACCGGGCGCGAACCGATGGCGCAGCCACCTGGCAGTGCCACTTCGGCTTCACCGAAGCGCGCGACCATGGGGCCGAGCACCAGGATCGAGGCGCGCATGGTCTTGACCAGCTCGTAAGGGGCTACCAGGGTCTTGATGGTGCGCGGGTCGATTTCCACCGCCAGCTTTTCGTCGATCACAGGCTCGATGCCCATGCGCCCGAACAGCTCGATCATGGTGGTGATGTCGTGCAGGTGCGGCAGGTTGCCCACGGTGACCGGGCCATCGGCCAGCAGGGTCGCCGCCAGGATCGGCAGGGCCGCGTTCTTCGCGCCGGAAATACGGATCTCGCCATCAAGACGAGCGCCGCCAGTAATAATCAGTTTGTCCATTGGTGTCTCGCCGCCAAGTTGGCTCAGGTGCGCTCAGCCCAGGCTGCGCTGCTGAAAAATTTCATGGTTACCGCATGGATGCTGCCATTGGCGATCCACGGATTCAGGTGAGCATAGATCGCCTGCTGACGTTTGACCGGGCTCAGGCCAGCCAACTCGTCGCTGATCACGTTCAACTGGAAGTTGCAGCCTTCGCCTTCAACTTCGACCCGGGATCCCGGCAATTTCTCTTCAAGGAAGCTCTTAACTTCTACGGCCTGCATGCTCAACCTCAATCGGCGCCCGATGCGCACGGGTCGGCCATCATACAAAAAAGCCCCTCGCCTGCGAAGCCCAACGAAAGGGCGCGCGACCGAGGGGCCTCTCATCACTGCCAAGCCATCAGCTTGCCAGCACCTCATCGAGGTCATAGACCCCGGCGATTTCCCGCATGTCGTCAGGCATGCCGCGTACCTCGACGGCCTTGCCGGCGGCCTGGGCGTCACGGATGAACGCCAGCAGCAGCGACAGACCAACACTGGTGGAACGCGCTACAGCCGAGCAGTCCAGCACCAGACGCGATTCACGGCAGGCGCCGATCAGTGCCTTGCCCTGCTTGCGCAGGGCCGGCCCGCTGCGGTAATCCAGTTCGCCGGCCAGGCACAACAGGCCCGGCTCGGCCATGGTCACAGCGGCCTCACTCATTTGACGGTCTTCTCTGGCGAGTTGTCGGCAGCTTCCTTGGCCTTGGCCACTTCGCCGGCCCAGCCGTCGATGGTCTTGTCCAGGTCGTTGCCATTGCGCTGCATGGCATCGGCGAACTGGTCGCGGAACAGCTTGCCAACGTTGATGCCGTTGACGATGACGTTACGCACCTTCCACTCGCCACCGAGGTTTTCCAGGGTGTACTGCACCGGGTACACGGCACCGTTGTTGCCGGTGACCTTCATGCCGACGCTGGCGCGCTTGCCGTCATCGGCCTTGGCCGGATCGACGGTGATGCCCTGGTTGTTGTACTCCAGCAGCGCATTGCCATAGAACTGGAACAGGCTGCGCTTGAAGTTGTCCTGGAAGCGTTGCATCTGCGCAGGGGTGGCCTTGCGCGAGTACTTGACGGTCATGACGCTTTTCGAGATGCCGTCAGCGTCGACCACCGGGCCGAGGATGCGGTTGAGCGCATCGTAGAAGGCGTTGGGGTTGGCCTTGTACTGCTCCTTGTTGGCCTTCAGGTCGCTGAGCAGCTCGGTAGTGGTGCTTTGAACCACCTCGTGCGGCGACTGCGCGGCAAGGGCCATCAGGGGGAAGGCCGCCAGCAGCACCAGCAAGCCACGTCGCAGGATCGAAATCATGGAAACTCCTTAATTAGCCGGTTGCGCTTCTTTTGGTTCCTTGCCAACGGAGTTGAGCAGGAACTTGCCAATCAGATCTTCCAGCACCAGCGCCGACTGCGTGTCATGGATGGTCGAGCCATCCTTGAGCACGTCTTCTTCACCGCCCACGCTGATACCGATGTACTTCTCGCCAAGCAAGCCGGCGGTCAGGATCGAAGCAGTGGAGTCGGTCGGCAGGTTGTTGACCGACTTGTCCAGTTGCAGCGTCACCCGACCGGTGTAGGAATCACGGTCCAGATCGATGGCGGAGACCTTGCCGATCGTTACACCGGCCATAGTCACTTTAGCTCTGACCGTCAAACCGGCGATATTGTCGAAGTACGCATAAACTTTATAGGTATCGCTGCTCGGGCTGGCCGACAGCCCGCTGACACGCAGGGCCAGCAGCAGCAGTGCCAGGATCCCGGCCAGGAGGAACAGGCCGACACCGATTTCCAGGGTGCGGTTTTGCATCAGAAATCTCCAAACATCAAGGCGGTCAAAATAAAGTCCAGACCCAGCACTGCCAACGAGGCATAGACCACGGTCTTGGTGGTGGCACGGCTGATCCCCTCTGAGGTGGGTTCGCAGTCGTAGCCCTGGAATACGGCAATCCAGGTCGTGACGAAGGCAAACACCAGGCTCTTGATCAGCCCGTTGAGCACGTCGTCAGTAAAGGAAACGCTGTTCTGCATGTTGCCCCAGAACGAGCCTTCGTAAACGCCCAGCCAGTCGACTGCGACCCACGAACCGCCCCAGATGCCGACCACGCTGAAGATCAGCGCCAGCAGCGGCAGCGAGATGAAACCGGCCCACAAGCGTGGCGCGACAATGTACTTGAGCGGGTCGACGCCGATCATTTCCAGGCTCGACAGCTGCTCGGTGGACTTCATGTTGCCGATTTCGGCGGTCAGCGCAGAACCGGCGCGGCCGGCGAACAGCAGCGCGGTGACCACCGGGCCGAGCTCACGCAGCAGGGTCAGGGCGACCATTTGCCCGACCGCCTGCTCGGAACCGTACTTGGTCAGGATGCTGTAGCCCTGCAGGGCAAGCACCATGCCGATGAACACGCCGGAAACGACAATGATCGCCAGCGACAGCACACCCACCGAGTACAGCTGCTTGGTCAGCAACTGGAAACCGCCGCCGATGCCGCCACGGCCGACCAGCGCATGGAACAGGAACAGGCACGAGCGCCCGAGCACGGCCAGCACGTCGATCGCCGAGCGCCCGAGCAGGCGGATACGTTCGAGTAAGGATTTTCTGCGCATCACCGCGCCCCCAGCAGATCGGCGCGGTAATCAGGCGCGGGAAAGTGGAATGGCACCGGGCCGTCCGGGTCGCCTTTCATGAACTGGCGGATGCGCGGATTGTCCGAGCCCATCAGCTCGTCGGGGGTACCCTGGCCCAGCACCTGGCCATCACCAACCACATAGATGTAATCGGCGATACTCGCGGTTTCGGCGAGGTCGTGGGAAACCACGATGCTGGTGATGCCCAGCGCATCGTTGAGCAGACGGATCAAGCGCACGAGCACACCCATGGCAATCGGGTCCTGGCCGACGAACGGTTCGTCGTACATCAGGATCTGCGGGTCCAGGGCAATCGCCCGGGCCAGCGCCACCCGGCGCTTCATGCCGCCGGACAGCTCGTCCGGCATCAGGTCGATGGCACCGCGCAGGCCGACAGCCTGCAGTTTCATCAACACGATGTCACGGATCATTTCGTCCGAAAGCTGGGTATGCACGCGCAACGGAAAAGCGACGTTCTCGAACACATCGAGATCGGTGAACAGCGCACCGCTCTGGAACAGTACGCCCATCTGCTTGCGTGCGTCGAACAGGTCGCTGCGCGAGAGGCTCGGCAGGTTCTGCCCGGCCACCCACACTTCACCGCTCGACGGCCGAAGCTGCGCGCCCATCAGGCGCAGCAGCGTGGTCTTGCCGCAACCCGACGGTCCCATGATCCCGGTGACCTTGCCACGTGGGATACGGATGTCGACATTGCTGAAAATGCTGCGCGAACCGCGCTTGAAGGTGACTCCCTTCAACTCGACCGCGTAGGCGCTATCCACACTCATCTAGACTCCTTGCTAATGCAGCCTCGCACTAATGGACGCTGGCCCTCATCGTGAAGGCACACGCGCCCTTGGCAGGCCGAATAGCGGCGAACTATAGCACTGCTGACCTCACGCCCCCAAGGGCATGGAACAGGTCGTTCAGGCCAATGACAGGCATTGATGTCTTTCAAGAGGGCAATCGAAAGGATGAGGCTTTCTTGTATTGCGGCTATAATCGCCGCCTTTTAATCAGGCATTGCTTTTCGACATGAGCCAATCCAGCGAGCTGATCCACTCCGCCCAGCGCACCCTGCGCCTGGAACTCGAGGCCGTTGAAGGCCTGGTGGCCCGCATCGACGCCAATTTCGTCAAGGCTTGCGAGCTGATCCTGGCGAGCAAGGGCCGGGTCGTGGTGGTCGGCATGGGCAAATCGGGGCATATCGGCAACAAGATTGCCGCCACCCTGGCCAGCACCGGCACGCCAGCGTTCTTCGTGCATCCAGCCGAAGCCAGCCATGGCGACATGGGCATGATCACCCGCGACGATGTCATCCTGGCCCTGTCCAATTCCGGCAGCACCGCCGAGATCGTTACCCTGCTGCCGCTGATCAAGCGCCTGGGGATCCAGATGATCAGCCTGACCGGCAACCCGGACTCGCCCCTGGCCCAGGCCGCCGAAGTCAATCTCGACGCCAGCGTCACCCAGGAAGCCTGCCCGCTGAACCTGGCCCCGACCTCCTCCACCACTGCGGCACTGGTGCTGGGCGACGCGCTGGCCATTGCCCTGCTCGAAGCCCGTGGCTTCACTGCCGAGGACTTCGCCTTCTCGCACCCTGGCGGTGCCCTGGGCCGCCGCCTGCTGCTCAAGGTCGAGCATGTCATGCACGCCGGTGACGAATTGCCCCAGGTACAGCTCGGCACACTGCTCAAGGACGCGCTCCTTGAAATGTCCCGCAAAGGTTTGGGCATGACCGTGATCGTGGGCAGCGATGGCAAGCTGGCCGGGATCTTCACCGACGGCGACCTGCGCCGCAGCCTGGACCGTAACATCGACGTGCACTCCACACTGATCGATCAGGTGATGACCGTACATGGCAAGACGGCTCGCGCCGAGATGCTTGCCGCCGAGGCCCTGAAGATCATGGAAGACCACAAGATCAGCGCCCTGGTGGTCGTGGACAAGGACGACCGCCCGACCGGCGCCCTGAACATGCACGACCTGCTGCGCGCCGGCGTGATGTAAAGGAGAACGAACCGATGACCCAAGATCTCATGCAACGCGGCAAGGCGATCAAGCTCGCCGTTTTCGACGTTGACGGCGTGCTGACCGATGGCCGCCTGTACTTCCTCGAAGATGGCAGCGAATTCAAGACCTTCAACACCCTTGATGGCCAGGGCATCAAGATGCTCATGGCCGCAGGCGTAACCACGGCGATCATCAGCGGACGCAAGACCCCAGTGGTGGAGCGCCGGGCGAAGAACCTCGGCATCCCTCACCTTTACCAGGGCCGCGAAGACAAATTGGTCGTGCTCGACGGCCTGCTCGCCGAACTGGGCCTAAGCTATGAACAGGTCGCCTATCTGGGCGACGACCTGCCCGACCTGCCGGTGATCCGCCGGGTAGGCCTGGGCATGGCCGTGGCCAACGCCGCGCCGTTCGTTCGCCAGCACGCCCACGGCGTAACCCAGGCACGCGGCGGCGAAGGTGCTGCACGCGAGTTCTGCGAACTGATCATGCAGGCCCAGGGCACCCTGGACGCTGCCAACGCCAACTACCTTTAAGGCTGCCCATGTTCAGCAAGAAAGCCCGCAATATTGCGCTGCTCGCGGTGATTACCGCCCTGCTGGCGGCAATCGGCTACTGGAATGTCAGCCCCGAGAGCTTCCTCGAAAAGCCAGTGGCCCAGGTTGACGAAAGTGCCATCGATTACTACGCGATCAACGCGCACAGCGTGCAGTTCATGCCCGACGGCAAGCTGCAATACGAGATGACCGCCGACAAGGTCGAGCACCTCAGGGCCAGCGAAGTCACCCTGCTGACCACACCCGACCTGCACATGTACCGGGGCACCGAGTACCCTTGGCACGTGCAGAGTGCACGTGCCGAGGTCAACCCGGATGGCACCGAGGTCGAGCTGATCGAGAATGTCCGCGTGCAACGCATCGACGAAAAACAGCGTGAACTCGTGGTTACCAGCTCCCGCATGACCGTATTCCCGCAGAAGCAATATGCGCAGACCGAGCAAGCCGTTAGAATCGACGGCGCCGGTGGCACAACTACGGGCAAAGGAATGAAAGCGTATTTGAAAGAAGGCAAGATGGACTTGCTCTCTAACGTAAGAGGACAGTATGAGGCTCGTTAAAACCCTCCCCCTTTTGCTCAGCCTGAGCGCAGCACTGGGAAGCGCGAGCGCCTTCGCCCTGCCGACCGACCGTGACCAGCCTATCCGCATCCAGGCCGACAACGCGCACCTGGACGACAAGCAAGGCGTGGCCACCTATACCGGCGATGTGATCATCACCCAGGGCTCGATGATGATCAAAGGCAACACCGTGACCATGACCCGTGCCGCCAATGGCGACATCGACGTGGTGACCTCGGTGGGCAACCTGGCCTACTTCGAGCAGCAGCAGAGCGCGGCCAAGCCAGAGAAGATGAAAGGCTGGGCGGTGACCATCCAGTACCAGGCGCAGAAAGATACGGTGATCCTCACCGACCGCGCCAAGGTCGAGAACGAAGGCAACACCACCGAAGGCGAGAAGATCATCTACAACACCAAGACCCAGGTTGCGACCGCCGGTCGTGGTGGCAACGTGACTCAACCACGTCAGCGCATCGACATGGTGATCCAGCCGAAGAAGAAGGCCGAGTAAATGGCAACCCTCAAAGCCCAGCACCTGGCCAAGAGCTACAAGGGGCGGCAAGTCGTGCGTGATGTCAGCCTGTCGATCGACAGCGGGCAGATCGTCGGCCTGCTCGGCCCCAACGGCGCCGGCAAGACCACCTGCTTCTACATGATCGTGGGGCTGGTCCAGGCCGACCAGGGGCGCGTACTGATCGACAACCTCGATGTCAGTCACCAGCCCATGCATGGCCGCGCCCGCGCCGGCATCGGCTACCTGCCGCAGGAAGCTTCGATCTTCCGCAAGCTGTCGGTGGCCGACAACATCATGGCCATTCTCGAGACCCGCAAGGACATCGACCGCGAAGGCCGGCGCAAAGAGCTGGAAAGCCTGCTGCAGGAGTTCCACATCAGCCACATCCGCGACAACCTCGGCATGAGCCTCTCCGGTGGTGAACGCCGCCGTGTCGAAATTGCCCGCGCCCTGGCTACCGCACCGAAGTTCATCCTGCTGGACGAACCTTTTGCCGGTGTCGACCCGATTTCCGTGGGCGACATCAAGCAGATCATCCATCACCTCAAGGCCAAGGGTATCGGTGTACTGATCACCGACCACAACGTCCGTGAAACCCTGGATATCTGCGAGACCGCCTACATCGTCAACGACGGTCGACTGATCGCCGAAGGGGACGCCGAGACCATCCTGGCCAACGACCTGGTCAAGGAAGTCTACCTGGGCCACGAGTTCCGACTCTGACCCTCAGGTCCTGCCTGGAGCACTGGCATTAATGCCCTGTAGGGGCTTAAGTTGTTACAGCGCTCTAGGCAAACGCTACAATTTGAGGCATAAAACTTGCTTGAATTTGGCGCTTTGGCGCCCTCGTGTAGTGGATGGCGCATGCGCGCCGGCGAACAAGGTATTAAGCCCCAGCCATGAAACCATCGCTCGTCCTAAAAATGGGCCAGCAACTGACGATGACCCCGCAGTTGCAACAGGCCATCCGCCTACTTCAGCTCTCCACCCTGGACCTCCAGCAGGAAATCCAGGAAGCGCTGGAGTCCAATCCGATGCTCGAACGTCAGGAAGACGGCGACGACTTCGACAACAGCGACCCGATGGCGGACAACGCCGAGAACAAGCCGGCCGCCGAAGCCCAGGACAACAGCTTCCAGGAAAGCACCTCCAGTGCCGAAACCCTGGAAGACGGTGAGTGGAACGAGCGAATCCCCAACGAGCTTCCGGTCGACACCGCCTGGGAAGACATCTACCAGACTAGCGCCAGCAGCCTGCCGAGCAACGATGACGACGAGTGGGACTTCACCACCCGCACATCGGCTGGCGAAAGCCTGCAGAGCCACCTGCTGTGGCAGCTGAACCTGGCACCGATGTCCGACACCGACCGCCTGATCGCCGTCACCCTGATCGACAGCATCAACGGCCAGGGCTACCTGGAAGATACCCTCGAAGAAATCTGCGCAGGCTTCGACCCGGAGCTGGACATCGAGCTCGACGAGGTCGAGGCGGTGCTGCACCGCATCCAGCAGTTCGAACCGGCCGGCGTCGGCGCACGCACCCTCGGCGAGTGCCTGCTGCTGCAATTGCGCCAGCTGCCCGCCAGCACGCCCTGGATGAGCGAGGCCCAGCGCCTGGTCACCGACTTCATCGACCTGCTCGGCAGCCGCGATTACAGCCAGCTGATGCGCCGCATGAAGCTCAAGGAAGACGAACTGCGCCAGGTGATCGAACTGGTGCAGAGCCTCAACCCGCGGCCCGGTTCGCAGATCGAGTCGAGCGAACCGGAATACGTGGTGCCTGACGTGATCGTGCGCAAGGACAGCGACCGCTGGCTGGTCGAGCTGAACCAGGAAGCGATCCCGCGCCTGCGGGTCAACCCGCAGTACGCCGGCTTCGTCCGCCGCGCCGATACCAGCGCCGACAACACCTTCATGCGCAACCAGTTGCAAGAGGCGCGCTGGTTCATCAAGAGCCTGCAAAGCCGCAACGAAACGCTGATGAAGGTCGCCACGCAAATCGTCGAACACCAGCGCGGCTTCCTCGACCACGGCGATGAAGCGATGAAGCCGCTGGTCCTGCATGACATCGCCGAAGCGGTGGGCATGCATGAGTCGACCATTTCGCGGGTAACCACGCAGAAATACATGCACACCCCGCGTGGCATCTACGAACTGAAATACTTTTTCTCCAGCCACGTCAGCACCGCCGAAGGCGGAGAATGCTCGTCTACGGCAATCCGCGCGATCATCAAGAAACTGGTTGCGGCGGAAAATCAGAAAAAGCCATTGAGTGACAGCAAGATCGCTGGTTTACTGGAGGCACAAGGCATCCAGGTAGCCCGTCGCACCGTCGCCAAGTACCGCGAGTCCCTCGGCATCGCACCGTCGAGCGAGCGCAAGCGACTGATGTAGCCCCTGGATGTGCCACAGCGTTTGTGGGGCAGGTGCAATACCTGCCTCTTTATGCACGGGCAACAAAGGAGAAGCTGTATGCAAGTCAATATCAGTGGACAGCATGTAGAAGTCACCCAGCCACTGCGCGATTATGTGCTTGAAAAGCTCGCTCGCGTGGAAAGTCACTTCGACAAGATCACCAACGTGCAGGTCATCATGAAAGTCGAGAAGCTGCAGCAGAAGGTCGAGGCGACCCTGCAGATTCCCGGCGGTGAAGTGGTTGCCAACGCCGAACACGAAGACATGTATGCAGCGATCGACGCCTTGGCCGACAAGCTCGACCGCCAACTGAAAAAACACAAGGAAAAACAGCAAAGCCTGCTGCAAGGTGCAGCCGCCCGCTGATCCCTCTTATCCATGATCCGACTCGAAACCATCCTGACCCCCGGCCGTTCCCTGGTGAACGTGCCGGGCGGCAGCAAGAAGCGCGCCCTGGAAAAGGTCGCCAACCTGATTGCCGAGCAAGTAAACGGGCTGGAGATGCAAGACGTCTTCGAAAAGCTCATCGCTCGCGAAAAACTGGGCTCGACCGGCTTTGGCAATGGCATTGCCATTCCCCATTGCCGACTTGAAGGCTGCTCGTCCCCAGTCAGCGCCCTGCTGCACCTGGATGCGCCGATCGACTACGACGCCATCGATGGCGCACCGGTGGATCTGCTGTTCGTCCTGCTGGTGCCAGAGGCGGCCACCGATGCCCATCTTGAATTGCTGCGCCAGATCGCCAGCATGCTCGATCGCAAGGAGGTCCGCGATCGGCTGCGTGCCGCCGGTAGCAGCGAGGCCCTGTACCAGGTTGTCCTGGACGCACAGAACGAGCACTGAACATGCGCCTGATCATCGTCAGCGGCCGGTCCGGCTCCGGCAAGAGCACCGCCCTCGATGTCCTGGAAGACAACGGTTTCTACTGCATCGACAACCTGCCCGCCGGGCTGCTGCCGCAGCTGGCGGAAAATGCGTTGATCAATACCGAACTGCTGCAACCCAAAGTGGCGGTTTCGATCGATGCGCGCAACCTGCCCAGCCACCTGTCGCGCTTCCCCGAACTGCTGGCGGAGGCCCGTGGGCGCCACATCCAGTGTGACGTGCTGTTTCTTGACGCAGACGAAGACACGCTGCTCAAGCGCTTCTCGGAAACCCGCCGTCGCCACCCATTGACCAACGCCGACCGCTCGCTGGCCGAAGCGATCCGCGTTGAAAGCGAACTGCTGGGGCCGATTGCCGACCTTGCCGACCTGAAGATCGACACCACCAGCCTCAACCTCTACCAATTGCGCGATTCGATCAAGCTGCGCCTGCTCAACCAGCCCGAGCCTGGCACCGCATTCCTGGTCGAGTCGTTCGGCTTCAAGCGCGGGATGCCGGTCGATGCCGACCTGGTGTTCGACGTACGCTGCCTGCCTAACCCATACTGGAAACCGGAGCTGCGCGATCATTCCGGCCTGGAGCAGCCAGTCAGAGACTACCTGGCCGCACAGCCGGACGTCGAAGAAATGTTCAACGACATTTCCAGCTACCTGCTCAAATGGCTACCACGCTTTGCCGCCAGCAACCGCGCCTATGTCACCATCGCCATTGGCTGCACCGGAGGCCACCACCGCTCGGTCTACATCACCGAGCGCCTCGGCCAGCTGTTGCAGCAATCCCTGAAAAACGTCCAGGTCCGCCACCGCGACCTCTAGCCCACAGGATCCACCGCACGATGCCCGCCCGCGAAATCACCATCATCAACAAGCTGGGCCTGCATGCCCGGGCGGCAGCCAAGTTCGTCGGCGTGGCCGGTAAATACCCCTGCCAGGTCCGCGTCGGCCGCGCGCCCGACAAGCTGGTGGACGGCAAGAGCATCATGGCGGTGATGATGCTGGCCGCAGGCAAAGGCACTCAGGTGCACCTGATGACCGAGGGCGAGCAGGACGGCGAGGCCCTGGAAGCACTGGTGGCATTGATCAACAACTTCTTCGACGAAGGCGAGTAAGCCCCTTTCTGCAATATCCCCTGCCAATTGTCAGGGTGCATTCCTGTGCGGCTGCCTTTATACCTAGGCCATGGAAGCATTCAAACGAATCAAAACCCTGGTGATCAAAGAAAAACCCGGCGCGATGGCCGGGTTTCAATGTCACGGGGATTCTGGCGGGTATCAGCTGCCAGCGACCGTCATTCGCTCGATCAGCACCGACCCTGTGTGAATATTGCTACGGGTCTCAAGATCACTGCCAATCGCGACAATCTGCTGGAACATGTCTTTCATATTGCCGGCAATGGTCACTTCCTGCACGGCATGCTGAATCTCGCCGTTCTCGACCCAGAAGCCCGCCGCGCCACGCGAATAATCGCCGGTCACCATGTTCAGACCATGGCCCATCAGCTCGGTTACCAGCAAGCCACGGCCCATGCGACGGATCAGCGCCGCCTGGTCTTCCACGCCATGGGTGACATACAGGTTATGCACGCCGCCGGCGTTGGCAGTGCTTGGCAAGCCCAGTTTGCGCCCGGAGTAGGTACCCAGCAGGTACGACACCAGCTCGCCTTTGTCGACGAACGGTTTCGCGTAGGTCGCCAGGCCGTCACCGTCGAATGCAGCGCTGCCCAGCGCGCGCGGAATGTGCGGGCGCTCGTCGAGGGTCAGCCAGGACGGGAACAGGCGCTGACCGATGGCGCCGTCGAGGAACGATGATTTGCGGTACAGGTTGCCCCCCGAGATGGCCGACAGGAAACTGCCGAACAGGCCACCGGCCAGCTCGGCGGAGAACAGCACGGGCACTTCGCAGGTCGGTACTGGCCGCGCACCCAGGCGGCTGGCAGCGCGCTGGGCGGCGCGCACGCCGATGCTGCGCGGGTCGGCCAGCAGGTTGCCCTGGCGGTTCACGTCATACCAGTAGTCACGCTGCATCTGGCCTTCGCCTTCGGCGATCATCACGCAGCTCAGGCTGTGCCGGGTCGAGGCGTAGCCACCGATGAAGCCGTGGCTGTTGCCGTACACGCGGCAACCCTGGTGAGTGTTCAGGGTGGTGCCATCAGCATTGAGGATGCGCTTGTCGGCGTCAAATGCCGCCGCCTCGCAAGTCAGCGCCATCTCGATGGCCTTCTCCGGCTCGATGTCCCAGTCATGATAAAGGTCGAGGTCGGGGATCTCGCGGGCCATCAGCGCGGCATCCGCCAGGCCCGAACACTCGTCCTCGGAGGTATGTTTGGCAATCGCCAAAGCAGCGGCGACGGTTTCACGGATGGCATCCGGGCCACTGGCCGAGGTGCTGGCCGAACCCTTGCGCTGGCCGACATAGAGGGTGATGCCAAAGCCCTGGTCGCGGTTGAATTCGACCGTCTCGACCTCGCGCTGGCGCACCGTGGTGGACAGGCCCTGCTCCAGCGATACCGCCACTTCGCAGGCACTGGCGCCTTGCTTGCGTGCTTCTGCAATGATCGCTTCGACCTGCTCCTGCAACGCTGGCAGGTCCTTTGGGCCTACGCTCTGGACTGCACTCATGGTTTTCTCCACTCAAATTCTGCGTTCGGCGAGGGTCATTCTACGACCGGACCGGACAAGCGGCCCCCGACTGGTTATCATGGCGGCGATTTCTAGCGGACTGCCACCATGGTTGATTCATACGACGACGCCTTCGACGGCGAAAAAAGCAAAACCCAGATCAAGCGCGAACTGCATGCACTGGTCGAACTCGGCGAGCGCCTGACCACGGTCAAGGCCGATACCCTGGCGCGCCTGCCGCTCACCGACGAGCTGCGCAAAGCCCTGGCCGAAGCCTGCAAGCACACCGCCCATGGCGCGCGCAAACGCCACATGTCGTTCGTCGGCAAGTTGATGCGCGACCAGGACCTGGACGCCATCCACGCCGTGCTCGATCAAATCGACACCTCCAGCCGCCAGTACAACGAGCGTTTCCATGGCCTGGAACGCTGGCGCGACCGGTTGATCGATGGCAATGACGAAGACCTTGAGCGTTTTGTTCAGGAATTCCCCGAAACCGATCGCCAGCAGATGCGCTCGCTGATCCGTCATGCCCAGCACGAAAAGGCGCGGAACAAACCGCCTGCCGCTGCGCGCAAGGTGTTCAAGTACATCCGCGATCTCGACGAGATGCAGCGCGGCCTGCGCTGATTCCCGCCGCCTGGGGCTGCCTTGCAGCCCCCGGACATCCATCAAGCGCCAGTACCGCCCACGGTAATCGCATCCAGCTTCAAGGTCGGCTGCCCGACGCCTACCGGCACCGATTGACCATCCTTGCCGCACGTTCCCACACCACTGTCCAGCGCCAGGTCATTACCGACCATCGACACTCGGCTCATGGCCTCCGGCCCGTTGCCGATCAGGGTCGCACCCTTCACCGGAGCGGTGATCTTGCCGTCTTCGATCAGGTAGGCTTCGCTGGTCGAGAACACGAACTTGCCACTGGTGATGTCGACCTGGCCACCGCCGAGGTTGGCGCAGTAGATGCCCTTCTTCACCGAGGCAATGATTTCTTGCGGGTCGCTTTCGCCGGCCAGCATGTAGGTGTTGGTCATGCGCGGCATCGGCAGGTGCGCATATGATTCGCGGCGACCGTTGCCGGTAAGCGCCGCGCCCATCAGCCGTGCATTGAGCTTGTCCTGCATGTAGCCCTTGAGGATGCCGTTCTCGATCAGCGTGGTGCATTCGGTCGGCGTGCCTTCGTCATCGACGCTCAACGAGCCGCGGCGACCTTGGAGGGTGCCGTCGTCGACAATGGTGCACAACTGCGAAGCGACCTTCTCGCCGATCCGCCCGCTGAAGGCCGAACTGCCCTTGCGGTTGAAGTCGCCTTCCAGGCCATGACCGACCGCTTCGTGCAGTAGCACACCCGACCAGCCAGACCCCAGCACCACCGGCAACGTGCCGGCCGGGGCCGGGATAGCCTCAAGGTTCACCAGCGCCTGGCGCAGCGCTTCGCGGGCATAGCCCATGACGCGCTCTTGCGTGAAGAAGCGGTAGTCGGTACGCCCGCCACCGCCCTGCCCGCCGCGCTCGCGGCGGCCATTCTGCTCGACGATGACGCTGACGTTGAAACGTACCAGCGGCCGCACATCGGCGGCCAGGCTGCCGTCGGCGGCGGCAATCAGGATGCGTTCCCAGACCCCGGCCATGCTCACGCTGACTTGCTGGATACGCGGATCGAGGGCACGGGTGGCGGCATCGACGCGCTTGAGCAGCTCGACCTTTTCGGCACGGCTGAGCACGTCCAGCGGGTTCTCCGGCGCATACAGCGCCGTCACGTCCTGGCTGCGGAACGCCTGCACCGTGCCGTTCTGGCCAGCGCGGGAAATCGAGCGGGCAGCACGGGCGGCCGAGGTCAGCGCCTCAAGGTTGATTGCATTGCTGTAGGCAAAGCCCGTCTTCTCACCGGACTGGGCACGCACGCCCACACCCTGGTCAAGGTTGAAGCTGCCCTCTTTGACGATGCCGTCCTCCAGCGCCCAGGTTTCCGAGATCTGGCCCTGGAAATACAGGTCCGCGGCGTCGATGCCGGGGCCGGCCAGTTCGCCCAGCACGCTCTGCAGGCTGTCGAGGGTGAGTCCGCCCGGGGCCAGGAGCTGCTCGCTGACGGTGGATAACATCTGGCTCATAGTCACTCCGAGGTGTGCGCAGGCCGCAAGGCGTCCTGCGAGAAAAAGCGCCGGTGCGTGGTGACCGGCATGCGCGCCCGGATGGACGCCTGTTCATCAATGTCGCGCTCGGCGAGCAAAACCGCTTCGCCTTGCGCCTGTTCTGCGACGATCCGCCCCCAAGGGTCGACGATCGCCGCATGCCCGTGGGTTTCCCGCGGGCCTGGATGGCTACCGCCCTGGGCCGCCGCCAGCACGTAGCACTGGGTCTCGATGGCCCGGGCACGGATCAGCACTTCCCAATGTGCAGCGCCTGTGACCGCAGTAAAGGCGGCGGGTGCCGTAATCAGTTCCGCGCCTGCGCCGCGCAAGGCGCTGTACAGCTCGGGGAAGCGCAGGTCGTAACACACGCTCAGGCCCAAGCGCCCTACCGGCGTATCAGCCACTACCACCTGGGCACCATGGGCATAGTCATCGGACTCGCGGTAGCGGCCACGGTTGTCGGCCACATCCACGTCGAACAGGTGCAGCTTGTCGTAGCGCGCCACCACTTCGCCGTGTTCGTCGATCAGCAGCGAACAGGCATGGGCCTTGGCTTCAGGCTGGCCTTGCGGTGGCAGCGGCAAGGTACCGGCAACAATCCATAATCTGAGGTCGCGCGCGGTACGTTTCAACCATGGCAGGATCGGGCCTTCGCCCATGGCTTCGGCGCGGCCGATGGCGGCGGCATCCTTGCGGCCCATTGCCGCGAAGTTTTCCGGCAGCACGGCCAGCCGTGCACCGCCCAAGGCCGCCTGTTCGAGCAGGGTGCCCGCACGCTGCAGGTTGGCCAGCACATCGTCCTGGCTGACCATCTGGATGACCGCTGCCTTCATGGGCACTCCCGAAGTTATTTGTCGAACGGTTTCACAAAGGTGATTTTAGGCTCTTTCACCGGCCCTTCGACGCGATAGTGCACGCTGGCAAAACGCGACACCCGGTCGCCGATCAATCGATCGACCAGGAACAGCGCCCCCCCGACCGCAGGCGCACCGACGATCAGCGCGGCCAGCGGCAGGTTGTTGGTCACCGGCAGGGTCACCTGCAGGTTGGCATCGACCCGATCACGTACCAGGTCGAGGGTGCCATCGAGTTCGAAGTTGCTCGACGGCCCGGTCACGGTAATCGGCTCGCGGGTCACGTAGACACCGCTGCTGGCCACCAGCAGGCCCTTGACCCGGTCGTAGGCCAGGCCCTTGTCGAACAGGTCGGAGAAGTCCAGGCGCAGGCGCCGGCCAATCGAGTTGAAGTTGAGCAGGCCGAATACCCGCAGGGCCTGGGCGCCACCTTCCACTTCGACGAACTGACCGCTGCGCAAGGCGGCATCCATGCTGCCCGAGAAGCGCTTGAGGCCGACCCAGGCCGGCGAACCGGGCCAACGGCCATCGACATCCAGGCGGAAATCGCGGCTGGTCACGGTCGGGGCGAAACCCCAGGCCTTGAGCACATCGGCGAGGTTCTTGCCATCAAGCCGGCCTTTGTACCAGCTGCTGGTAGCCCCCGTTTGGCCTTCCCAACCGCCACTGCCATCGACATGCAGGCCTTTGAAATCGAGGTCGATGTCCTGCGCTGTCACCCCCCGTGCAGTCGGGCGCAGCTTCAGCGCGGCATTGCCGAACAGGTCATCGCCGCGATAAAGCTTGTCGATACTCAGGTCCAGGGCCGGCACCTTGCGCGGGTCGAACGAAGCCAGCGGGTCCGGGCCCTCCTCCGACTGCGCTTCAGCCGGGTCGGCAGGCGGCAGGCGCAGGGTCTGCAGGCGTACGACCATCGGCGCAGCCTTGGCATCGGGCACGCGTGCGTTACCGATGACTTCCTTGCTGTCCAGACGCAGATCCCACGCTGGGCCACCCCGGGTCAGGCGCACCACGGCCTGGTTCAGGCTCATGCCGAAAGCCTTCAGCTGGCCGATGCTCAGGTCGACACTCTGCAGGTTCTGCCGGGCATTGCCACCAGGGTCGTCACCGGCAAAGCGTGCGGCCTGCTCCTGCCAAGGCGCCAGGTCCAGGCTTTCCAGCCGCCCCTTCACCCGCAGCCCCTGCGCCGCTGGCAGCTGCGCCTGCCCGGCGCCGAGCAGCAGTTCACCGCGGCCCTGGCCCAGCTTGTCGGCCGGTGCGGCGTAGGCGAAACGGGCCAGGTCGGCGTAAGCCGCATCGAACCGCCGCTCAGGCCCTTGCAGGTTCATGCTGAAACGGCTGTCACGCGTATCTGCCGCCGCCTTGCCGAAGGGGACCGGCAGATCGATGGTCAGCCCCTTGAGCGAAGAACTGACATTCAAGCTGTTGTCGCGGCTGCCCAGATTGATCTGCAACTGGTAAGGCAGATCGCCGGTGGCGGGCAAGGTCTGTTTGAACTGCAGCCAGTCGGTCAGGGATTTCAGCGAGGCCTGGCCGCTGGCATTGATGCGCGTCTGCATCTGCCCGGGCTGGCCCTGGGCACTGATCTGCGCGGTGACCGGCTTGCCAAACACCTGCAAGCTGATGTTCTTGCCGCTCAGGCCCTTGTCGAAGTCAAAGTTGAAGTCGCCCTTCAGGCGTGTCAGGTCCAGGCTGGGCGGGGCCACCTTGAGGCGCGCATCGGCCGTGGCGAAGTCCACCAGCACTTTTGGCCGCTCACCGTGGGCCAGGGGCACATCGAGCTTGAGCTTGCCCTTGAGCGGGCCCTCGCCTTCCCAGCCGGCGAAGATCTCGCCAGTACCGATCGGTGCTTCCTTGAGAATCTTCAAGCCATCGCCAAGGCTGCCGTCGAAATTGCCGTCTAGGTAAAGGTGGCTGTGCTGGCCGCTGTCGACATGGGGAATATTCACGCTGACATCGCTGACTTTAGTGTCGAGCAGCAGGCCCTTGCTGGCCTTGATGCGCACACCGCTGTCTTCGATCAGCACATCGCCATCCACCTCCTGCACCTGCGGCCAGCCTGGCTGGAAGTCCAACGCGGCATCGTGGACCTTGAAGAACAGGCTGATGCTGCGAGCCTCAGGCGCGGCGCCGTGGTTCAACGAACCCTGGTACTGGAAGTAGCCCTGGTCGACGTTGCCTTTGACGATGGCGCTGCGCAGCCATTCGTCGAGCGCCGGGCTCAGCACTTCGGGCAGGTACTTGGCGGTATAGCGGCCATCGCCTTCAGTCAGGCCGACGCGCAGGTCCATGTAGCTTTCGGAACCTTCATCGAACAGCAGGCGAATCAGGAAGTCGCCGGCAATCTTGCCTTCCTCGCCCAGCACCTTGAGGTAAGGTGCGATGAGGGTGAAACCGTGCTTGTCGAGCGCCCAGGTCAGGCGCGCATTGGCCTTCTGGTATTGCCAGGGTTTGGCGAAGATCGGGTACAGATGCAGCATGAATGCGTCGGTATCCAGGCGCAGCTCACCGTGCCCGAGGTCGCCGCTGATGCTGCCGCTGACATTACCGGCCGCCGGTGCGCCGTGATAGGCATCGAAACCGACCCTCTCCAGGTTGGCGGCGAACTGCAGGCGCTGGTCCCCCTCGGCTTTTGGCCGTGCTTCCAGACGAACGTTGCGCAGGGCCCCGGTGACCTTCAGCGCATCGACCACGCTCATGAGCTTGTCCGGCAAGGGGGCCAGGGCATTGATCAAGGGGGTCAACGGGGTCAGGTCAAGGCGGTCGGCCTGCACTTGCCAGGTTTCGTCCGCCGGGTCATCGCCCAGGCGCTGGTTCACTTGCAGGTGCGATTCCCAGCGTGTCTTGCCGATGCTTGCCGCGAGTGAATCCACCACCACAGCGAAACCCTGATCACGGCGCTGGAACCAGGCGGCCAAGGCAAGATTGTCCAGGGCCACGGCCTTGCGCTCGGCGTAGGCACCGCGCAGTTGCGGGGCGTTGAGGCGGACTACCGCCTGCTGCAACTGGCCCTTGCTCCAGTCGACCCAGAACTCGCCACCGGCCTTCAGCGCTTCAGCCCGCCACTGGCCCAGCAAACCCGGCGGCAACCAGCGCGCCCAGTCGCTTTGCGGCAAGCTCAGGTAGGCCTCGACCTCGCCATCGCGCCAGGCCTTGGCATCCGCCCGGCTGCGCAGGTTGACCGCCAGCGGCTGGCCGTCGGGCAAGGTCGCACGCAGGTCGAGGGCCTGGCGTGATGCGCCGGCCTGCAGGCCGACGCTGACATAGGTGAGGGTCAGCGGGTCACGCTGCCAGGGCTGCAGGGTAACCTGGCTGTCGAACACATCGATGCGGCCCAACTGGCGCAAACGCTGCAACAGCTCGGCAGGGTCCAGCGGTGCGTCGTCCTTTTTCGGTACCCCTTCGAGGGCCCAGCCACCCTGCTCATCTTCGCGCAGAATCAGTTGCAGGCCGCCGAGTTCGATGCGCGCCAGGCGCACTTCACGGGAGGTCAGGCTGGCCCACAGGTCGGGTACCACCTTGACCTCATCCAGGCGCAGGGCCGATGTGCCCTCGCCCAGTTGCAGGTCACGCACGCGCAATATCGGCGCCAGGCCACTCCAGCGCCCTTCCAGAGCGCCCACATGCACGGGCAGGCCCAGCGCCTGTTCGGCCTTGCTTTCGACGTCGGCACGGTATTCGGCCACCAGCGGCACCAGTTCGCGGCCGAGGCTGACATACAACGCCACCAGCACCGCGAGCAGGGCACAAATGCCCAACCCCCAACGGGTCAAGGCGACAAGAACGCGGTTCAGACGTCCCATGGCCATGGCCCTCCAGGTCGTTTATCCATGATGGCCCGACGTGTCGATTTTGCCAGCCGCTGCCATCCGGGGCGGGTATCAGAAAGCCTCAGAGCAGCACCACATCATATTGTTCCTGCGAATACATCGACTCGACCTGGAAGCGAATGGTTCGGCCAATGAAGGTCTCCAGTTCCGCAACGTTGCCGGACTCCTCGTCCAGCAGGCGATCGACCACTTTCTGGTTGGCCAGCACGCGATAACCTTCAGCCTGGTAGGCACGGGCTTCGCGGAGGATTTCGCGGAAGATCTCGTAACAGATGGTCTCAGGGGTTTTCAGCTTGCCGCGCCCCTGGCAGGCGGTGCACGGCTCGCAAAGGACCTGTTCGAGGCTCTCGCGGGTACGCTTGCGGGTCATCTGCACCAGGCCCAGCTCGGTGATGCCGATGATGTTGGTCTTGGCGTGATCGCGTTCCAGCTGCTTTTCCAGGGTGCGCAGCACCTGGCGCTGGTGCTCTTCGTCTTCCATGTCGATGAAGTCGATGATGATGATCCCGCCGATGTTGCGCAGGCGCAGTTGCCGGGCGATGGCCGTGGCGGCCTCGAGGTTGGTCTTGAAGATGGTTTCTTCGAGGTTGCGATGGCCGACGAACGCACCGGTGTTGACGTCGATGGTGGTCATCGCCTCAGCCGGGTCGACCACCAGGTAGCCACCAGACTTGAGTGGCACCTTGCGCTCCAGGGCACGCTGGATTTCGTCCTCGACCCCATACAGGTCGAAGATCGGTCGCTCGCCCGGGTAATGCTCCAGGCGATCGGCGATTTCCGGCATCAGCTCGGCGACGAACTGCGTGGTTTTCTGGAAGGTTTCCCGCGAGTCGATGCGGATCTTCTCGATCTTCGGGTTGACCAGGTCACGCAGCGTGCGCAGGGCCAGGCCGAGGTCTTCGTAAATGACCGTGGGTGCGCCGCAGGTCTGGATCTGGCTACCGATCTGTTCCCACAGGCGGCGCAGGTAGCGGATGTCCTGCAGAATCTCCTCGGCCCGCGCACCTTCGGCGGCGGTGCGCAGGATGAAGCCACCGGCGTCCTTGATGTTCTCGCTGTCCATGCAGTCGCTGACCACCTGCTTGAGGCGTTCGCGTTCGGCTTCGTCTTCGATCTTCAGGGAAATGCCGACATGGCTGCTGCGTGGCATGTACACCAGGTAACGCGAGGGGATCGACAGCTGCGTGGTCAGGCGTGCGCCCTTGGTGCCGATCGGATCCTTGGTCACCTGCACCACCAGGGCCTGGCCCTCGTGCACCAGGGCGGTGATGTTCTCCACCGCCGAGCCTTCGCGCTGGGATATTTCCGACGCATGGATGAACGCCGCGCGCTCCAGGCCAATGTCGACGAACGCCGCCTGCATGCCCGGCAGCACCCGCACCACCTTGCCCTTGTAGATATTGCCGACGATGCCGCGGCGCTGGGTGCGCTCGACATGCACTTCCTGCAGCACCCCGTTTTCGACCACCGCCACGCGTGATTCCATCGGGGTGATGTTGATCAGGATCTCTTCACTCATGGCAGGCTCTCGTCAAAGGTCTTCGGTAATGATGGATCGCGCGTGCTGGGCTGGCTACCGCTGGATTGTTACCTCTGGCAAAAGCGCCGGTACCTGCCAGCAGGCGATACCGAATCGGGCGAGCATGTCGGCCGTTTCGCTCAAGGGCAAACCAACCACCGCCGAGTAACTGCCTTCGAGCCCGATGACGAACACCGCGCCCAGGCCCTGGATGGCGTAGCCCCCGGCCTTGTCCGCAGGTTCGCCACTGGCCCAGTAGCGCTCGGCTTCTGCGGCATCGACAGGGCGAAAACGCACGGTACTGCTGACGCACAGGCTCTCGCAGTGCAGGCCATCGTTCAAGGCCACGGCGGTCAGCACCTGGTGCTCGCGGCCAGCCAGGTCGGCCAGCATCGCCAGGGCATGTTCACGGTTTTCCGGCTTACCAAGAATACGCCCATCGAGCACCACCGCCGTGTCGGCGCCAAGCGCCACGGCAGGGCCTTCAAGCGTGGCCAGGCCGGCTTCGGCCTTGGTCCGGGCCAGGCGCTCGACATAGGCCTCGGCGCTTTCGCCCGGCAGCGGGGTTTCATCGATGGGAGCACTGATGACGGTGAACGGCACGCCGATCTGGCCGAGCAGTTCACGCCGGCGCGGTGAGCCGGAGGCGAGGTAGAGGGGTTTCATCTAGACATCTCCCTGTCAGTGGCAGCGCCGTCAGTTGATACGCAAACGTCGGCGCAGGTCGCGCAGGGCGAAGCTGATCCAAGGCCAGAGCAAGGCACTGATCACGGCTGACCAGACCAGCGCCAGGGTCGGCAGGCGATTGCCGGTCAGCGCACTGAGCCAAAGCTGGATCAACTGGGCGATACCGAATATCACCAGGATCACCAGGCTCTGCTGCCACAGCGGGAACATGCGCAGGCGCTGCTGCAGCGACAGCACGAGGAACGTGATCAGGGTGAGGATGAGCGCGTTCTGCCCCAGCAAGGTGCCATACAGCACGTCCTCGGCCAGCCCCAGGACGAAAGCGGTGGTCATGCCCACCTTGTTCGGCACGTTCAAGGTCCAGAACGACACCAGCATCGCCAGCCACATGGGCCGGAACACTTCGAGGAACTGCGGCATGGGCGAAACGCTGAGCAACAGGCCGATGGCGAACGTCAGCCAGATGACCCAACCGTGGTTACGGCGCGACTTGGCCATCATTGCCTCCGTGGATGAGCGGGTGCCGCAGGTGCGGCGGCCGGGCTGGCGGGCGCTGCAGCCGGGGCTGCTGGCGCCTGCCCAGCAGCAGCCGGAGCTGCCGGAGCCGATGGCTGGGCTGGGGCTGGGGCCGCTGCCGGGTGCTCGGCATTGGCGGCAGGTTGGCCAGTGCCTTTGCGATCGGCTTCTTCCTGGGCAATGGCTGCCTCGGTGGCGCGCTGCTCCGGACTCCGGCGGTCACTGAACACCAGCAGCATGTAGCGGCTGCGGTTGAGCGCGGCGGTCGGAATGGCGCGGACGATGGCAAACGGCTGGCCGGAATCGTGGATCACTTCATTGACCGTGGCCACCGGGTAGCCGGCCGGGAAGCGCTGGCCCATGCCGGAACTCACCAGCAGGTCACCTTCCTTGATGTCGGCGGTGTCGGCGACATGCCGAAGCTCCAGGCGCTCCGGGTTGCCGGTGCCGCTGGCGATGGCGCGCAGGCCGTTGCGGTTGACCTGCACCGGAATGCTGTGGGTGGTGTCGGTCAGCAGCAGAACCCGCGAGGTATACGGCATCAGCTCGACCACCTGGCCCATCAGGCCACGGGCATCGAGCACCGGCTGGCCAAGGAACACGCCATCGCGCTCACCCTTGTTGATCAGGATGCGGTGGGTGAACGGGTTGGGGTCGACGCCGATCAGCTCGGCCACTTCAACCTTTTCGTTGACCAGCGCCGAGGAATTGAGCAGCTCACGCAAGCGCACGTTCTGCTCGGTCAGGGCCGCCAGCTTCTGCAGACGCCCCTGCAGCAGCAGGGCTTCGGTCTTGAGTTTTTCGTTTTCGGCGATCAGCTCGGTGCGGCTGCCGAACTGGCCGGCCACGCCTTGCCACATGCGCTGCGGCAGGTCGGTGATCCAGTACGACTCCATGAGCACCAGGCCCATCTGGCTGCGCACCGGCTTGAGCACGTCGAAACGCGCGTCGACAACCATCAACGCGACCGACAGCACCACCAGTACCAGCAGGCGAACGCCCAGCGAAGGGCCCTTGGAAAAAAGCGGTTTAATGGGCCGTTCCTCGTGGACGACTCAGGAGGTCATTGGACATGGGACAACGCACCAGCCTGGTTGCGGGTTGACGGAAACGACGCCCGGATGGACGCCAGCCCAGCGCATACAGGTAGCACTGCGCGTGCTACCTGTAAACCGGGCTTTCAAAAGCAGCGCGGATCACTCGCTGGAGAGCAGGTCCATCGCGTGCTTGTCCATCATCTCCAGGGCGCGACCGCCGCCACGGGCGACGCAGGTCAGCGGGTCTTCGGCGACGATCACCGGCAGGCCGGTTTCCTGGGCCAGCAGCTTGTCGAGGTCACGCAGCAGCGCACCACCACCGGTCAGCACCAGGCCGCGCTCGGCGATGTCGGAGGCCAGCTCCGGCGGCGACTGCTCCAGGGCGCTCTTGACTGCCTGGACGATGGTCGCCAGGGATTCCTGCAGGGCTTCCAGGACTTCGTTGGAGTTCAGGGTGAAGGCGCGTGGTACGCCCTCGGCCAGGTTACGACCGCGCACGTCGACTTCGCGCACTTCGCCGCCCGGGTAGGCGGTGCCGATTTCCTGCTTGATGCGCTCGGCGGTGGATTCGCCGATCAGGCTGCCGTAGTTGCGGCGCACGTAGGTGACGATGGCCTCGTCGAAGCGGTCGCCACCCACGCGGACGGATTCGGCATAGACCACACCGTTCAGCGAGATCAGGGCGATTTCGGTGGTACCGCCACCGATATCGACGACCATCGAGCCACGGGCTTCTTCGACCGGCAGGCCGGCACCGATGGCAGCGGCCATCGGCTCTTCGATCAGGAACACTTCACGGGCACCGGCACCCAGGGCCGACTCGCGAATGGCGCGGCGCTCTACCTGGGTCGATTTGCACGGCACGCAGATCAGCACGCGTGGGCTGGGCTGCAGGAAGCTGTTTTCGTGAACCTTGTTGATGAAGTACTGCAACATTTTTTCACAAACGCTGAAGTCGGCGATGACGCCGTCCTTCATCGGACGAATGGCAGCAATGTTACCTGGCGTACGGCCCAGCATGCGCTTGGCTTCGGTCCCGACGGCGACGACGCTTTTCTGGTTGCCGTGGGTACGGATGGCAACAACCGAGGGCTCATTCAGGACGATACCGCGCTCACGCACGTAAATAAGGGTGTTGGCAGTCCCCAGGTCGATGGAAAGATCGCTGGAAAACATGCCACGCAGTTTCTTGAACATGGGAAAGTGACCCTGGGGAAAGCGTGGGTAAAAAAGTGCGGCAAACTCTAACAATGGCAGGGATTTTGGGCAAGGAGCCAATATGTTAAATTGGCTGTTTTTCCGAGCACGCCAGCAGATGATCGCGGCCGTTGGACCGCCAAAATGCTGACATGTTCCTCACCGCCGACCCTATTCGGTTCTTTGTTTCCCCTGGAGATCACCATGGCGCTTGAACGCAGCGACGTGGAAAAGATCGCCCATCTGGCCCGCCTGGGCCTGAATGAAGGCGAACTGCCACGCATTACTGACGCCCTGAACAGCATTCTCGGCCTGGTCGACCAGATGCAAGCGGTCGATACCAACGGCATCGAGCCCCTGGCCCACCCCCTGGAGGCCAGCCAGCGCCTGCGTCCCGACCAGGTCACCGAAAGCAACCAGCGCGAGGCCTACCAGGCCATCGCACCCTCGACCGAAAGCGGTCTGTACCTGGTTCCCAAAGTCATCGAGTAAGGGATAGAGCCTGCCATGCATGAATTGACCCTGGCCGAGATCGCCCGCGGACTCGCCGACAAGTCGTTTTCCTCCGAAGAGCTGACCGGCGCCCTGCTGGCGCGCGTCAAGCAGATCGACCCACAGATCAACAGCTTCATCAGCGTCACCGAAGCGCTGGCCCTGGGCCAGGCGCGTGCCGCCGACGCCCGTCGCGCCGCTGGCGAGACCGGCGCGCTGCTCGGCGCACCGATCGCCCACAAGGACCTGTTCTGCACCCTCGGCGTGCGCACCAGCTGCGGCTCGAAGATGCTCGACAACTTCAAGGCGCCGTACGACGCCACCGTGGTCGCCAAGCTGGCCGAAGCCGGCATGGTCACCCTGGGCAAGACCAACATGGACGAATTCGCCATGGGTTCGGCCAACGAATCCAGCCACTACGGCGCGGTGAAGAACCCGTGGAACCTCGAGCACGTGCCTGGCGGTTCGTCCGGCGGTTCGGCCGCAGCCGTGGCCGCGCGCCTGCTGCCGGCCACCACCGGCACCGACACCGGCGGCTCGATCCGCCAGCCGGCGGCACTGACCAACCTGACCGGCCTCAAGCCGACGTACGGTCGTGTGTCGCGTTGGGGCATGATCGCCTACGCCTCCAGCCTCGACCAGGGCGGCCCGCTGGCGCGTACTGCCGAAGACTGCGCCCTGCTGCTGCAAGGCATGGCCGGTTTCGACGCCAAGGACTCCACCAGCATCGACGAGCCAGTACCGGACTACAGCGCTGCCCTCAATGGCTCGCTGCAGGGCCTGCGCATCGGCCTGCCGACGGAATACTTCGGCGCCGGCCTCGACCCGCGCATCGCCGAGCTGGTCCAGGCCAGTGTCAAGGAGCTGGAAAAGCTCGGTGCCGTGGTCAAGGAAATCAGCCTGCCGAACATGCAGCATGCCATTCCGGCGTACTACGTGATCGCGCCTGCAGAAGCCTCGTCCAACCTGTCGCGCTTCGACGGCGTGCGCTTCGGCTACCGCTGCGAAGCGCCGAAAGACCTGACCGACCTGTACAAGCGCTCCCGTGGCGAAGGCTTTGGTACTGAAGTGCAGCGCCGCATCATGGTCGGCACCTACGCCCTGTCGGCCGGCTACTATGACGCCTACTACGTCAAGGCCCAGCAGATCCGCCGCCTGATCAAGAACGACTTCATGGCCGCCTTCAATGATGTCGACCTGATCCTCGGCCCGACCACGCCGAACCCGGCCTGGAAGCTTGGCGCCAAGAGCAGCGACCCGGTCGCCGCCTACCTGGAAGACGTCTACACCATCACCGCCAACCTGGCGGGCCTGCCGGGGCTGTCGATGCCAGCCGGCTTCGTCGATGGCCTGCCGGTCGGCGTGCAGCTGCTGGCCCCGTACTTCCAGGAAGGCCGCCTGCTCAACGTCGCGCACCGTTACCAGCAAGTCACCGACTGGCACACCCGCGCCCCTAACGGCTTCTGAGGAATTCACACATGCAATGGGAAGTTGTGATCGGGCTGGAGATTCATACCCAGCTGGCCACCCAGTCGAAGATCTTCTCCGGCAGCGCCACCACCTTCGGCTCCGAGCCGAACACCCAGGCCAGCCTGGTTGACTTAGGGATGCCCGGCGTACTGCCGGTGCTGAACCAGGAAGCCGTGCGCATGGCCTGCATGTTCGGCCTGGCGATCGATGCCGAGATCGGCAAGCGCAACGTGTTCGCGCGCAAGAACTACTTCTACCCGGACCTGCCCAAGGGTTACCAGATCAGCCAGATGGACCTGCCGATCGTCGGCAAGGGCCACCTGGACATCGCCCTGGAAGACGGCACCATCAAGCGCATCGGCGTCACCCGCGCGCACCTTGAGGAAGACGCCGGCAAGAGCCTGCACGAAGACTTCAGCGGCTCCACCGGCATCGACCTGAACCGCGCCGGCACGCCGCTGCTGGAGATCGTCTCCGAGCCAGACATGCGCAGCGCCAAGGAAGCCGTGGCCTACGTCAAGGCCATCCACGCGCTGGTGCGTTACCTGGGCATCTGTGATGGCAACATGGCCGAAGGCTCGCTGCGCTGCGACTGCAACGTGTCGATCCGCCCCAAAGGCCAGGCCGAATTCGGCACCCGCTGCGAGATCAAGAACGTCAACTCGTTCCGCTTCATCGAGCGCGCGATCAACAGCGAGATCCAGCGCCAGATCGACCTGATCGAGGACGGCGGCAAGGTGGTGCAGGAAACTCGCCTGTACGACCCGAACAAGGACGAGACCCGCTCCATGCGCAGCAAGGAGGAGGCCAACGACTACCGTTACTTCCCCGACCCGGACCTGCTGCCGGTGGTGATCGAGGACAGCTTCCTCGAAACCGTCCGCGCTGGCCTGCCGGAGCTGCCACCGCAGAAGGTCGAGCGCTTCCAGAGCCAGTACGGCCTGTCGGCCTACGACGCCAACGTGCTGGCTTCCAGCCGCGAACAGGCGGACTACTTCGAGGAAGTGGTGAAGATTGGTGGCGACGCCAAGCTGGCCGCCAACTGGGTCATGGTCGAGTTGGGCAGCCTGCTGAACAAGCTGGGCATCGAGATCGACCAGGCGCCGGTCAGCGCCGCGGACCTGGGCGGCATGCTGCTGCGCATTCGCGACAACACCATCAGCGGCAAGATTGCCAAGACCGTGTTCGAGGCCATGGCCGCCGGTGAAGGCGATGCCGACAGCATCATCGAGAGCAAAGGCCTCAAGCAGGTCACCGACACCGGTGCGATCGACAAGATGCTCGACGAAATGCTCGCCGCCAACGCCGAACAGGTCGAACAGTACCGCGCCGCCGACGAGGCCAAGCGCGGCAAGATGTTCGGCTTCTTCGTCGGCCAGGCGATGAAGGCATCCAAAGGCAAGGCCAACCCGGGGCAGGTGAACCAATTGCTCAAGGCCAAGCTCGAAGGGTGATTGTTTTACCCCTGTAATGCTGCGAGGGCTTCGCCCTCGTTCGCGGCTAAAGCCGCTCCCACAGGTACGGCGTTGCTCTCACGGGCAGCGCCGTACCTGTGGGAGCGGCTTTAGCCGCGAATGGCCGCACTAGGAGAGCACCTGACTTGCTAAAACGATCCCTCGGCACCCTGGCCCTTTTCTCCTTCCTGGCCGGCTGCGCCAGCCACGACATCGACCCGCGCGGTTACAACGAAACCGGCACCGCTTCCTATTACGGCTCGCGCCACCACGGCAAACGCACTGCCAGCGGCGAACCGTTCAACCAGCACGGCCTCACCGCAGCCCACCGCAGCCTGCCATTCGGCAGCCGGGTGCTGGTCACCAACCTGGCCAACGAACGCAGCGTAGTGGTGCGCATCAACGACCGCGGCCCGCATACTCGCGGCCGCCTGATCGACCTGTCACGTGCTGCCGCAGAAAAAATCGGCATGCTCCGTAGCGGAACGGCGCGCGTGCGGGTACAAGGTCTGAGCGACTGACCTGACAGGAGTCCGAAAATTTTCGACCTGGCCACCCTCCCCACCTTCAGCCTGCTGCAAATGGGCGTTGCCCTGCTACTGCTGATCGCCGGGGCCGAACTGCTGGTGCGCGCGGCGCTGCGCCTGGCTGAACGCCTGCGCGTGCGGCCACTGATCATTGGCTTAAGCCTTGTAGCCTTCGGCAGTACCGCACCGCAGCTGACCGTGAGCCTCCAGGCCGCCTACCAAGGCGCGCCCGACGTGGCCGTGGGCAGCGTGATCGGCAGCAACATCTTCAACGTGCTGGTCATCCTCGGCCTGGCCGCGCTGATCATTCCACTGCGGGTATCACGCCAGCTGGTGCGCCTGGACATCCCGCTGATGATTGCCGCCAGCGCCTTGGTCTATGCGCTCTGTGCCAACGGCCACCTGGGCCGGGCCGAAGGCTTGCTGTTGCTGCTCGCCCTGGCGGGCTACCTGGCCATGCTGTGGCACCAGTCGCGCAACTATGCCCGCACCTACCCCGCCCAGGATGCTACGGCAGCCAGCGCTGGGCGCTTCTGGTCCGGGACGCTGCTACAGGTGCTGTTCGGCTTTGGGCTGTTGAGCCTGGCCGGCCACCTGCTGCTGGAAGCTGCCATTGAAGTGGCCACCGATCTCGGCCTGTCCGAACGCGTCATCGGCCTGACTGTGGTTGCCGTGTGCACATCCTTGCCTGAACTTGCCGCCGCGCTGATTGCCGCCATTCGAGGCGAGCGGGAGATTGCAGTCGGTACGGTGATTGGCAGCAACCTGTTCAACTTGCTGGGAGTGCTCGGCCTGACGGCACTGGTCACCCCCGAGCCGCTGACCATCTCGCCCAATGCGCTGGCGTTCGACCTGCCGGTGATGCTGGGTGTCGCGGCCCTGAGCTTGCCCGTGTTCTATTCCGGCTACCGCATCACCCGCATCGAGGGGCTGGTGTTCCTCTGCCTGTACCTGGCCTACGGCCTGCATGTGGCAGCGTTTACCATGGGCATGCCGCTGGCCGGGCGGCTGGAGCGGCTGATGCTGTTCTATGTGCTGCCGGTGCTGGGCGCGGTGTTGCTGTACACCACAGCCCGGGCCTGGCGCAGGCAGCACTGACCGCTTTACTTATCTCCCCTGCCGAGCCTTCTTCAGCCTGAAAGCGCCCCAGAGCACCAGAATCCAAGCCGGAATCAGCATCACCGAGATGCGAATCGGCGGGGTCAGGTACATCACCACCAGAATCAGCACGATGAACGCCAGGCACAGGTAGTTGGTCAGCGGGTGCCCCCAGCTCTGGTAGAACGGGGTGATCCCGGCCGCCAGCTTGGCCTTGCGGAACTTCAGGTGGGTAATGCTGATGCTGGCCCAGTTGATCACCAGCGCCGACACCGCCAGCGCCATCAGCAGGCCGAACGCCTCACCGGGCATCAGGTAGTTGATCAGCACGCACAGGCCGGTCGCGAAGGCCGAAACGCCCAACGCCGTCAGTGGCACGCCGCTGCGGCTGACCTTGAGCAGCTGACGCGGTGCATCACCCTGGCTGGCCAGGCCGAACAGCATGCGGCTGTTGGCGTATACGCAGCTGTTGTACACCGACAACGCAGCAGTCAGCACCACAATGTTGAGGATGGTCGCCACCAGGTCGCTGTCCAGCTCGTGGAAGATCATCACGAACGGGCTGCCGCCCTGCACCACTTTCTGCCAGGGGTACAGCGACAACAACACAGCCAGGGCGCCGATGTAGAAGATCAAAATGCGGTAGACCACCTGGTTGGTCGCTTTGGGGATGCTCTGACGCGGGTTGTCGGCCTCGGCGGCGGTGATACCGACCAGCTCAAGGCCACCGAACGAGAACATGATCACCGCCAGCGCCATCACCAGCCCGCTCACGCCATTGGGGAAGAACCCGCCGTATTGCCACAGGTTGGCCACACTGGCATCCGGGCCACCATGACCGCTGGCGAGCATCCAGGCGCCAAAGCCGATCATGCTGACGATCGCCACCACCTTGACCAGGGCGAACCAGAACTCCATTTCGCCATACACCTTCACCTGGGTCAGGTTGATCAGGTTGATCACCACGAAGAAGATCGCCGCCGTGGCCCAGGTCGGGAAATCCGGCCACCAGTACTGCACATAGATGCCCACGGCCGTGAGCTCGGCCATGCCGACCAGCACGTACACCACCCAGTAGTTCCAACCGGAGACGAACCCGGCGAACTCGCTCCAGTATTGGTGGGCGAAGTGGCTGAAGCTGCCGGCGACCGGCTCCTCGACCACCATCTCACCCAATTGGCGCATGATGAAGAAGGCCATCAGGCCGGCGATGGCGTAGCCCAGCAGAACGGAGGGGCCGGCCAGCTGGATGGTCTGGGCGATGCCCAGAAACAGCCCGGTGCCGACGGCACCACCCAGCGCAATCAGCTGGATATGGCGATTCTTCAGCCCGCGCTTCAGCGGCTCGGGCGTGCTCTGGTCTTGCATGAAGTGTCCTTTGGCTCAGTGAGGCAGTGTTGTTGCTGTTGTTTTGCAGTCAAGGATCTAGATCCATCCGCCCCACTGCAAGATGAAAATACCAATATTGGTGGTGATCGCCGCCATTAACGTAGTGATCACGATGATCGAGGCCGCCAGCTCGTGGTTGCCGTTGGCGGCGCGGGCCATGACGTAACTGGCCGCCGCGGTCGGGCTGCCGATGTAAAGGAACAGGATGCCCAGCTCGGCCCCCCGGAAACCGCATAACCAGGCTCCCAGGGTGCCGATCAGCGGCAGCCATACCATCTTCACCAGGCTGGCATCGATGGCCAGCTTGCCGCTGTCACGCAGCGCCGCCAGCGACAGGGTGCCGCCGATGCAGATCAGCGCCAGCGGCAGGGTCATCTGCGCCAGGTAGTCACCCGAAGTCAGCAACCAGTTCGGCAGCGGCACCTGGCCGTACGCCATCGGCGTTGCCACCAACACACTGAGGATCAGCGGGTTGCTGAAGATGCTCTTGCAGATGCTCCACGGGTCGGACTTGAGGTCCGGGCTGTACACCGCCAGCACCACCGACGACAGCGAGTTGTACATGAGGATCACCAGGCCGGCGAGCACCGCACCCAGGGAGATGCCGTAATCGCCATAGAGGCTGGCAGCCAGGGCCAGGCCGATCACGCCGTTGTTGCCGCGGAACGCACCCTGGGTGTAGATGCCGCGGTCGGCCAACGGGCTACGCCAGATGGCCATGCCCCAGGACACGGCGAAGCCGACCAGCGTGGCGGCGACGAAGTAGAGGATGACCTTGGGTTGCACCGCTGTGGCCAGGTCGGCGTGGTAGATGCCAAGAAACAGCAGCGCGGGCATGCAGACGTTGAACACCAACTGCGAGGCGACGCGGTTGAAGTTGTCGTCGATCAGGTGGATGCGTTTGAGCAGCACGCCCATGAACAGCATGGCGAAGACGGGCGCCGTGATGTTCAGCGTCTGGATAAGAAGGGCGAGCATGCGCAAGCGGTCCTGAAGGGGTTGCCGTTAGGCGACTAATGATACGCCAACGCGTCAGGGAATGCGGGGATCGAGCGGGACTATAAACACGTTTCTGCCTGTGCCGGCCGTTTCGCAGGTTTACCCGCGAAGCGGCCGGTGCAAGCAGCAGACGGTCAGCGGCGGACCGGGCGCTTCTGCAATTTGCGCTGCAAGGTCCGGCGGTGCATGCCCAACGCCCGAGCGGTGGCGGAGATATTGCCCTCGTGCTCGTTCAGCACGCGCTGGATGTGCTCCCACTGCAAACGGTCCACCGACATCGGGTTTTCCGGCACCAGAGAGTCCAGATCGGCATGCTCCGACAGCAGCGCCGCCAGCACGTCGTCGGCATCGGCCGGCTTGCACAGGTAGTTGCAGGCGCCCCGCTTGACCGCCTCGACGGCGGTGGCGATGCTCGAGTAACCGGTCAGGATCACCACGCGCATCTCCGGGTCCAGCTCCAGCAGCTTGGGCAGCAGCACCAGGCCCGAGTCGCCTTCCATCTTCAAGTCCAGCGTGGCGTAGTCCGGCAGGTCCTGCTGGGCCAGGATCAGGCCTTCCTCGGCGGAACCGGCAGTGCTCACGCGGAAGCCACGGCGGCTCATGGCGCGGGCCATGACCCGGGTAAAGGTGGCGTCATCGTCCACCAGCAGCAGGTGCGGCAGCTCTTCGCCTTCGACCTGGTTTTCTTCGCTCATCATTCATCTCCTCGCGTGCCATGGGGCAGGCGCAGTTCGGTCAGGGTGCCACCCTGTTCATGACTATAGAGTTTCACCGAGCCGCCCGCACGGGTCACGCTGGCCTTGCTCAAGAACAGGCCCAGGCCGAAGCCTTTGCCCTTGGTGGTAATGAAGGGTTTGCCGATCGCTTCGGCGATGGCCGGCGGCACGCCAGGGCCATGGTCGCGGATGCTGATCAGGATGTCCTGGGCGTCCCAGTCGAGGGTCACCTGCAGGTCATCGGGGCAGGCATCGGCGGCATTGTTCAGCAGGTTCAGCAGCGCCTGGGTCAGGTCCGGTGGCGGCGTCAGGCGCGGCACCTGGCCGTCGCGCAGGCGCTGGAAGCGGTAGCTGGCCTCCGGGCGCATCAGGTGCCAGCGGTTCAACGCCTCGTCGAGCCAGGCGGTAACGTCCTGTTCGACCACCGCCAGGCGGCGGTTGGCCTCGGCGGCGCGCACCAGCTGCTGGAGGGTTTCCTTGCACAGCTTGACCTGGTCCTGAAGGATCTGCAGGTCTTCCTGCAGCAACGGGTCGGTGTGGTCCTGGCGCATTTCATTGAGCAGCACGCTCATGGTCGCCAGTGGCGTGCCCAGTTCATGGGCCGCGCCGGCAGCCTGCGTAGCCACGGCCAGCAACTGCTCATCACGCAGGCTTTCTTCGCGGCGCTCGGAACGCAACTGCTCCTGGCGGCGCAGCTCCTCGGCCATGCGCGCGGCAAAGAAGGTAATCACGGCTGCGGCCAGGGCGATACTCAGCCACATGCCGTAGACCTGCATCTTGTCCCGCGCCATCGGCAGCCCCTCGAGCGGGTAGAACTGCACCAGCAGCAGGCTGTAGGCGGTCAGGGCGATGCCCGAGAGGATCAGCGAATACAGCCATGGCAAGGTCACCGCAGCAATAGCCAGCGGCACCAGGTAATAGGACACGAACGGGTTGGTCGAGCCACCTGAGTAATACAGCAAGGCACTGTGGATCAACAGGTCGCAGGCCAGCTGCAAGGCATATTCGGTCTCGGTGACCGGCATCGACAGGCGCAGGCGCAAGGCGGTGAACGCGCAGAGCAGCGACGACAGGGCCAGGGTCGCAGCCAGCGAAAGCCACGGCAGTGGCAGCAGGTCAGTCCAGTAGGCAACGCCCACGGAGCCTGCCTGGGCGGCCAGGACCAGAACCCGAATGACAGTCAGGCGCCAGAGGTTCTGGCGTGTTGCGGACAACGGTTGTGCGGCGGCGAGCATGCGCTCTCCCGATGAGTGCTCCAGGAAAATCGGCTGGAGTATACCGAAGCCGGGCGCCCCACTGCAGCAATGCGGCAAAGCGCCACACTTTGTCACACGTTCATAGTGGCACTTTTGAACCCACTACACTGGTCCCGGTCTGATTGGCCATGCGTGGAATGGATGGCCAGAACCCACGCCCATTATTGCCAAGGAGTAACACATGCACATTACCCGTCACGGCGCGGCACTGATCCTGTCCTGCGGCCTGCTCGCCAGCCTGCCGGCGTTGGCGGCCGACGAACCGCGCTACAACCAGGTATCGCTGCGCGCCGAAGTCAGCAAGGAAGTGGCGCGCGACCTGATGGTCGTGACCCTCTACAGCGAAGCGCAGAATACCGACCCGGGCAAGCTCGCCAAGCAGATCACCGAAACCATGAACAAGGCCGTGCAGCAGGCACGCCAGGTCAAGGACGTGAAGATCAGCCAGGGCAGCCGCAACAGCTACCCGGTGTATGACAGCAAAGGCCAGAAGATTACCGGCTGGCGCGAGCGCGCCGAGCTGCGCCTGGAAGGTGCCGACTTCCCGGCCCTGTCCCAGCTCACTGCCGACCTGCTGCAGGACCTGAAGATGGGCGGCATGGACTTCTCCATCGCCCCGGCCACACGCAAGGCCAGCGAAGACGAACTGCTCAAGGATGCGGTCAATGCGTTCAAGGCCCGTGCGCAGTTGGCCACCGAGGCGTTGGGGGGCAAGGGCTATAAAGTGGTCAGCCTGAACCTGAACAGCTCCGGTTACCCGCGCCCTTACCTGCGTAGCGCACCGATGGCGATGAAGGCCATGGGGGCTGACGAAGCGGCGCCAGCGCCAGATATCGAAGCGGGGACCAGTGAAGTCAGCATGAATGCCGATGGCCTGATCGAAGTGCAGATGCCCTGAAGATCGTCGGGGGCTGCTTGGCAGCCCCTCTTTACCAAAATCAGATATTTCCTACGCACCATAGAAGTGCGTCCTACACCCTCCCCCGCCCAGAAACATCCCGAAAAAAGCCATCATTTTGCCCACGCAAACGTTCAACTTCGCTGAAAGTTATACGTATGCGACATCCATGTACGCTCGTACTACTTTCCTGACGCCAACTATCCTTCTGCCTGTTGCATTGGGAATACCCCCTGCATAAGTATCCGCAGGTCGGCTCACGAGGCCACCTCAATCCAAAAAATGACAACAATGAGGCCACCATGCTCAAACACGCAGTCATTCCGTTCCTGCTAGGTGCAGGCTTGCTCGCCGGCGCTCCGCTGGCCCAGGCCGCGTCCAACCTGGTGTTCTGCTCCGAAGGCAGCCCGGCCGGCTTCGACCCGGGGCAATACACCACCGGAACCGACTTCGACGCCTCGGCCGAGACCGTGTTCAACCGCCTGACCCAGTTCGAACGCGGCGGCACCGCGGTCATCCCGGGCCTGGCAACCAAATGGGACGTGGCCGACGACGGCAAGACCTACACCTTCCACCTGCGCGAAGGGGTCAAGTTCCACACCACCGACTACTTCAAGCCGACCCGCGAATTCAACGCCGACGACGTGCTGTTCACCTTCAACCGCATGCTCGACAAGAACCACCCGTTCCGTAAGGCCTACCCCACCGAGTTCCCGTACTTCACCGACATGGGCATGGACAAGAACATCGCCAAGGTGGAGAAGCTTGACGATCACACGGTGAAGTTCACCCTCAATGAAGTAGACGCCGCGTTCATCCAGAACCTGGCCATGAGCTTCGCCTCCATCCAGTCCGCCGAGTACGCCGACCAGCTGCTCAAGGACGGCAAGGCCGCCGACATCAACCAGAAGCCGATCGGCACCGGGCCATTTGTGTTCAGCAAGTACCAGAAGGACGCGCAGATCCGCTTCAAGGGCAACAAGGACTACTGGAAGCCCGAGGACGTGAAGATCGACAACCTGATCTTCGCCATCACCACCGACGCCTCGGTGCGCATGCAGAAGCTGAAGAAGAACGAGTGCCAGGTCACCCTGTTCCCACGGCCGGCCGACATCGAGCCGCTGAAAGCCGACAAGAACCTGCAGATGCCACAGCAGGCCGGCTTCAACCTTGGTTACATCGCCTACAACGTGATGGACAAGATCAAGGGCAGCAACGAGCCCAACCCGATGGCCAAGCTGGAAGTCCGCCAGGCGCTGGACATGGCCGTGGACAAGAAGAAGATCATCGAATCGGTCTACCAGGGCGCTGGCCAGCTGGCAGTCAACGCCATGCCACCCACCCAGTGGTCCTATGACACCAGCATCAAGGACGCGCCTTACGATCCCGAGAAGGCCAAGCAGTTGCTCAAGGAAGCCGGTATCAAGGAAGGCACCGAGATCACCCTGTGGGCCATGCCTGTGCAACGCCCCTACAACCCCAATGCCAAGCTGATGGCCGAGATGCTGCAGTCCGACTGGGCCAAGATCGGCATCAAGGCGAAGATCGTCAGCTATGAATGGGGCGAGTACATCAAGCGCTCCAAAGGCGGCGAACAAGGCGCCATGCTGATCGGCTGGAGCGGCGACAACGGTGACCCGGACAACTGGCTGGGCACCCTGTACGGCTGCGACGCCATCGACGGCAACAACTTCTCCAAGTGGTGCTACAAGCCCTACGACGACCTGATCAAGCAGGCCAAGGCCACTTCCGACCAGGCCAAGCGCACCGAGCTGTACCAGAAGGCCCAGCACATCCTCAAGGAGCAGGTGCCGATCACCCCGATCGCCCACTCCACGGTCTACCAGCCGATGAGCGCCAAGGTGAAAGACTTCAAGATCAGCCCGTTCGCGTTGAACGCCTTCTACGGCGTCACCGTGGACAAATAGGGTAGATCCCGGCACCCGCCGAGCGACGGCGGGTGCCGCCTCACCACCCTCAAGCATCTCGCGCCCACTCCGACGCTACCCGCGACGGAGTCGGCAAACTGTTGCCGTCATTCGTACCCCGAGGCGGCTTGAACAGCTGGAAAAGGAACCGCCATGCGCCACGTCACTTACCTTTCGACCCTGCTCGCCCTCGGCCTGCTGAGCCAGGCCCCTGCCCTTCAGGCCAAGAACCTGGTGTTCTGCTCCGAAGGCAGCCCGGCCGGCTTCGACACCGCCCAGTACACCAGTGCCACCGACAACGACGCCGCCGAGCCGATCTACAACCGGCTGGTGGAGTTCGAACGCGGCGGCACGGCGGTGCACCCGGCGCTGGCGACGAAATGGGAGGTCTCCGACGATGGCCTGCGCTACACCTTTCACTTGCGCGAGGGCGTGAAGTTCCATGCCAACAAGGCCTTCAAACCGAGCCGTGATTTCAACGCCGACGATGTGCTGTTCACCTTCAACCGCATGCTCGACAAGGACCAACCGTTCCGTAAGGCCTACCCTACCGAATTCCCGTACTTCGTCAGCATGGGCCTGGACAAGAACATCGCCCGGGTCGAAAAGACCGACCCGCTGACCGTGGTGTTCAGCCTGAACAAGGTCGATGCCGCATTCATCCAGAACCTGGCCATGAGTTTCGCCTCGATACTGTCTGCTGAATATGCCGAGCAGCTAATGGTCAGCGGGCGCCCCAGCGCCATCAACCAGCAACCGATCGGCACCGGGCCGTTCGTGTTCCAGCGTTACCAGAAGGACTCGCAGATCCGCTTCAAGGGCAACAAGCATTACTGGGCGCCGGATGAAGTGAAGATCGACAACCTGGTGTTCTCGATCAACACCGACCCGTCGGTGCGCATCCAGAAGCTGCGCCGCAACGAGTGCCAGGTCACCCTGCACCCACGCCCGGCCGACCTGCCGGCGCTCAAGGCCGACGGCAAGCTGCAGGTCATGCAGCAGCCTGGCTTCAACCTCGGCTACATCGCCTACAACACCCAGCACCCGCCGTTTGATCGCCTTGCAGTACGCCAGGCCATGGACATGGCCGTGAACAAGCAGGCCATCATCCAGGCGGTGTACCAGGACTCCGGCCAACTGGCAGTCAATGCCATGCCGCCAACCCAGTGGTCCTATGACAACAGCCTCAAGGACGCACCGTTCGACCCGCAAAAGGCCAAGCAGTTGCTGCAGCAGGCCGGGGTCAAGCCGGGTACCGAGATCACCCTGTGGGCCATGCCCGTACAGCGCCCGTACAACCCCAACGCCAAGCTGATGGCCGAGATGCTCCAGGCCGACTGGAGCAAGCTCGGCTTCAAAGTGCGCATCGTCAGCTATGAATGGGGCGAATACCTCAAGCGCATGAAGAGCGGCGAGCACGACATCGCCCTGATCGGCTGGACCGGCGACAACGGTGACCCGGACAACTGGCTCGGCACCCTCTACAACTGCGACGCCATCGGCAGCAACAACTACTCGCTGTGGTGCGACCCGCAGTACGACAGCCTGGTCAAGCAGGCCAAGCAGGTCACCGACCGCGAGCAGCGCACGGCGCTGTACCAGCAGGCCCAGCAGCGCCTGAAGCAACAGGTGCCGATCACCCCGGTGGCGCATTCCACGGTGAACCAGCCGCTGAGCATCAAGGTGGCCGATTTCAAGGTCAGCCCATTCGGGCGCAATGACTTTTCCGGTGTGAGTGTTGATTAAGCGATAGCCAGTGCCGGCCTCATCGCCAACACAACTCCCCCGCTTTTGCCCGGCGACCCCGGGCAACCCTGGCAACACCGCAGCAAGCAACCCGGCCCACAAGGCCAGGTAATAACTAAAAGAACAGAAAGGGAGCTTTAACTTTGAGACTATTCACCTTGACCGCTTTGGCCTTATCCATCGGCACCTTTTGCGCCGTGACCGAGGCCGACACCCAGAGCCAGGACTACGTCCCGTTCAGCCTGAAATCCAGTAGCGAACAGGACCAGGCCAACGGTTTCATCGACGGCCAGAGCCTGTCCGGCAGCACGCGCAACTGGTACGCCCACGAACGCGCCACCCGCGCACCGCTGTGGAAGTACTACAAGGCCGACGGCACCCGCCACGATACCCACAGCCGCGACAACTGGGTGCAGGGCACCATCCTCAACTACAGTTCGGGCTTCACCCAGGGCACCGTCGGCTTTGCCGTCGAGGCCGCCGGCTACAACGCCGTCGCCCTGCAGCAGGGCCGTGCCGCGATCGCCGGGCCGAACAACCGAACACTCACCCACAGCGACGGCGACCCGGTCGGCCAGTGGAGCAAGATGGGCCTGGCCAACGTCAAGGCGCGCGTGTCCAACACCACCCTTACCGTCGGCCGCCAGTCGGTGGATACACCGATGATCGCCTACATCGGCAACCGTGCGTTGCCGTCGAGCTTCCAGGGGGCGTTCCTGCACAGCGCCGAGTTCGACAACCTGTCGCTTGACCTGGGCACCTTCGACCGCGTTTCGCCACGCACCGAACAGAGCCTGAGCAAGTTCCGCAGCGAATACAGCGCCACCGGCGTCGAGACCGACCGCGCCAGCACCGCCGGGGTCAACTACCAGCCGTTCAAGAGCCTGACCACCAGCCTGTACGCCACCAAGGTCGACGACTTCTGGAACCAGTACTACTTCGGCGCCAACCACGTGCTCGGCGACAACGCCGTGCTCGCCCTGACCACCGGCCTGAACTACTACAAGACCGTGGACGAAGGCAGCAAGAAGATGGGCGAGATCGACAACGACACCTACAGCCTGTCGTTCGGCCTGAGCCATCAGGCGCACACCCTCACCGCCTCCTGGCAGCAGGTCAACGGCAACGAGTACTTCGACTACCTGCACGAAACCAACGGCATCTACTTGGCCAACTCGCTGCTGTCGGACTTCAACGGCCCCAACGAGAAATCCCTGCAGCTCTCCTACGTGCTGAACATGGCGCCCTACGGCGTGCCAGGCCTCAAGTTCAACCTGTACAACGCCCGCGGCTGGGGCATCGACGGCACCCACTACACCGGCACCGCCTACGACGTGCGCGGCCTGGACGGCGAAACCCACTACGAGTGGGGCATCGGCACCAGCTACGCCGTGCAGAGCGGGCCGTTCAAGGACACCAGCATCCGCGCCACCTACACCGCCCACCGCGCCAGCAAGGCCCAGGGCGATGGCAGCCTGGACGAGTTCCGCGTAGTGACCACCATTCCATTCAACATTCTCTGACCACTGGCGCCACGGCCCGCTTCAACCCGGGCCGTGGCGGCTACGCTGGAATCAACGCATGCAGGGAGTTTCCATGACATCGCTACCGCTCCGCGCTGCCCTGGCAGCGGTTATCCTGGGCGCCGCCGGCAACCTCGCGGCCAAGCCGCTGGTGGTGTGCACCGAAGCCAGCCCGGAAGGCTTCGACATCGTCCAGTACACCACTGCCGTCACCGCCGATGCCTCGGCCGAGACGGTGTTCAACCGCCTGGTCGACTTCAAGCCCGGTACCACCGACATCCAGCCGGCCCTGGCCGAACGCTGGGACATCTCGCAAGACGGCCTGACCTACACCTTCCACCTGCGCCAAGGGGTCAAGTTCCATACCACCGACTACTTCAAGCCGACCCGCGAGTTCAACGCCGACGACGTGCTGTGGAGCCTCAATCGCCAACTCGACCCGAACCACCCGTGGCACGCCAAGACCAGCGTCGGCTACCCGTACTTCGAAAGCATGGCCTTCAAGGCGCTGCTCAAGTCGGTGAGCAAGACCGACGACCATACCGTGGTGATCACCCTGACCCGCCCCGAAGCCCCCTTCCTGCGCGACATGGCCATGGCCTTCACCTCGGTCTATTCCGCCGAATACGGCGACCAGCTGCTCAAGGCCGGCAAGACCGGTGACCTCAACAGCAAGCCGATCGGCACCGGCCCGTTCATCTTCCAGCGCTACAACAAGGACGCCCAGGTTCGCTACAAACCCAACCCGGACTACTTCCGCGGCAAACCGCCGGCCGATGCGCTGGTGTTCGCCATCACCACCGACAGCAACGTGCGCCTGCAGAAGCTGCGTGCCAACGAATGCCAGGTGGCGCTGTATCCAAAGCCGACAGACGTGCCATCGATCAAGTCCGACCCTCAGCTCAAGGTGGCGGAAACCGATGCGCTGGTCACCGGCTACATCGCCATGAACACACAGCACAAGTACCTCAGCGACGTACGCGTGCGCAAAGCCATCAACCTGGCATTCGATCGCCAGACACATATCGAGCAGCTGTTCGGCAAAGGCAATGCCACCGAAGCCATCAACCCGTACCCATACACCATGCTGGGCAACAACGTGTCGATCACCAACCCGAAGCAGGACCTGGTCAAGGCTCGCGCTCTGCTGAAGGAGGCGGGCATGCCGGAAGGTACGGTGTTGACGCTATACACCCGTAACGGCGGTGGCCCGACCAATCCCAATCCGCGGCTTTCCGCCGAGATGCTGCAAGCGGACCTGGCCAAGATCGGCATCAAGCTCAACATCCGCGTCATGGAATGGGCCGAAATGCTGCGCCGCGCCAAGGCCGGCGAAGCGGACCTGATTTCCTCTGGCTGGGCCAGTGACAACGGCGACCCGGACAACTTCCTCGGCCCGCTGCTCAGTTGCGAAGCCGCGCGCAACGGTGAGAACTATGCCCGCTGGTGCAATGAAAAATTTCAGGACCTGATCGTCCGTGGCCGAGAACTCAGCAACGATGATGAACGTCGATGGGTCTATGCCGAGGCTTTGAAGGTGTACGATGACGATCAACCCTGGATCAACATGGCCCATCCGAAGATGTTCACTGCCATGCGAGACAACGTGGAGGGCTACGTGATCAACCCTCTGACCAACAACAACTTCGCCACCACCCGGGTGAAGTAGAACAACAACGATCGCCGGGACCCCACACGGGCACCGGCGGCACTGCGTGACCTGTTGATGAGGTAACCCCGACAATGTTGAGTTTTATTGCCCGGCGCCTGGGCCTGCTGATACCGACCTTTTTCGGTATCACCTTGCTGACCTTCGCGCTCATACGCCTGATCCCCGGCGACCCGGTGGAAGTGATGATGGGCGAGCGCAGGGTCGACCCCGAGATGCACGCCCAGGCCATGGAGCGCCTGGGCCTGAACAAGCCACTGCCGGTCCAGTACCTGGACTACGTCGGCAAGCTGGCCCAGGGCGATCTCGGTGAATCGCTGCGCACCCGCGAGAGCGTGTGGACCGAGTTCCTCACCCTGTTCCCCGCCACCCTGGAGCTGGCCCTGGCCGCCTTGCTGTTCGCCGGCGTGGTCGGCCTGCTGGCCGGGGTGATCGCCGCGCTCAAGCGCGGTTCGCTGTTCGACCACGGGGTGATGGGGATCTCCCTGGCCGGCTATTCCATGCCGATCTTCTGGTGGGGCCTGATCCTGATCATGTTCTTCTCGGTGAGCCTGGGCTGGACCCCGGTGTCCGGGCGTATCGACCTGCTTTACGACATCGCGCCGAAGACCGGCTTCATGCTCATCGACACCCTGCTCAGCGACGAGGAAGGCGCGTTCAAGGACGCGGTGATGCACCTGATCCTGCCGGCCATCGTGCTCGGCACCATCCCGCTGGCGGTGATCGCCCGCATGACCCGCTCGTCGATGCTCGAAGTGCTGCGCGAGGACTACATCCGCACCGCCCGCGCCAAGGGCCTGTCGCCGGCCCGCGTGGTCTTCGTGCATGGCCTGCGCAACGCGCTGATCCCGGTGCTGACGGTGTTCGGCCTGCAGGTCGGCACGCTGCTGGCCGGCGCCGTGCTGACCGAAACCATCTTTTCCTGGCCGGGCATCGGCAAATGGCTGATCGAAGCCATCGGCGCCCGTGACTACCCCGTGGTCCAGAACGGCATCCTGTTGATCGCCTGCCTGGTGATCCTGGTCAACTTCGTCGTGGATATCCTCTACGGCCTGGCCAACCCACGCATCCGTCATCAGCGCTGAGGCCTTCGCCATGACTAGCCCGATTCCGAAATCCGTCGCACCGGCCAGCCCGGTGGACCAGAGCCTGCTCTACCCCTCACCGTACAAAGAATTCTGGCACGCCTTCTCGCGCAACAAGGGCGCGGTAATGGGCCTGGCCTTCATGTGCCTGGTGGTGTTCTGCGCGTTATTCGCGCCATGGGTCGCCCCCCATGACCCGAGCGAGCAGTACCGCGACTTCCTGCTGACTCCGCCGGTGTGGCTCGATGGCGGCAGCTGGCAGTTCATCCTCGGCACCGACGAACTCGGCCGCGACCTGCTGTCACGCCTGATCCAGGGCGCGCGGCTGTCGCTGCTGATCGGCCTGTCGTCGGTGGTGATGTCGTTGATCCCAGGGATCCTGCTGGGCCTGCTGGCCGGCTTCTTCCCGCAGCTGCTCGGCCCATCGATCATGCGCTTGATGGACGTGATGCTGGCCCTGCCGTCACTGCTGCTGGCCGTGGCCATCGTCGCCATCCTCGGCCCAGGCCTGATCAACACGGTGATCGCCATCGCCATCGTGTCGTTGCCGTCCTACGTGCGCCTGACCCGCGCTGCGGTGATGGGCGAACTGAACCGCGACTACGTTACCGCCGCTCGCCTGGCCGGTGCCGGGCTGCCACGGCTGATGTTCGTCACCGTGCTGCCCAACTGCATGGCACCGCTGATCGTGCAGGCGACCTTGAGTTTCTCCTCGGCGATCCTCGACGCCGCCGCCCTGGGCTTCCTCGGCCTCGGCGTACAACCGCCAACCCCCGAGTGGGGCACCATGCTGGCCTCGGCCCGCGACTACATCGAGCGCGCCTGGTGGGTGGTGAGCCTGCCTGGCCTGACCATTCTGCTCAGTGTGCTGGCAATCAACCTGATGGGCGACGGCCTGCGCGATGCGCTGGACCCGAAACTCAAGAACGCCGCCTGAGGAGACCGCCATGTCACTGTTGCAAATCAACAACCTGAACGTGCGCTTCGGCGACGCCAATGCCGTCCCCGTGGTCGATGGCCTGGACCTGGCGGTGGACGCCGGCGAGATCCTGGCCATCGTCGGCGAGTCCGGCTCGGGCAAATCCGTCACCATGATGGCCCTGATGGGCCTGATCGACGCCCCTGGGCGCATCACCGCCGATGCGCTCACCTTCGACGGTACCGACATGCTCAAGCTCAGCGGCCGGCAGCGGCGCAAGGTGGTGGGCAAGGACATCGCCATGGTCTTCCAGGACCCGATGACCGCGCTCAACCCCAGCTACACCGTCGGCTATCAGATCGAGGAAGTGCTGCGTCAGCACCTGGGCCTGAAGGGCAAGGCTGCGCGTCAGCGTGCCCTGGAACTGCTGAAGAAAGTCGAGATCCCGGCTGCGGAAAGCCGCCTGGACGCCTACCCGCACCAGCTCTCCGGCGGCATGAGCCAGCGCGTCGCCATCGCCATGGCCATCGCCGGCGAACCCAAGCTGCTGATCGCCGACGAACCGACCACCGCGCTGGACGTGACCATCCAGGCTCAGATCATGGAGTTGCTGGTCAACCTGCAGAAAGAGCGCAATATGGCGCTTATCCTGATTACCCACGACCTGGCCGTGGTCGCCGAAACGGCCAAACGGGTGTGCGTGATGTACGCCGGCCAGGCCGTGGAAGTCGGCCAGGTGCCGGAGCTGTTCGACGTGCCTGCCCACCCGTACAGCGAAGCGCTGCTGGCGGCGATCCCCGAGCACAGCATCGGTGCCGAGCGCCTGGCCACGCTGCCCGGCATTGTCCCAGGCCGCTACGACCGCCCGGCTGGCTGCCTGCTGTCACCGCGCTGCCCGTACGTGCAGGACAACTGCCGGCACCAGCGCCCGCCCCTCGACCCGCAGGCCCACAGCCTGGTGCGTTGCTTCTACCCGCTGAACCAGGAGGTGGCGTGATGGCCGTCGTTCTCACTGCCCGGGAGCTGACCCGGCATTACCAAGTCTCCCGCGGGCTGTTCAAGGGCCACGCCCTGGTGCGCGCGCTCAATGGCGTGTCGTTCGAACTGGAAGCCGGCAAGACTTTGGCCGTGGTCGGTGAGTCCGGCTGCGGCAAGTCGACCCTGGCCCGTGCCCTGACACTGATCGAAGAGCCCTCCTCCGGCTCGTTGCAGATCGCCGGCACCGAGGTTAAGGGCGCCAGCAAGGCCGAGCGCAAGCAACTGCGCCGTGACGTGCAGATGGTGTTCCAGAGCCCCTACGCCTCGCTCAACCCGCGCCAGAAGATCGGTGATCAGCTGGCCGAGCCGCTGCTGATCAACACCTCGCTGAGCAAAGCCGAGCGGCGCGAGAAAGTGCAGAAGATGATGGAACAGGTCGGCCTGCGCCCCGAGCATTACCAGCGCTACCCGCACATGTTCTCCGGTGGTCAGCGCCAGCGCATCGCCCTGGCCCGGGCCATGATGTTGCAGCCGAAGGTGCTGGTGGCGGATGAACCGACCTCGGCGCTGGACGTGTCGATCCAGGCGCAGGTGCTGAACCTGTTCATGGATTTGCAGAAGGAGTTCAACACCGCCTACGTGTTCATCTCGCACAACCTGGCGGTGGTGCGACATGTGGCCGATCAGGTGCTGGTGATGTACCTGGGGCGGCCGGCAGAGATGGGGCCGAAGGAGGACATCTACGAGAAGCCGCTGCATCCGTATACCCAGGCACTACTGTCGGCGACACCGGCGATTCACCCCGATCCGCTGAAGCCGAAGATCCGCATTGCCGGGGAGCTGCCCAACCCGCTTAATCCGCCGGATGGGTGTGCGTTCCACAAACGCTGCCCGTATGCGACCGAGCGCTGTGCCAAGGAGGTGCCAGCGTTGCGGCAGGTGAGTACGCGGCAGGTGGCTTGCCACTATGCCGAGCAATTTCTCTAGATCAGTGTGAAATCCATCGCGGATAAATCCGCTCCTACATCGGTACCTTTGCAGGAGCGGATTTATCCGCGATGGGCCGTTCACGGTCGGCAGGATGTGCCGTTATGTGGAACCCTGGGCTGCCGGCACATCCCATTCCCCGTCTGCCCGGCGCTCGAGGTTCTGCAGGTTACCTCCAGGATCGGACAGCACACCCGTACGTCGGTTGAGTGATCGCCCATCCGGATACACCGTGTGCCCACTGGCGTGAAAGATCCGTCCATCACGCAGGGTCAATGTGGTTTCCTTGCCCACAGAGCCATCTTCATAACGGGCCGTATTGTCCAAAAGAATATGATTCGCACCGATATGGCGGTAGACGTACTTGCCCTGATCATCGATATAGATTTCAGTACCCGGCACCGCGTCGTCCAGGACTCTTTCACCCCAACTCTCACTGAACTGCGGACTCCGCTCAGACTGAGGGTTTTCAAACATGAGGCCTGCCGATAGCCGAAAAATCTGACCGAAAACACTCCTTTCTGATCGACCCTCCTCTGCACCTTGCTGGGAAGGGAACATCCACAGTCCATCCCCGATTGCCTCAAGACCTGCCGGGTCAAAATCCTCCTCTAGAAGTTGCCAGTTTCCGTCAGCGTTCCTCATTTCCCAACGTTGCCCCGATGCCCCATTGTCAGTGGGTTCGGGTAGCAATCTTTCAACCATTGTGATCACCTCGTAGTCAAAGCGTCACAACCAGGTTTTCATTCTCATCAAATTCTCCCTGTACTTGCGCACCATCCGCGAACGTCACGACGTGGGTCGCCCGATCATAGGAAGTACCATTCTGATAAGCGACTTTACCGTCCGGGGTCGACACGCTGCCATCGGGATGTTTTATCTGCCTGTCCGTTGCAATGGATCCATCCTTGTATGTGAAGCTGCCGTCTGCATTTTTTACGCTATCGGCGGGATGCTTGAACTGATTGCCGCCAATCTCATCAACAATAATCTGTACCGCGACGGGAGCGACAAAATGCTCCAAAAATGCCTTACCGGCCTGGGAAACAATACCTTTGCGCAAGCGCCCCCTGGCTTTTCCGGTCGCACCTCCCAGCCTTGGCCGTTTGACCCTGCGGAACTTTCCAGCCAATCGCGCTTGCGCATGAGTTGGCGCGTCTGGATCAATGTCACCGGAAACAATTACCCAGTCGCCATTCGGGTTCAACATTTCCCATTCGCCACTTTCGTTTTCAATTAAATCAGCCACGTCGGCCACTCCACTCTTAGAATTCAGGCATGACGAGCGCGCAGGGGCCCTGCCACTTGCAAGGCCTCATGGCGCCGTCACAGCGCAAAGACTAAGGGGCGGCAAACAGCGTGGGCACGTATAAATGGTTCCCTGACATATCCACTTTTCACTCTCGGCTTCCCGCGGTTCCACGAATGGAAAAGGGCCGCACAGCGGCCCCTGATTATCAATGCATAAAGAGCCAGATCAGGATGATCACCGGGATCGGCACCCCGATCATCCAAAGCAATATCGAGCGCATGTTGTTTATCCTTGTGCCGCTCAAGGCGACAGGGTACTGGCCAAAAAAGTGAAGGGCAGCAAAGCCGCCCTTCTTCAGTCAATGCATGAACAGCGCAATCAGGATGATGACCGGAATCGGGACGCCAATCATCCAAAGCAGTATCGAGCGCATGGCAGTTCTCCTTGCTTAACGTTGAAGGGTGCGGTGGGCTGCAAAGTCGCCTTCAAGCCACTGCACGCAGTCGCGTTGACGACCACCGTAAAGGGCCGCCAGGCTGGCGAAGAATGCGCCGCACAGCAGTGCGACAAAGGTCCACAGCGCAGTCCAGGCGGCAACCTTGGCAGCGGTGTCCGCCGCTTGCTTGGCAGCGGTTTTCAGTTGTTGCACCTGTGCCATTACCTGGTCGACCCGGGCTTCGGCCTCGGCCTGGCTCAGGCGAGTCCGTTGGGCAACCAGTTGCGCCAGGTAAGCGCGGTCTTCTGCAGGCAGTGCACCATCGCCCGCAACGCCCTTGGCCAGGATGCGCGCAGCTATGCCATTGGCTGCATCTTCGCTGACCGGCGCCGGGCCATCGCCACGGAACAGGCTATCGACGAAGTAATCCATCGAGTCGTTGTTGCTACCCGCCGCTGCGGCACCCCCTGTAGCGGCTGAAACGGTAGCTGCCTGCGAGGCTGCACTGGCTCCCGCACCCAGCAGATTGCCTGCGGCCCCCAATACCAGCATGGCTGCTACCAAGGTCGCCACGGCCCAGGACAGAAAACCGTGAGCGGTGTCGCGGAAGTAGACTTCATCGCCATGCAAGTTGGCCCATTTCACGCGCAAGCGACCGGCTATGTAGCCGCCCAAACCCGATGCAATGATCTGTGTGACCAGCAACCAGACGATGGTGGAAACGCCCAGGGCCTTTGCGCTGGCTCCCTCGTCAGCCCACGGTGAGCTGGCCGCAAAGCCGAGTCCGGCCCCCAGTACCACCAATATCAGGGACACCGAGGCGGCAGCGGCCGCGCCAGCGAAGACCGCCGCCCAGGAGACTCCTGAGCGGTTTTGAGTATCGACAGCAGGGTAATCGGCAGGGGTGATCATGATGTATGCGCCTTATGTTGTGAGCGATAAATTCCGTTCGCGCAGTCACCATTGCAGCGGTTGTGCCAGTTGTGACAAAAAATGACGCCTTTGAATATCAATGAGTTAATAAAATTGGTCGACGTCTGACCGTGCAAAATGCGCGACGCGCCCCCCTGCATCAGGTGTTCTGCATTCTTGTAACGGGTCTGACAGACGAGGCATGATCTACCCATGATGCTACCCGACGGCCCCGCCCAGACCCCGCTCACCGCCGACACCGTGCTGCGCTACCACCTGTGCTGGAAGCACCGTGACCTCGACGGCGTGATCGCGCTCTACCACCCCGACATCCAGTACCACGACTTCTTCCAGAACCGCGTGCTCGGCTATGTCGAGCTACGCGACTACGTGCGCGCCTGCCTGCCCCATGAAGCCGGCGAAGACATCGTCCACAGCGACCGCATCCGCGTCGACGGCTGCACGGCGTTCATCCAGTACCAGGTCACGGTGCAGGGCGGCGAAGGCCTGGTGGCGTTCCAGTCCAGCGAAGCGATCACCGTCAAGGACGGCCTGATCTGGCGGGTCAACGAGTACGCCACCCTGGTGCGCCAGAACGGCAACGCCCTGGTCAGCAGCGGCCCACGCCCGGCCACCAGCCGCCTGGGCCTGTCGCCACGGCAGCTGTCGACCATGGCCCAGGACCTGGAACACTACTTCCAGCGCCAGCGCCCCTACCTCGACCCGGAACTGGACCTGCAGCAGGTGGCCGACGCCAGCGGCTACAGCCGCAACCAGATCTCCTACCTGCTGAACCAGGTGCTCGGGCAAAGCTTCTACCGCTACGTCAACCAGGCACGCCTGCAACACCTGATGGCCAGCCTCGACGACAACAGCGTCGAGGCACCGATCGACGACTTGGCGTTCAACGCTGGCTTCAACTCGCTCTCGGCGTTCTACAAGTGCTTCCGCGAGCACACCGGCCTCACCCCCAAGGCCTATCTGAAGCAAATTTCCCTGCGTGCACGCACGTAAGACAGGCGCTGGCCGACACCACTAGCATCGCCCACAGACCTTGACGGATGTGGAGCAAAACCCGATGCAACCCCTGCGCACGCTCAGCCTGTGGATGGACCAGCTCGACGAGCCGCTGTGCGCGCGCCCGGCCCTGCGCCAGGACCTCGAAGTCGATGTGTGCATCATCGGCGCCGGCTACACCGGGCTATGGACCGCCTACTACCTCAAGCGCCAGGCGCCGCACCTGAACATCGCGGTAATCGAGGCCAACATCGCCGGCTTCGGCGCCTCGGGGCGCAATGGTGGTTGGCTGATGGGCAACCTGCTCGGTGAAGACCGACTGCTCGCCACCCTGTCGCCGCAGCAGCGCCGCGCCAGCATCGATCTGCTGCATGGCATTCCCGATGAGGTGCACAGCGTGCTGCAACGCGAAGGCATCGACTGCGACTACCGCAAAGGCGGTGTGCTGTATTGCGCCGCGCGTTACCCAGAGCAGGAACGCAGCCTGCGCGCCTATCTCGACGATCTCTATCGCCAGGGAATGACCGAGGACGACTATCGCTGGCTGCGCCCCGAGCAGCTGGACGCGCAACTGCGAGTCAGCAATGCCTACGGCGCAATCTACAGCCCGCACACCGCGACCATCCAGCCGGCCAAGCTGGCCCGTGGCCTGGCCCGGGCGGTGGAGGCGCTTGGCGTGACGATCTACGAGAACACCCCAGCCATCGACTGGCAGCCCGGCGAAGTGCGCTCGCCCCTGGCGCGCATTCGCTGCCAGTGGATGGTGCCTGCGGTCGAAGGCTACGCCGCCAGCCTGCCGCCGCTGGGCAAGCACCAGTTGCCGGTGCAGAGCCTGCTGGTGGCCACCGAGCCGCTTCCGGAATCGACCTGGGAGCAGATCGGCCTCAGCCAAGGCCAGGCCTTCAGCGAAAGCAGCCGCCAGGTCACCTACGGCCAGCGTACCGCCGACAACCGCCTGGTGTTCGGCGCCCGCGGCGGCTACCGCTTCGGCGGCCGCCTGCGCGAAAACTTCAACCTCGAGGAGCACGAAATCGAGCTGCGCCGCTACTTGTTCGGCGAACTGTTCCCGCAGCTCAAGCACGCACGCATCACCCACACCTGGGGCGGCAACCTGGGCATGGCGCGGCGCTTTCGCCCGCATATGCTCTGTGACCGCCAGCGCGGCATTGCCCTGGCCGGCGGCTATGGCGGCGAAGGTGTCGGTGCCACCAACCTCGGCGGCCGCACGCTGGCGGCGCTGATCCTCAACCAGCACAACCAGCTGACCGCGCAACCCTGGGTGCTCGACAACCGCCCGGTATCGAGCCTGGCCAGCTGGCCGCCCGAGCCCTGCCGCTGGCTCGGCTACAACGCGATCATCCAGAGCTTCGTCCACGAGGACCGGACCCTCGCCAACCCCGCCAGCTCGCCCTGGAGGCGGCGCCTGGCCAGCTCGCTAGCGGACTTCATGGAAGGTTTCATGCACTGACTTCCCTTTCCCCGACACAGGATCCACCGGTCATGAGCATCACCCAGTTCAAACACACAGACAGCGCCGTGCTTGACAGCTCCAACCCGGTCGCGGTGCCGCTTGGCGACCCCGTGGCAGTGACGTCTGTCACCTGCGTGGAACGCAGCGACGGCGTCGAAACCGGCATCTGGGAGTGCACCCCAGGGCGCTGGCGGCGGCAGATCGTGCAACAGGAGTTCTGCCATTTCATCAAGGGCCGCTGCACCTTCACCCCCGACGGTGGCGAGCCCCTGGTCATAGAAGCCGGAGACGCCCTGATGCTACCGGCCAACAGCACCGGCACCTGGGACATCCAGGAGACCGTGCGCAAGACCTACGTTCTGATTTTCTGATCCGCTGATCGCCTGCCTTCGATAACAACAGACAAAGCAAGGTAACCCGATATGCGCATGTTCCTGTTCGCCCCCCTGATGCTGGCCGCAAGCTTCGCCAGCGCCGCCGAAACGGTGAAGATCTACAACTGGTCCAGCTACGTCGCGCCCGACACCCTGAAGAACTTCCAGCAGGCCAGCGGCATCGTGCCGACCTATGACGTGTACGACAGCAACGAGACCCTCGACGGCAAGCTGATGACCGGCAATTCCGGCTACGACGTGGTGTTCCCGTCCAACCATTTCATGGCCCGGCAGATCCAGGGCAAGGCCCTGAAGCCGCTGGACAAGTCGCAGCTACCCAACTGGCATAACCTCAACCCGGTGCTGATGAAGGCGCTGGAGGTCAACGACCCGGGTAACCAGTACGGCTTCCCGTACCTGTGGGGCAGCACCGGCATCGGCTACAACATCGACAAGGTCAAGGCGGTGCTCGGCGACAACGCACCGGTGGACTCCTGGGACCTGATCTTCAAGCCCGAGTACATGAGCAAGCTGAAAAGCTGCGGCGTGGCAGTGCTGGACAACGGCCCCGAACTGCTGCCGATCGCCCTGCACTACCTGGGCCTGCCGCACCACAGCCAGAACCCGGCCGACTACGACAAGGCCAAGGCGTTGCTGATGCAGGTGCGGCCGTACATCAGCTACTTCCACTCATCGAAGTACACCGGCGACCTGGCCAACGGTGATATCTGCGTGGTGGTGGGCTTCTCGGGGGATGTGCTGCAGGCGAAGAACCGCGCCGAAGAGGCGAAGAACGGGGTGAAAGTCGGGTATTCGATCCCGAAAGAAGGTGCGCCAATGTGGTTCGACATGGTGGCCATGCCGGCCGATGCGCCGGATGAGAAGGCCGGGTATGCCTACATGAATTACCTGCTGCAGCCAGAGGTGATGGCCAACATCAGCAACCACGTGCAGTACGCCAACGGCAACCTCAAGGCGGACGGGCTGGTAGAGCCGGCGATGAAGGGCAATACGATGATTTACCCGAGCGAAGATGTGATGGGCAAGCTGTACGCGCTGGAGGCGATGCCGGCCAAGATCGACCGTATCAGGACTCGGATCTGGACCAGCATCAAAGCAGGCAACTGACATTCGTCAGTTGCAAAGCCTCAAGCTGACAGCGGCAAGAAAAAAGCGGGCCAATTCGCGCCCGCTTTTTCTTGTAGCTTGCAGCTTGAAACTTGTAGCTGCTCTTAGTGGTGCTCGCGGGTAGCGCGGAACTTGATGTCCGGCCAGCGCTCTTCCATCAGCGCCAGGTTGACCCGGGTCGGCGCCAGGTAGGTCAGGTGACCGCCACCGTCGATGGCCAGGTTTTCCATGGCCTTGTTCTGGAATTCCTCGAGCTTCTTCTTGTCGTCGCAAGCGATCCAGCGGGCCGACCACACGGTGATCGGCTCGTAGGCGCACTCGACCTTGTACTCTTCCTTCAGGCGGCTGGCGACCACGTCGAACTGCAGCACACCGACCGCACCGAGGATGATGTCGTTGCTGCGCTCAGGGAAGAACACTTGGGTCGCACCTTCTTCGGCCAGCTGTTGCAGGCCCTGGCGCAGCTGCTTGGATTTCAGCGGGTCCTTCAGGCGCACGCGGCGGAACAGCTCCGGGGCGAAGTGCGGGATACCGGTGAAGCCCAGCGACTCGCCTTCGGTGAAGGTGTCGCCGATCTGGATGGTGCCATGGTTGTGCAGGCCGATGATGTCGCCAGCATAGGCCTCTTCCAGTTGCTCACGTTCGGAGGAGAAGAAGGTCAGTGCATCGCCGATGCGCAGGTCCTTGTTCAGGCGCACATGGCGCATCTTCATGCCCTTTTCGTACTTGCCCGAGCAAATGCGCATGAAGGCGATACGGTCGCGGTGTTTCGGGTCCATGTTCGCCTGGATCTTGAACACGAAGCCGGTGAATTTCTCTTCCACAGGCTCGACGGTCCGCTCGTGAGCCACGCGGCCCAGCGGGCGCGGTGCCCAGTCGACGACCGAATCAAGCACGTGGTCGACACCGAAGTTACCCAGTGCGGTACCGAAGAACACCGGGGTCAGCTGACCGTTGATGAACTCTTCCTGGTTGAATTCATGGCAGGCGCCCTGTACCAGCTCCAGCTGCTCGACGAACGAATCGTACTGGTCGCCCAGGTGCGCGCGGGCCTCGTCGGAGTCCAGCTTCTGGATGATCTTGGCTTCAGTGCGCTCGTGGCCGTGGCCTGGGGTGTAGACCACGATGTAGTCGCCGGTCAGGTGGTACACGCCCTTGAAGTCGCGGTAGCAACCAATCGGCCAGGTGATCGGCGCGGCCTTGATCTTCAGGACGGCTTCGATCTCGTCGAGCAGTTCGATCGGGTCGCGGATGTCACGGTCGAGTTTGTTGATGAAGCTGACGATCGGCGTGTCGCGCAGGCGGCACACGTCCATCAGGGCGATGGTCCGCGGCTCTACGCCTTTACCGCCGTCGAGCACCATCAGCGCCGAGTCCACCGCGGTCAGGGTGCGGTAGGTGTCTTCCGAGAAGTCTTCGTGGCCGGGGGTGTCGAGCAGGTTGATCATGTGCTCGCGGTACGGGAACTGCATCACCGAGGTGGTGATGGAGATGCCGCGCTGCTTCTCCATTTCCATCCAGTCGGAGGTGGCGTGGCGGTCGGACTTGCGCGACTTCACGGTACCGGCGACGGCAATGGCCTTGCCCATCAGCAGGAGCTTCTCGGTGATGGTGGTCTTACCGGCGTCGGGGTGGGAAATAATTGCGAAAGTGCGGCGCTTCGCGACTTCGGCGGCCTGGTTGGTCATGGGAAATCGCCTGACTGGGGGATTTGAAAGGGGCGATATCATACCTGAAGTTGGGCGGGGACCAAAATCCTGGAGCTTGCCGCTGGTCCTCCACTGCATTCGAGATCGAGCGCCGCCCGCGCGGCGCATCGCGAGCTACGCTCGCTCCTACGTTTGTTTTGGGCCAGTAACGCCTGTGCCAGGCGCGCGCGACCGCCTTGTTGGTACGACACAATATCGAGTCATGCGCCAAGGCGTACGCGCGCAAATCCCACAGGAATGATTGGCCCGAAACAAACGTAGGAGCGAGCGTAGCTCGCGATGCGCCGCGCGGGCGGCGCTCGATCTCAACGCCCATGAAGATCGACCGCCCCACACTTGGATGCCATCACTCGTCTCATCCAAGTCCGGCAATAGGATCCTCACTTCCCTGTCTCCCAACTTGAAAAATTCCCATCGCCATCCTGACCCTGCGATGAACATCGCGATAGCAGGTAATTCAACGCCTTGAAGTAGGATTCGCGCTTATTTTTCGCGTGATATTTCTAACACGCCAGTGATTAACGCTGGCCAAATGCCGCCCCAGATGGGAACCTTTACGCCCACGGAGACGTCCACTCCCCTGCAACCCGCTTCGGTTGGGGACTGGTTTCATCAGCATTTTCGGGCCCGACGGGGTTCGGCTCATGGCCTGATCGCAGCCTTCGGTTGCCTCACGCTGCTACTCGCGAACACACCCTCTGCCGCCAGGACCGGCCGGCTTACAAGAAGTGTGCTCGCCGACAACACAAGGAGTCCGCCTGTGGCTACACGCTACGGAAAAGGGCTGTTGGGATGCGCCACCGTGCTCGTCATCCTGGCCCTGCTGATCCACTGGATCGGCATCGACACGATCGCGCGTTATCGCGACGATCTTGGGTTCTACCTGCAAGCGCACCTGGTACTGGTGCTGGCTTCGATGGCGGCGGCGCTGGCCGTGGGCATCCCCGCCGGCATTGCCTTGAGTCGACCGCACCGGGTCGACAAGGCCGAGCGCTTCATGCAGTTCTTCAACGTTGGCAACACCATCCCCCCTTTGGCCGTTCTGGCCATCGCCCTGAGTATCCTGGGCATCGGCGCCGGGCCTGCGATCTTCGCGCTGTTCCTCGCCTCCCTCCTGCCCATCGTGCGCAACACCTACGAGGGCCTGAAAAACGTCCCCGCCTCGCTCAAGGAAGCCGCCACCGGCATCGGCATGACCCCGCGCCAGCAACTCTGGCAGGTGGAGTTGCCCAACGCCGTGCCGATCATCGTCGGCGGCGTGCGCGTGGCCCTGGCGCTGAACGTGGGCACCGCACCACTGGCCTTCCTGATCGGCGCCAACAGCCTCGGTAGCCTGATCTTCCCCGGCATCGCCCTGAACAACCAGCCACAGCTGCTGCTCGGTGCCGCCTGCACCGCTTTGCTGGCATTGGTGCTGGACGCGGCGGTGAGTTTCGCCAGCAAGCGCTGGCTGGAACGTGGCCTGGCTGGATAACAAGAGGGAACGTATGAACAAGAGAATCGCCCTGCTGCTGGGCGCGGCCCTGCTGTTCGCAGGATTTGCCCAGGCAGCCGAAAAACCCCTGATCCGCATCGGCGCGCGGGTGTTCACCGAGCAGACCGTGCTCGCCGAAATCACCGCGCAATACCTGCGCGCCAACGGCTTCGACGTGCGTGTCACCTCCGGCCTTGGCAGCAGCATCGCGCGCCAGGCCCAGGAAACCGGGCAGCTCGACCTGATGTGGGAATACACCGGCGTGTCGCTGGTCTCGTACAACCATATCGACGAGCGCATGCCCAGTGCCGAAGCCACCTACGCCAAGGTCAAGGAACTGGACGCGAAGAAGGACCTGATCTGGCTGACCCCGTCGAAGTTCAGCAACACCTACGCGCTGGGCCTGCCCAAGCAGGTCGCCGAAGCTTATCCACAGGTCAACACCATCAGCGACCTCAACCAGGTACTGCGTGACGAAAGCCAGCGCAAGCACCTGGTGGCACTGGACACCGAGTTCGCCAACCGCCCGGATGGCCTGGTCGGCCTGAAGGAGATGTACGACCTGCAAGTGGGCCGCGCCAACATCCGCCAGATGGATGCCGGGCTGGTCTACACCGCCATGCACAACAACCAGGTGTTCGCGGGCCTGGTGTACACCACCGACGGCCGCCTGAGCGCGTTCAACCTCAAGTTGCTGGAAGACGACAAGCACTACTTCCCCGACTACACCGCCGCCCCGGTGGTGCGCAAACAGGTGCTCGACGCCAACCCGAAACTGGTCGGCCTGCTCAAGCCCCTGGCCGAGCAGCTGGATGACGAAACCATGCGCCAGCTCAATGCCAAGGTCGACGTCGAACACCAGAACCCGACCACGGTGGCCGCCACCTTCCTGCGCGAGCACCCAATGCCTAGCGAGGTACAGCCATGAGCCTGCTCGACACGTTCGCCCACCTCGACTGGGCCCAGGTGCTGCAGCTGACCTGGCAGCACATCATGCTGGTGGGCGTTGCCGTCAGCCTGGCGATTCTGGTCGGCGTGCCGCTGGGCATTCTGATGACCCGCTTCCCGGCCGTCGCCGGCCCGCTTCAGGCCAGTGCCACGGTGCTGCTGACCATCCCTTCGATCGCCCTGTTCGGCCTGCTGCTGCCGTTCTACTCCAAGTTCGGCCAGGGCCTCGGGCCGCTGCCGGCAATCACTGCGGTGTTCCTCTATTCACTGCTGCCGATCCTGCGCAACACCTACCTGGCGCTGACCAACGTCGAGCCCGGCATCCGTGAAGCGGCGCGCGGCATCGGCATGACCTTCGGCCAGCGCCTGCGCATGGTCGAGCTGCCGATCGCGGTGCCGGTGATCCTCGCCGGCGTGCGCACCGCCGTGGTGATGAACATCGGCGTCATGACCATCGCCGCCACCATCGGCGCCGGCGGCCTGGGCGTGCTCATCCTCACCTCCATCAGCCGCAGCGACATGTCGATGCTGCTGGTCGGCGCCGTGCTGGTCAGCCTGCTGGCGATCATCGCCGACCTGCTCCTGCAAACCCTGCAACGTGCCCTGACTCCAGAAGGACTGCGCTCATGATCGAACTGAAGAACCTCAGCAAGACCTTCAACGTCAACGGCAAGGACGTCAAAGCCGTCGACTCGGTAAGCCTCACTGTCAACGAAGGCGAAATCTGCGTGTTCCTCGGCCCTTCGGGCTGCGGCAAGAGCACCACGCTGAAGATGATCAACCGCCTGATCACGCCAACCTCCGGCCAGGTGTTGATCAATGGCGAAGACACCAGCGCGCTGGACGAAGTGACCCTGCGCCGGCACATCGGCTACGTGATCCAGCAGATCGGCCTGTTCCCCAACATGACCATCGAGGAGAACATCACGGTGGTGCCGCGCCTGCTCGGCTGGGACAAGCAGAAGTGCCACGACCGCGCCCGCGAGCTGATGCACATGATCAAGCTCGAACCCAAGCAGTACCTGCAGCGCTACCCACGCGAGCTGTCCGGTGGCCAGCAGCAGCGCATTGGCGTGATCCGCGCACTGGCAGCGGAAGCGCCGCTGCTGCTGATGGACGAGCCATTCGGCGCGGTCGACCCGATCAACCGCGAGATGATCCAGAACGAGTTCTTCGAGATGCAGCGGGCGCTGAACAAGACCGTGATCATGGTCAGCCACGACATCGACGAGGCGATCAAGCTGGGCGACAAGATCGCTATCTTCCGCGCCGGCAAGCTGCTCCAGCTGGACCACCCGGACACCCTGCTGGCGCACCCGGTGGATGACTTCGTGAGGAACTTCGTCGGCCAGGACAGCACGTTGAAGCGCCTGCTGCTGGTGCGTGCCGAGGATGCGGCGGACAACGCGCCGTCGGTGAGCCCGCAGACGCCGGTGAACGATGCGCTGGAGCTGCTCGACGAGCACGACCGCCGCTATGTGGTGGTGACCGACGGGCAGAACAAGGCGCTGGGCTATGTGCGCCGGCGTGACATGCACCGCCAGCAAGGCACCTGCGGCGACTTCCTGCGGCCGTTCAATGCCACGGCGTCGCATGACGAGCATCTGCGCATCTTGTTGTCGCGGATGTATGAGTTCAACCGGGCTTGGTTGCCGGTGCTGGATGCGGAGCAGGTGTTCCTGGGTGAGGTGACACAGGAGTCGATTGCGGCTTATTTGAGCTCGGGGCGCTCGCGGGGGGCGAAGACCAGCATCGTGTCGCCGGCTGAGGCGGTGGCTTCGTAATCGCTGGGGCCGCACAGCGGCCCCGGCAATCTCGGCTCAGAACCCTACACTGGCCTGCACATAGAAGGTCCGCGGCTCACCGACATAGATGCCGGCATTGTTGTCGCTGGAGCGGGTGAAGTACTGCTTGTCAAACAGGTTCTTCACCCCCGCCGCGAGCTTCAGGTTGGACAGCTGCGGCCCGAACTCATACCCGCCACGGGCATGCCAGGTCACATACCCCGGAATATCCCCGTATTGCCCATCGGCAGTCGGTTCGGTGATGTAGTCACCATTGAAGCTGCCATCGGCGTTGATCCCGGTCCCCGGCGCACGCTGCTTGGACTGGGCGTAGGCATCCAGATTCCAGGTCCAGCGGTTGATCGCATAGCGCACCCCGGCAGTGGCCACCTGGCGTGAATAGAACGGCAGGTCACGGCCCTTGAAGCCGGGAATATCCCCTTCATACGTCGCCCGGGTATAGGTATAGCCACCGTTCACCGACACGCCTTCCAGGCGCGGGTCCAGCCCAGCCAGGTCGTAGCGCACCGAGGCCTCGATGCCCTGGTGCTTGGTCGCGCCGAGGTTGGTCCAGCCCACGTCGTTGCTGATGTACTGCAGCTCGTCATCGAAGTCGATGTAGAACGCCGTCAGCTCACCGGCGAAACCGCCGTTGTCATAACGGGTACCGAGCTCGTAGGTCTTGGCTTTTTCCGGCTCCAGGCCGTTGGCCGTGCTGTTGCCGGTGCCGCCCTGGCCCAGCTGGAAGTACTGCAGGCTGCCGAACGAAGTCTCGTAGTTGGCGAACACCTTCCAGGCATCGGAGATGTGGTACATCACGCTCAGCGCTGGCAATGGCTCGTTGCTGGTGATGCTGCGGTTCTTCTCCGGTACCGGCTGGCCGTTGGCGCCAAGCACCGGGCGGTCGCGCCAGTCGGTATTGATGTGTTCGAAGCGGATGCCCGGGGTGATGGTCCAGTTGCCGACATCGATCTTGTCATCGATGTAGTAGGCGCTGGCCTCGGTGCCGCCGCTGCGGTCCTGGAACACGTGGCCGTCGGAGGTCGGCGTGGGCGTCGGCACGTTGTCGATCAGCGCCAGGCGGGTCGACTGCTCGCGCATGGCTTCTTTCAGGTAGCGGTAGCCGACACTGACTTCCTGGGTAGTAGGACCGGCGAAGAAGATCCGCGACACCCGTGGCTCGATGGCGAAGGTGTGATAGTTGCGCGGGTACGACGACAGGGTCTTCATGTCGCGCGCGGCGATGGCGCTACCACGGAAGCTGTCGGTGTAATAGGTCAGTACTTCGAACTGGGTGGCATCGTCGAGCTGGCGCTGCCACTTGAACGACACGTCCTTGCGCCGGCCGGCGAAGTAGTCGTAGTCGCGCAGAGACTGGTACGGGTTGCTGTCGTACTGGGCCTGGGTCAGGCCGCCGGGCATGTCGGCACGGCCATCGTAGTAGTGAAAGTTGAGCCAGAACTCGTCGACCTCGGTCGGTGCCCAGTGGGTCTTGAGGATGACGTCGTCGATATCATTGCCGTTGTTGCTTTCGCGATAGCCGTTGCCGTTCACGCCGGTGTACAGCAAGGCCACACCCATGCCGTTGTCGGCGGTGCCACCGACAAACGCCGATTCGGTGTGTTTCCAGCCGCCATGCTGGGAAGTTTCCAGCGTGGTGGACAGTTCTGCCGATGCCTTTTCGGGAATCGCCCGGGTAACAAAGTTGATCACCCCGCCGACGTTCTGCGGGCCGTAACGAACAGAGCCGGCACCGCGCACCACGTCGATGCTGTCGAGGTTGCCCGAGGAGATCGGTGCCATCGACAGCTGCGGTTGGCCATAGGGCGCAAAGGCTGCCGGAATGCCGTCGATCAGCACGGTCGAGCGCGGCGACAGGCGCGAGGTCAGGCCACGCACGCCAACGTTCAGCGACAAGTCACTGCCACCGGTGCCGTTGCTGTCCTGTACCTGCACCCCAGGGATGCCGCGCAGCACATCGCGCACGTTCATCGCGCCCTTCTCCTCCATCGCCTCACGACGGACCACGGTGCGTGCGCCTGGGTGGTTCTGCACCACCGCCTGGTCGGCATCGCCCAGCCAGTCACCGACCACCTTCACGTCGGTGGGCGCCAGCTCCAGGCTGCCGGTGGTGAGCGTGCCGGCAGGCTGGGCTGGCTTCACTACCACCGTGTCTTCGGACTTCTCGTACGTCAGCCCGCTGCCCTGCAGCAGTTGCTGCAAGGCCTGCTCGGGCGCCAGGTTGCCGGACACGGCCGGGGCCAGCTTGCCGGCTACCAGTTCAGGGCTGAAGAACAGCTGCAGGTTGGTCTGTTGGCCCAACTGGCTCAGCGCCGAGGCCAAAGGCTGCGCCTGGATCTGGATCATGCTGCCGGCCTGCTCGGCCTGGGCATCGACGGCCGCAGTGCTGACCGCCAGGGCCAGCGCCAGAGCGCTCAGGCGTGGAAAAGGTTTGTTGTTGTTCACGTCGTCGAAACATCCGGAAGAAGGAATAAACGCCAACCGCATGCAAATGGAAATGCTTGGCAGTTGCAGCTGACGGGGAAGACGAACGAGCGGAAAAAAACCTGAATCTATTTCGCGATTATTTCGCGGGAGCCGTCTGCATGGGCCTTGATTGCCACTGGCAGGATGCTCGGCAAGGCGCGCAGCAGCGCGTCCGTGTCATCGGTGCTGAAGGTGCTGGAGAGGCGCAACTGGGCAACCTTGCCAGGTGCCACGCGCAGGGGCTGGGCGCGGTAGCGCGACACTTCGGCCACCACTTCGGCGAGGGTGGCGTTGTCGAACACCAGCTTGCCCTGGCGCCAGGCGGTCAGGGTGGCGGCGTCGACCGCATAAGGCGCGGCGACCTGGCCATGCGCATCTATATAGGCACCCTGACCAGCGCCAAGTTGCGCCAGCGACGTATCACTGCCCTGCACACGCACCGATCCCTGCTCGACCGCCACGCGAGTGGTTGCCGGGTCCAGGCGCACATCGAAGCGGGTGCCGGTCACGGTCACGCTGCCTTGGGCAGTGTCGACCACGAACGGGCGGCTGCTGTCGTGGGCGACGATGAACATCGCCTCACCAGCGTTCAACTGAATGTGACGGCGGCCTGGGCTGAAATCGATGTGCAGCTGGGTTGCGCCGTTGAGCTCAAGCTGCGAGCCATCCGGCAACGCGACCTGACGGCGCTCGCCAAAGGCCGTCTGCAGCTGGCCTTGGTGATTGAGCTGTTGGTAGTGCCAGCCCGTCCAGCCGAGCCCCAGCGCCACCACTGCCACACTCGCCGCCAGTGCCTGGCGCAGCAGGCGCCGCTGCGGCAGCTGGCGTACCGGGCCTGGCTCACACAGCGCTTCGAGGCGCTGGCGCGGGATCAGCTCCGCCGCGCTCCAGACCGTGGCCAGGGCATCGTACTCGGCACGGTGGCTAGGGTCGGCGGCCAGCCAGGCACGCAGCTGCTTTTGCAGCGCGGCATCGCGTGGCGCGTCCTGCAGGCGCACGAACCATGCAGCCGCCTGCTCACGGACGGTCTCGGAACCGCGCTGTTTCATGGGAAAGGTCTCCTGACTCATCGTGCTGACACGTCCAGGTGCTCGCGCAGATGCCGGAGCGTGCGAATCATATACTTTTCGACCATGTTCCTGGTCAAACCCATGCGCTCGGCGATCTCGGCCTGGCTCAAGCCTTCGAGCTTCTGCCAGATGAACACCCGGCGGCAGTTCAGCGGCAGCTCGGCCAGCGCCCGCTCGACACTTTCGGCCAGCTCCAGGGCATGCACGTAGGCTTCCGGGTCGTCGCTAATGGCCACGCCTTCGTCGAAGGCTTGCAGTTCCAGGGCCTGGCGCCGGTCTTCGCGGCGAAACCCGTCCACGGCGATGTTGCGGGCAGTCTGGTGCAGGTAGGCGCGGGGCTGCTCGACCTGTTCGCGCGGGCTTTCCAGTACCCGGACGAAAGCATCATGCGTGAGGTCCTCGGCCTGCTGACGACTGCGCAATTTGCGCGTCCAGGTGCCGATCAGCTCATGGTAGTGGTCGAGGAAGCCTTTGTGTCCGGACACGTTCGGGGTCGTCAGGGAGGCGGATGAGGGTGCGAATAGTAATGTTTCTCATCCATAACGGCAAATCTGCCCGACGGTAACAAAAAATTTATCGTGTTTTTCATGTACGCCAGTGCCAGAAATTGTGGCCATAAATATGAACACCACAGGCCCCTTCGCGGGTAAACCCGCTCCCATAGGAATTGCGAAAACCCTGTAGGAGCGGGTTTACCCGCATAGGGGTCAACGCGGTCTATTCCACAATTTTTTACGCTTGAAACATGCCGGGGAACATCAGGCGGTCAGGTGAGTCGGTTATTCAACGGGTAGCGTGCCGATCCACGACGATCGCACCCGGATTGCCAGTTGATTCTGCATTCTTCACGCCCTAAAGTGCGCGCCGAACGTCCATGCTGGAAACGATCCATCCGGCTCAAGTACTGAGTAGGCGAACCAAAGTGGGGATACGGAGGACGTTCAGTTTGCAGCCACTTAATCATTCAGTTTGCCCATGGAGTCCCTGAGCATGTCGATCCAGGTCGAAGACTATTTCGCGCGTGACACCTTCCAGAAAATGAAGGCGTTCGCCGACAAGCAGGAAACCCCGTTCGTACTCATCGACACCCAGATGATCAGCCAGGCTTATGACGACCTGCGTGCTGGTTTCGAGTTCGCCAAGGTGTACTACGCGGTCAAGGCCAACCCGGCCGTCGAGATCATCGACCTGCTCAAAGAGAAAGGTTCGAGCTTCGACATCGCCTCGATCTACGAGCTGGACAAGGTCCTGGGCCGTGGTGTCAGCGCCGACCGTATCAGCTACGGCAACACCATCAAGAAGTCCAAGGACATCCGCTACTTCTACGAGAAGGGCGTGCGCCTGTACGCCACCGACTCGGAAGCCGACCTGCGCAACATCGCCAAGGCCGCGCCGGGCTCGAAAGTGTACGTGCGTATCCTCACCGAAGGCTCGACCACGGCCGACTGGCCACTGTCGCGCAAATTCGGCTGCCAGACCGACATGGCCATGGACCTGCTGATCCTCGCCCGTGACCTGGGCCTGGTGCCTTACGGCATCTCCTTCCACGTTGGCTCGCAACAGCGCGATATCAGCGTGTGGGACGCAGCCATCGCCAAGGTCAAGGTGATCTTCGAGCGCCTGAAGGAAGAAGACGGCATCGAGCTGAAGCTGATCAACATGGGTGGCGGCTTCCCGGCCAACTACATCACCCGTACCAACAGCCTCGAGACCTACGCCGAAGAGATCATCCGCTTCCTGAAGGAAGACTTCGGTGACGACCTGCCGGAGATCATCCTCGAGCCGGGCCGTTCGCTGATCGCCAACGCCGGTATCCTGGTCAGCGAAGTGGTGCTGGTCGCGCGCAAGTCGCGCACCGCCGTCGAGCGCTGGATCTACACCGACGTGGGCAAGTTCTCCGGCCTGATCGAAACCATGGACGAAGCCATCAAGTTCCCGATCTGGACCGAGAAGAAAGGCGAAGCCGAAGAAGTGGTCATTGCCGGCCCGACCTGTGACAGCGCCGACATCATGTACGAAAACTACAAGTACGGCCTGCCGCTGAACCTGGCCATCGGTGACCGCCTGTACTGGCTGTCGACCGGTGCCTACACCACCAGCTACAGCGCTGTGGAATTCAACGGCTTCCCGCCGCTGAAGGCTTACTACCTGTAAGCATCTGCGTCGCCTGCGCGGTAAAGCGCCGTGCAGGCGGCGCTCGACTCATGCCTCCCTTGGGTCAGCTCGGCTTATAGTCAACCAGCTTGAAGGGCTGGGGCTTCATCCTGGAGTCGGAAGCTGCCAGGTAGGTTATATTGCCCTGGACAATGCTGCTGTCAGTCAGCGTCGTTACCCCGCGCCCGCGGTGATCACGCAGGTTGAACACAGGCGATACGCCGCTCGCCGAACCGTTGATCACATCGATTTTCCAGAATACGTCACCCGCCGACGAACTGTAGAAGCCTAGGTAACCGTTGCTGCTGCAATCCAGATGTCGCTTGAAATAATGCGAATTCCTGGTCGCGCAACTGACCCGGTAATGGCAACTGTCGCCATGCTGACCAAGAAAATCGAAACGCAACGTGGCCGGCAAGAAATTCAGCCCCACCGTATCGCCTGCTGGCAGACAGAGCCATCCGGAGCTGTCCACTTCGAGCAATTGCCGTTCGATTAGCATGATCGGCACGCTCTGTTTGCTGTTGTCTTGCCCCTCCAACCTCGCCGTGAATGATTGCTGCAGATTGATTGTCGTCATGGTGACCTCCAGGTGATGAATCGCAAGAGAACCGCAGTCGTATGACTTGCGCGGTGCAACGCGACTCTGCTTCCGTGTCCCCCTGGGAAGAACCTGGAACGCCCCCCTTGAATGGCTAGCCGTCCCAGGCCCCTGATCACTCCCCGCGCCGTTCGATCTCTTCGGCATATCGCTGCGCAAACGCCATCAACACTGGCCCCGCCCCTTGCAAGGTCACCAAGGCGCTACGCAGAAAGCTCAGGTTGCCTTCGACCCGCGCGCGCTCCAGCCAAGCCCCGACTTCTGCCATATCCCCCCGCTCGGCCAGCACCATCGCCAGGCTGAACATGCCGCGAAAATCTCCCGCTTCGGCCGAGCGCCGATACCAGCGCACCGCCCGCACCGGGCTCGGCGCGGTGGCAATGCCGTGCTCCAGGTAACGCCCGTACAAGTTCATCGACTTGGCATGGCCCATCTGCGCTGCTTTCTCGTAACAGCTCAGCGCCTGGGCCTGGTTGGCCGGTAGCCCACGCCCGGTGGCCAGCAGGTTGCCCAGGTTGTACAGCCCCCAATCCAGGCCGGCATCGGCCGCCCTGGCATAGTGAATGGCCGACTGCGCCAGGTTCACCTCGCCCCCCCAACCATGCTCCAGGCAACGACCGAGCATGTTGTGCGCCATGGCACTGCCGCCCTGTGCCGCAATGCCGAACCAGCGCCGGGCAACACCGGCGTCCTGCTCGATACCACGGCCGTCGAGCAGAATCTGCCCGAGCAGCAGCTGCGCCTCGACCATGCCCTGCCCCGCAGCCGCCAGGATCGCCTGGGCCGCCTTGCCAGGGCTGTGTTCGAGCATGGCCTGCAGGCCGGCAGCATCCACCACTTCTTCACGACGCAGCTGATAGGACATGGCTCAGACCTCGGCCCAGCGGCGCAGCAGGTTGTGGTAGGTGCCGGTCAGCTGCAGCAAGGACGGGTGGTCCGGCACATCGGCGGTGAGCTGCTGGATGGCATTGTCCATCTCGAACAGCAGCGCGCGCTGGCTGTCCTCACGCACCAGGCTCTGGGTCCAGAAGAACGCCGCATAGCGCACGCCACGGGTCACCGGGTTGACCTTGTGCAGGCTGGTGCCCGGATACAGCACCAGGTCGCCGGCCGCCAGCTTGACCTGCTGCACACCGTAGGTGTCCTGGATCACCAGTTCGCCGCCGTCGTAGCTGTCCGGGTCGCTGAGAAACAGGGTCGAGGACAGGTCGGTACGCACCCGTTCCGCGCTGCCCTTGGGCTGGCGCAGGGCATTGTCGATGTGGAATCCGAAGTTGCCGCCCTCGCGGTAGCAATTGATCAGTGGCGGGAACACTTTGTGTGGCAAGGCCGCCGACATGAAACGCGGGGTCTGCCACAAGCGATCGATCAGTGCGCTGCCGATTTCCTTGGCCAGCGGGTGCCCTTCCGGCAGCTGCAGGTTGTGCTTGGCCTTGGCCGACTGATAGCCGGCCGTGACCTTGCCGTCGGCCCAGTCGGTCTGCTCCAGCGCCTCGCGGATACGGGCCAGTTCATCGGCGTCGAACAACCCGGGGATATGAAGCAGCATGGCGGCGGCACCGTTAGGATCTGTAAAGCCTCAATGATATTGATTCCCTTTTACCGAGCACAAGCCCTGCCAAGGCCTTAGACGATTCAGCGTCCATAAAACGTAAAGAGAATATGTAAAGATTGTAAATTTATAGCGAATGGTAACGAGTCTCAATTGTGCCTTACAAATCCTTACATTAACATTCGGGGCCTTCACACCTTGGGGAAGGCCTACAATAATGCGTCACGTACCATCTGCAGTGAGTTCACCACGCCTGATCGTCTCGGCCATCGGTGTCGCCCTCAGCGCTTCTGGCGCTTACGCCGCTGACCCGGCTGCCAGCAGTGCCATCACCCTCGACGCCACCAGCGTCAATGGCAAGGCTGAGCAGGCCAGCACCGATTACAAAGTCGAGAAGGCCTCCTCGCAGAAGTACACCGCACCGCTGGTGGACACCCCGCGCTCGGTCACCGTCATCCCGCAGCAAGTGATCAAGGACACCAATGCCCTGACCCTGCAGGACGCCCTGCGCACCGTGCCTGGCATCACCTTCGGTGCCGGCGAAGGCGGCAACCCGCAAGGCGACCGCCCGTTCATCCGCGGCTTCGACGCCCAGGGTGACACCTACCTGGACGGCGTGCGCGACACTGGCGCCCAGACCCGCGAAATCTTCGCCATCGAATCGGTCGAAGTGGCCAAGGGCCCGAACTCGGCCATCGGCGGCCGCGGCGCTGCCGGCGGCACCATCAATCTGGTGAGCAAGCGCGCACATCTGGGCAATTCGCTCGACGGTGCCTGGACCTGGGGCAGCGACCAGACCCAGCGTTACACCTTCGATGGCAACTACCAGTTCAGCGACACCGTCGCCGGGCGTCTGAACCTGATGACCCACGAAAGCAATGTCGCCGGGCGTGACAAGGTCAACTACGACCGCTGGGGTATCGCCCCGTCGCTGGCCTTCGGCCTGGGCACCGCGACCCGCGTCAACCTCGATTACTACCACCTGGAAAGTGATGACCTGCCTGACTCGGGCATTCCTTACACTATTCCCACCGCTGGCAGCGCCGCGCGCACCTCTGCTCACCCGAGCAAGCCGAACGACGGTGGCGACAGCGACAACTTCTACGGCCTGACCGACCGCGACTTCCGCAAGACCCGTGTCGACATCGCCACCTTCGCCATCGAGCACGACCTGAGCGAAGCGCTGACCATCAAGAACACCTTCCGTCACGGCAACAGCATGCAGGACTACATCCTGACCCAGCCCGACGACAGCAAGGGCAACGTCAACAATGGCAGCGTCTGGCGCCGCGCCAACACCCGCGTTGGCAACACCTCCACTACCACCAACCAGACCGATCTGTTCGGCGAGTTCTACCTCGGTGGCCTGAAGAACAGCTTCGCCACCGGTATCGAGCTGAGCCGTGAAGAAAGCGACCGTGAAACCTACGACGTCAACACCGACACCGTCCCCGGTGGCGCAGCGAACACCAACTGCACCCCAGGCATGATCGGTGCTACCAGCGGCTACAACTGCACCTCGCTGAGCAACCCGAACCCGGATGATCCGTGGAACGGTGCAATCTCGCGCAACTACGCCGGCACCAATACCAAGAGCAACACCCGGGCCATCTACGTGTTCGACACCCTCGAACTGTCGCCACAGTGGCTGCTGAACATGGGCCTGCGTTACGATCACTTCGACACTCAGTTCCGTGGCTACAACGCCAACGGCAGCACGGCGGTAAGTACCAAGGGCGTCGTCTCCAAGGGCAAGGACACCAGTGAGTTCGTCACCGGCCAGCTGGGCCTGGTGTGGAAACCGGCCGACAACGGCAGCATCTACGTGTCCTACGCCACCTCCGCCACCCCACCAGGTGCGATGCTCGGCGAAGGCACTGAAGGCAACCCGCTGGGCAACACCACTGATCGCAGCGGCAACCTGCTGAGCAGCGACATGGAGCCGGAAGAAACCACCAACTACGAAATCGGCACCAAATGGGACCTGCTCGACGAGCGTCTGTCCCTGGCTGCTGCGCTGTTCCGCACCGAGAAAGAAAACGCCCGCGTCCAGGTGAACACCACCACCTACGAAAACGTCGGCGAAACCCGTGTGCAGGGCATCGAGCTGTCGGCCAGCGGCAAGATCACCGACAAATGGCAAGTGTTCGCCGGCTACACCTACATGGAAGCGCGCCAGATCGACGGCGGCCCGGTGGGCGCGGCCAACGACGGCAACCAGCTGCCGAACACGCCGAACAACAGCGCCAGCCTGTGGACCACCTACTCGATCACGCCGAAGCTGACCGTCGGTGGCGGTGCATTCTACGTGGATGACGTATACGGCAGCGTGGCCAACACCACCATGGTCGACAGCTATGTGCGCTACGACGCCATGGCCGCCTACAAGCTGACCAAGAACGTCGACCTGCAGTTGAACGTGCAGAACCTGACCAACGAGGTGTACTACGACAAGGCCTTCTCCACCCACTTCGCCAACCAGGCAGCGGGCCGGACGGCATTGCTGACCACCAGCGTCCACTTCTGACGAAACACCGCCGAGCCCCGTTCATACCTGTGAGCGGGGCTTTTGCGTATCAAGGCATAATGCACGCCGCGCGGTCGGTGGCAGCAACACAAGGTGAGAGATGTGGTGAAGAAGACGCTGTTCCAACTGCACTGGTTGTTTGGCATCACCGCTGGCCTGGTGCTGGCCTTGATGGGTATCACCGGTGCGCTGTACTCGTTCCAGGAAGAGTTGCTGCGCGCCTTCAACGCCGATGTGCTCAAGGTCGAGGTCCGCGCCGAGGGCGTGCTGCCACCGGCCGAGCTGGTGCGCCGGGTCGAGGCCGAGCAAGGCGACAAGGTGTCGATGCTGTGGGTCGACGTGCGCGAAGGCAACGCCGCGCGGGTATTCTTCACCCCGCTACCGGGTGAGCGCCGGGGCGCGCTGCGCTACGCCGACCCGTATACCGGTGAGCTCAAGGGCGAGGCCACCGGGCAAGGTTTCTTCAACCTGATGCTGACCCTGCACCGCTTCCTCGCCATGGGCGACACCGGCCGGCAAATCACCGGTGCCTGCACCCTGATGCTGGTGTTCTTCTGCCTGTCCGGCCTGTACCTGCGCTGGCCGCGCAAGGCGCTGAACTGGCGCACCTGGCTGACCTTCGACTGGGCCAAGCAAGGCCGAGCCTTCAACTGGGACCTGCACGCCGTGGCTGGAACCTGGTGCCTGCTGTTCTACCTTCTGTTCGCACTGACCGGGCTGTTCTGGTCCTACGAATGGTACCGCTCGGGCCTGAACAAACTGCTGGCTGACCAACCCGCCGCTGGCCAGCAACAGAAGCGCGGCGAAGGCCGGGGCCGCCATGGGCCACCCAAGGTCGACAAGAACGCGCCACCGCTGGTGGTCGACTATGACGCTATCTGGGCCAGCCTCAAGGCCGCCGCCGGCCCTGGCCTGGCCATGTACAACCTGCGCCTGCCTCCAGCCGGTGGCCAGCCGGCCAACCTGTTCTACCTGCTCGAAGACGCCGCCCACCCGCGCGCGTTCAACACCCTGGTGCTCGACCCGGCCACTGGCCAGGTGAAAAGCCAGGACCGCTACAACGACAAGTCTTTCAAGGCGCAGCTGCTGCAGAGCGTCTACGCCCTGCACGTCGGCGAATATTTCGGCCTGCCGGGTCGCATCATCGTCACCATCGCCAGCCTGACCATGCCGCTGTTCTTCGTCACCGGCTGGCTGCTGTACCTCGACCGCCGGCGCAAGAAGCGCCAGGTACGTGCCGCTCGCGGCACTGTCGACAGCAACCCGGCCAGCGGCGATGGCTGGCTGATCGGCTTCGCCAGCCAGAGCGGCTTCGCCGAGCAGCTGGCCTGGCAGAGCGCCGGGCAGCTACAGGCTGCCGGCTTGCCGGTGCAAGTGCGCGCCCTGGCCGACCTGGGTGAACAAGACTTGCGCCAGGCCAGGCGCGCCCTGTTCGTGGTCAGCACCTTTGGCGACGGCGAAGCGCCAGACAGTGCCCGCAGTTTCGAACGCAAGGTCCTCGGCCAGCCCTGGGCACTGAACAACCTCAGCTATGCCCTGCTCGCCCTTGGCGACCGCCAGTATCCGCATTTCTGCGGCTTCGCCCGGCGCCTGCAGGCGTGGCTTGGCGAGCGCGGCGCCAGCAGCGCATTCAGCCCGGTGGAAGTGGACAACGCCGACCAGGCCGCGTTGCAACAGTGGCAGCAGGAACTGGCGCAACTGACCGGTGCCCAGCCTGTCAGCGCCTGGCAGCCGCCGAGCTTCGGCAACTGGACCCTGGTGCAACGCGAGCTGCTCAACCCAGGCAGCCAAGGCCAGCCGGTCTACCTGCTGGGCCTGCGCCCCGAGCAACCGGCCAGTTGGGAAGCCGGTGACCTGGTGGAAATTCTGCCACTCAACGGCCAGCCAAGGATCACCGCGTTCCTCCACGGCATGGCGCTGGACGCTGCGGCCATCGTGCATGTCGAGGGCCTTCAGCAAACCTTGAACCAGGCGCTGGCTGGCCGCCAGCTGCCAAGCCGTCGTGATCACCTGCTCGGCCTGCACCCGCAAGCGCTGGTCGATGCATTGGTGCCGGTCGGCAGCCGCGAGTACTCGATCGCCTCGATCGCCAGCGATGGCGTGCTGGAGCTGATCGTGCGCCAGGAGCGCCATGCCGACGGCAACCTCGGCCTCGGTTCCGGCTGGCTGACCGAGTACCTGCCGCAGGGCGGCACCTTGAGCCTGCGCCTGCGCCGCAACAGTGGTTTCCACCTGCCAGAGACGGCGGCACCGATGATCCTGATCGGCAACGGCACCGGCCTGGCCGGCCTGCGCAGCCTGATGCGGGCGCGGGTCAATGCGGGCGAGCAACGCAACTGGCTGCTGTTCGGCGAACGTAACCGGGCGCATGACCTGCTGTGTGGCACAGAGCTGCAGGGCTGGCTCGACAGCGGCGACCTGGCGCGGCTGGACCTGGCGTTTTCGCGGGATCAGGCCGAGAAAGTGTATGTACAGGATGTGTTGTTGCAGCACGCCGAGGACTTCAAGCGCTGGGTGGCTGATGGGGCGTGTGTGTGTGTCTGCGGCAGCCTGCAAGGGATGGCGGCAGGCGTGGATGCAGCGCTCAATGGCATGCTTGGGGAAGCAGCGGTACAGCAGCTGATCGAGGATGGGCGGTATCGGCGGGATGTGTACTGATCAGATAGTGATGTAACCAGCACCGGCCTCTTCGCGGCGGTTCGACGCCTCGATAAACCCGCGAAGAGGCCAGTACAGGCTATCAATGCAGCTCGAAGGTATCGGCATCCAGGTTGGCCGGGAACTTGGTGCGGTACGCCGCCAGCTCCGCTGCGCTCAGCACTGCAGTGAACACCCCGTCTGCCTCGCCTGCACTGAGCAGGCTCTCACCCTGGAAGTCCAGCACCTGGCTGTCGCCGGAATAGGCAAAGCCCTTGCCGTCCGTCCCTACCCGGTTCACCGCCGCCACGTAGCACAGGTTCTCGATGCCCCGCGCCGGCAGCAGGCGGTTCCAGTGCTGGCGACGCGCCGCGGGCCAGTTGGCGGTGTACAGCAGCAGGTCGGTGTCCTGCGCATCGCAGCTCCACACCGGGAAACGCAGGTCGTAGCAGATCAGCGGGCGCACCCGCCAGCCCTTGACCTCGAACTGCACCTGGCGCTCACCCGGGGTGTAGTGCTTGTGCTCGCCGGCCATGCGGAACAGGTGACGCTTGTCGTAATGCAGGATCTCGCCATCCGGCCGCGCCCACAGCAAGCGATTGCGGTGGCTGCCGTCGGCGGCCTGGATGATCACACTGCCCGTGATCACCGCGTCGATACGCTTGGCCTGGGCCTTGAGCCATTTGTAGGTCGGGCCGTTCTCAGGCTCGCAGAGGGTTTCGGACTGCATGGAAAACCCCGTGGTGAACATCTCGGGCAGGACCACCAGGTCGCTGCCACGGGCCTGGTCCAGCAGCACCTCGAAATGCGCGTAGTTGGCCTCACGGTCATGCCACGCCAGGGTGGTCTGGACCAGGGCGACGTTCAGGTTGGGCAGAGCACTCAGATCGCGCATAGTTTTTCCGCTGCCTGACGCAGCGTCTCCTCACGTTTGGCAAAGCACAGGCGTACCAGGCGTTGCTCGGGGATGGGTTGCTGGTAGAACACCGACACCGGAATGGTCGCCACGCCATGTTCACGGGTGAGCCACAGGGCCATGTCGACATCGTTCAGGTCCGGGCGGATCTGCGAGTAGTCCGCCAGTTGGAAATAGGTGCCCGCCGTGCGGGTAAAGCTGAAACGCGAGCCTTCGAGCAGGTCGCAGAACAGGTCGCGCTTGGCCTGGTAGAAGCCCGGCAGCTCGTCGATGTGCTCCGGGTGCTCGGCCATGAAGTCGGCCAGCGCGCATTGCAACGGCGTCACGCCGCAGAAGTTGACGTACTGGTGCACCTTGCGCAGTTCGGCGCTCAAGGCCGGCGGCGCGATCACGTAGCCGGTCTTCCAGCCAGTGACGTGGTAGGTCTTGCCGAACGAGCTGATCACGAACGCCCGCGAGTACAGCTGCTCGTGGGCCAGCACGCTGGCATGGCGCACGCCGTCATAGACCAGGTGTTCGTAGACTTCGTCGCTGATCAGGTAGATATCGCGCTCGGCGATCAGCTTGGCCAACTGGTCGAGGTCTTCCCGGCTGATCAGCGCGCCGCTGGGGTTGTGCGGCGAATTGAGAATGACCATGCGCGTACGCGGGCTCAGGGCATCGCTGAACTTCTGCCAGTCGATGCGGAAGTCGCCATCGCTCAGTTGCACATGCACACAGCGCCCGCCTGCCAGCTCCACGGAGGGCTCGTAGCTGTCGTAACAGGGATCGAAGACGATCACCTCGTCGCCGGCGTGGATCACCGCCTGGATGGCGCAGAAGATCGCCTCGGTGGCGCCCGGGGTGATGGTTACCTCCTGATCGGCATCCACCTGCGCGCCATACAACCGCGCGACCTTGGCTGCCACCTGCTGGCGCAGGGCCGGCAGGCCGGTCATCGGCGAATACTGGTTATGCCCGGCGGCAACATGCCGGCCGACTGCATCGAGCAGCGCCTGCGGGCCGTTGAAATCGGGAAAACCCTGGGACAGGTTGAGCGCGCCGGTCTGCGCGGCGAGCTGGGACATGGTGGTGAAGATGGTCGTGCCGACATTCGGCAGTTTGCTGCGGATCATGGAGCCCTCTTTCCTGGGGTGTATCCGGCACGGGGTGGAGTCCGAGCATAGCGGATCGAGCGGTCAGGAAAAAGGTTGAAACAATAGGGGGATTGCTTTGGATCAAAGGGCTTCTTCGCGGGTAACCCCGCGAAGAAGCCGACGCGCAATCAGCGCTTGTCGCGGCGCTTCTTCTCGGCCTTCTTGTGGTGCGACATCAGGCGGCGTTTCTTGTTGACCTGGCGATCGGTGAGGGTGTTCTTCTTGCCCTCGTACGGGTTCTCACCGCCCTTGTACTCGATGCGGATCGGCGTACCGACCAGCTTCAGCACGCGGCGGTAGGTGTTTTCCAGGTAACGCGAGTACGACTTGGGAATGCTCTCGGTCTGGTTGCCGTGGATCACGATCAGCGGCGGGTTGGCACCACCGAGGTGGGCATAGCGCAGCTTGATGCGGCGACCGTTGACCAGCGGTGGCTGGTGCTCGCTGACGGCATCTTCGAGGATCTGCGTCAGGCGGCTGGTTGGCCAGCGGGTCACAGCCGAGGTGAACGCGGCCTGCACCGACTTGTACAGGTTGCCCACGCCGGTGCCGTGCAAGGCGGAGATGAAGTGGATGTCGGCGAAGTCGACGAAGAACAGCCGGCGCTCCAGCTCGGTCTTCACGTAGGCGCGCTCACCCGGCTCCATGCCATCCCACTTGTTCAGGGCGATGACGATGGCGCGGCCGGCCTCGAGGGCGAAGCCCAGCAGGTTGAGGTCATGGTCGACCACACCTTCGCGGGCGTCCATGACGAAGATCACCACGTTGGCGTCCTTGATCGCCTGCAGGGTCTTCACCACCGAGAACTTTTCGACTTCCTCGTGGATCTTGCCGCGCTTGCGCACACCGGCAGTGTCGATGAAGGTGTACTTGTCGCCATCACGTTCGAACGGGATGTAGATACTGTCACGGGTAGTACCTGGCTCGTCGTACACCACCACGCGCTCTTCGCCGAGCATACGGTTGACCAGGGTCGACTTGCCAACGTTCGGGCGGCCGATGATGGCGATCTTGATGCCATCTTTCTCGCTTGGGCCAGGAATGCGCACAGCCTCCTCGCCTTCTGCGACATCCTGGTCAAGGGCTTCTTCCTCGGCGTCACGCGGCAGGTGGCCCAGCACGGCTTCCATCAGGGCGCTGATACCACGGCCTTGGGAGCCCGCCACCGGAATGGCGTTGCCCATGCCCATGGGCGAGAACTCGGCACGTGCAACATCGGGGTCGATGTTGTCGATCTTGTTAGCCACCAGGATGGCCGACTTGTTGCGCTTGCGCAGGTGCTCGGCAATCATCTGGTCCGCAGCGGTCATGCCAGCGCGGGCGTCGACCAGGAACAGCACATAGTCGGCTTCTTCGATGGCCATCAGCGACTGCTCGGCCATCTTCTCGTCCATGCCCACTTCGTCACCGGTGATACCGCCAGTGTCGATAAGGATGAAAGAACGACCCTGCCAGGTGGCATCACCGTACTGGCGATCACGGGTCAGACCCGACAAGTCACCGACGATGGCATCGCGGGTCTTGGTCAGGCGGTTGAACATGGTGGATTTGCCGACGTTCGGGCGGCCCACCAAGGCGATTACGGGAACCATGCGGCTCTCCACTCTTGAATTCTTGAAAATGCAAAGGCCGCTGCAAGGCAGCGGCCGGAGTTCGGGCGGCGTGTCCTACGCCGCAGCTTGAAGCCCGCCAAGGCTTCAAGCATAGCCTCAGCGGACGGTCAGTGCCTCGAGCTTGCCGCTGTTGCCGAAGACGTAGATGGTGTCGCCGACCACAAGTGGGCGGGCGCGCAGGCCATCGCTGTCGATACGCTCACGGCCGACGAAGCGGCCATCGACCTGGCTCAGCAGGTGCAGGTAACCCTCGAAGTCCCCTACAGCCACGTAGCTGGAGAACACTTCAGGCGCGGTCAGTTGGCGGCGGGCCATCGAATCGTTGGTCCACAGTGCGCTGGAAGAGCGCTCGTCGACACTTTCAACGGTACCGGTGGCTTCGCTGACATAGACGTTGCCGTAGCCCTGGGCGACACCCACATAGCTGGAGGCATCGCGCTGCCACAGTACACGGCCGCTTTCCAGGTCCAGGCCCGCGACGCGGCCCTGGTAGGTGCTGACGTACAGGGTACCACCGGACAGCAGCAGGCCGCCGTCGATGTCGACCACGCGGTCCAGTTCGGAACGGCCCTGCGGGATGGCCACGCGGCTCTCCCACACTGGCACGCCGTTGTTGATGTCCACCGCCACCACCTTGCCGGTGGACAGGCCGGCGACGGCCAGGCGGTTGGTGGCGATCGGCGCGCCGGTGCCACGCAGGGTCAGCACGGCCGGGGTGTTTTCGTAGATCCAGCGGCGGTTGCCGGTGCTGGCGTCGAGACCGATCAGGCGGTCGTCCTGGGTCTGCACCACCACCACGTCACCGTTGTTGGCAGGCGGCGCCAGGACTTCGCTGGTCACGCGGGAGCGCCAGCGCTCTTCACCGGTGCTGGAGTCCAGCGCGACGACTTCACCCTTGAGGGTGCCGAGCATCACCAGGCCGTAACCCACGCCGACCGCGCCGGAAACCGGCAGCTCGAGGTCTTTCTTCCACACCACGTCTCCGGTGATGCGGTCGAGGGCGAACACTTTGCCGTTGACGTCGGCGGCGTAGATGCGGTCATTCTCGATGGCCGGTACCAGGGTGTTGTAGGTCTCGCCCTGGCCGTCACCGATCGAACGGCTCCACTGCTTTTTCAGTACCACTTCTTCGGTGAACTTGGTCAGCTCGGCCGGAGGCAGTTCCTTCTTGCTGTTGCTGCTGCAACCCGCGGCCAGGATGGCCAGGGTCAGCACTGCTGCTTGTTTCCAACCGATCACTTACGCGTCCCCTTTGGCCAGGTCATCCAGCTTCAGTTGCAGGCCACCGACCGCTGCTTCATCAGACAGCGCGGCCTTGGCTTTTTCGTAGGCACTGTGGGCATCGTCGCCGCGACCCAGTTGCACCAGCAGGTCACCCTTCAGCTCTTCACGGCTGGCCAGGAATGCCTTGTCAGCATCGCCATCGAGCAGCTTGAGGGCCTCTTCGGCCTTGTTCTGGGCAGCGAGCACACGCGCCAGGCGCTGGCGCGAGATTTCGCCCAAGGTGACGTCGGCCGGCTTGTCCAGCACGCTCTTCAGCTCGGCAGCAGCGTCGTCGAGCTTGCCGCTCTCGACCGCGACCTTGGCCACGAACAGGCTGCCGTACTGGGCGTATGCAGTACCGCCGAACTCGCTCTTGAGCTTGCCGGCCAGCTCCGCAACCTTGGTTGCGTCTGGCTGGCCATTCGGCGTCAGGCTGGTCTCAAGCAGGGCCTGATACAGCTGCGAGGCACCTTGCGACTGGTTGTTCTGGTACTTGTGCCAGGTATTCCAGCCCATCACCACCACACCAGCCAGCAGGGCACCGGTCAGCAGCGGCTTGCCGTTGCGGTTCCACCAGTCCTTGACCCCTGCCAGTTCATCATCGGTACTCGACACCCCAATACTCCTTTTCGCCTATTCGCTTGTTGAACCGCGTTACGCCTGAGCGATCGCGGTTTCCAGGTGCTCAGCCAGAGCATCCCAGGCAATGTTCTGTTGTTCGCCCTGACCACGCAGGGGCTTCAAGCCGATCTCTTGCTTGGCCAGTTCGTCGTCGCCGAGGATCAGGGCGAACAGCGCGCCGCTCTTGTCGGCCTTCTTGAACTGGCTCTTGAAGCTGCCACCACCGGCGTTGACCGCCAGGCGCAAGCCCGGCAGGCGGTCGCGCAGGCTTTCGGACAGGCGCAGGCCGGCCAGTTCCGCCTGCTCGCCAAAGGCGCACAGGTAGACGTCGATGGTGCGGTTGATCGACTCGGGGACCTTGCCGAGGGTTTCCAGCAGCAGGATCAGGCGCTCGATACCCATGGCGAAACCAACGCCAGTGGTCGGCTTGCCGCCCATCTGCTCGACCAGGCCGTCGTAACGGCCACCGGCGCAGACGGTGCCCTGGGCGCCGAGCTTGTCGGTGACCCACTCGAACACGGTCTTGCTGTAGTAGTCCAGGCCACGTACCAGCTTGGTGTTGATCACGAACGGGATGCCAGCGGCGTCGAGGCGAGCCTTGAGGCCCTCGAAGTGCACGCGGGAATCTTCGTCCAGGTAGTCTTCCAGCTTCGGCGCGCCAACCAGCACCGCCTGGGTACCCTGGTCCTTGCTGTCGAGGATGCGCAGCGGGTTGCTCTTGAGGCGGCGCTGGCTGTCTTCGTCGAGCTGCTCCAGGCGCGCCGAGAGGAACTCGACCAGCGCGTCACGGTAGCGGGCACGAGCTTCGCTGGTACCCAGGCTGTTGAGCTCGAGCTTGACCGCGTCCTGGATGCCCAGCAGGCCCCACAGGCGCCAGGTGAGCATGATCAGCTCGGCATCGATGTCCGGACCGTCCAGGTTGAACACTTCCACACCGATCTGGTGGAACTGGCGATAGCGGCCCTTCTGTGGGCGCTCGTGGCGGAACATCTGGCCGATGTACCAGAGTTTCTGCACCTGGCCGTTGCCAGTGATGCCATGCTCCAGTACCGCGCGCACGCAGGCGGCAGTGCCTTCAGGGCGCAGGGTGAGCGAATCGCCGTTGCGGTCCTCGAAGGTGTACATCTCTTTTTCGACGATGTCGGTGACTTCACCAATGGAGCGCTTGAACAGCTCGGTGAACTCGACGATCGGCGTGCGGATCTGGCTGTACCCGTAGGTGTCCAGCAGGCCGGCGACGGTGCCTTCGAAGTAGCGCCAGAGCGGCGACTGCTCTGGCAGGATGTCGTTCATGCCACGGATGGCTTGCAGCGATTTGCTCACGAAAAGTCCTTACGAATCTGTGTGTCAGCTGCGGGCGATCAGCGCCGCGTCAGCCTCGACCTTTTCGGCCGCTTTCTGGCGGATGAGCTTCTCCAGCTCATCGACCAGGTTGTCATTGGTCAGCTTTTGCGCCGGCTTGCCGTCGATGTAGATCAGGTTCGGCGTACCACCGGTCAGGCCCACGTGGGCTTCCTTGGCTTCGCCGGGGCCGTTGACCACGCAACCGATCACCGCCACGTCCAGCGGCACCAGCAGGTCTTCCAGGCGCCCTTCCAGCTCGTTCATGGTCTTGACCACATCGAAGTTCTGCCGCGAGCAGCTCGGGCAGGCGATGAAGTTGATGCCACGCGAACGCAGGTGCAGCGACTTGAGGATGTCGTAGCCGACCTTCACTTCTTCGACCGGGTCGGCCGCCAGCGAGATGCGGATGGTATCGCCGATGCCTTCGGCCAGCAGCATACCGAGGCCGACGGCGGATTTCACCGTCCCCGAGCGCAGGCCACCGGCTTCGGTGATCCCCAAGTGCAGCGGCTGGATGATCTGCTTGGCCAGCAGGCGGTAGGCTTCGACGGCCATGAACACGTCGGAGGCCTTCACGCTGACCTTGAAGTCCTGGAAGTCCAGGCGGTCGAGGTGCTCGACGTGACGCAGGGCCGATTCGACCAGCGCGGCCGGGGTCGGCTCGCCGTACTTCTTCTGCAGGTCCTTTTCCAAAGAACCGGCGTTGACGCCGATGCGGATCGGGATGCCCCGGTCGCGGGCAGCGTCGACCACCGCGCGCACGCGGTCTTCGCGGCCGATGTTGCCCGGGTTGATGCGCAGGCAATCGACGCCAAGCTCGGCGACACGCAGGGCGATCTTGTAGTCGAAATGGATATCGGCCACCAGCGGCACACTGACCCGCTGCTTGATCTTGCCGAACGCTTCGGCGGCGTCCATGTCCGGTACCGAGACGCGGACGATGTCGACACCGGCATCGACCAGGCGCTGGATCTGCGCCACGGTGGCCATCACATCGTTGGTGTCGGTGTTGGTCATGCTCTGCACCGCGATGGGGGCATCACCACCCACCGGCACATTGCCGACCCAGATTTTGCGGGATTCGCGACGTTTGATCGGAGATTCGCCGTGCATGACTTACTGTCCCAACTTCAGGCGAGCGGTCTCGCCACTGGTGAACGGGGCAACATCGACGGCCTGGCCGTTGTAGCTGACTTGGGCGCCACGGGCAAAGCCCAGGCGGACCGCGAACGGCGGCTTGCCAGTCAACTCGAGGTTGTCCCCCTTGCGCTTGACGGCGCTGAACAGCACCTTGCCGTTGCCATCGGACACCTGGGTCCAGCAATCGGCGGTGAACTGGATGGCAACCTTGGCGCTGCCGGCCGGCACGGCCGCCGGGGCGGTAGGCTCGGCAGCGGCAACGGCCGGCACGCTGGCAACTGGCGCGGCAGGCGCTACAGGGGCAGGGGCTGGCGCGACAGCATGAACCGGTGCCTGCTGAACCGGAGCAGGAACAGGCACTGGAGCCGGTGCAGGCGCAGTCGCGGCCGGGGCGGCTTCGCTGGTGCTTTCGGCTGCCGCCTCGGCGGGGGCCTGTTCCAGTGGCAGCGGTGCGCTCTCAGGTTGCTGACCCGCGGTCACGGCCTGGTCTTCAGGCTCGTCCAGCGGGTGAATCTGGGTGGTACCGTCGGCACTTTCGACTTCCACGTGCTCCAGCGCCATCTTGGCCAGGTCCTTGCCTTTCAAGCTGCCCTGGTCCTGCCACCAGATGAAGCTGCCGCCGACCACAGCGACCAGCAGCAACAGGGTGACGCCGCGCATGATGTTGTGCGACAGGCGCACCGGTTCTTCGATGCGGCCAAGGGAATGCACTTCACTGCCCTTGGCATGGGTACCGGTGTACTGGTCGAAAGCCTCGACCAGCGGTGCCTGGTCCATGTCCATCAATTTGGCGTAGGCGCGGATGTAACCACGAGCGAAAGTATGCCCTGGCAGCTTGTCGAAGGCGCCGGTTTCCAGGTGGTTCAGCGAACTTACGGTGAGGTTGAGCTTGCGGGCCACCTCGGCTTGCGACCACTCCCGTTTTTCGCGGGCCTGGCGCAACAGCTCACCGGGGTTCTGGCCAGTCGCTGCTGCTACTTCGGGATGCGCGGCTTTCATCGTTGCTCCGACAGGTATTGCTGATATTCCGGCGTACCGGGATAAAGTCGTTGTAATTGCTGGCCCAGATCGGCCAGGGTGCCCTGCTCGTCGAATACCCGGGCAAGGCGGCTGCCCAGCAGAAGGCTACGGGGACTGTGATCGCTCAACTGGCTGAAACGATCGTAGTAATCCCGGGCCGGCACATAATGCCTGTTTTCGAAGGACAACTCAGCCATTTCCAGCAACGCTCTGGGCTGGCGTCGGTTGAGTTGCAGGGCCTTGGTCAGATACGCATGTGCCTGGTCGCGATCGCCGAGCTCCAGGGCGGTCAGGCCAAGGTTCTCGTACACCCGCGAACGTTCAGGATACAGGGTATCGGCACTGGCCAGGCGAAACATCTGCTCGGCTTCGGCAAAACGTTGCTGAGCATATAGGAAACTGCCGTAGTTGTTGCGAATTCGCGTGTCGCCCGGGCGGGCAGCCAGCGCTTTTTCGAAGTGCCCATTGGCAAGGGCTGGCTCACCTTCGGCCTGGAACACCAGGGCCAGGGCCGCATGAGCATCGGCATCCCCGGCATTCAGCGCGAGCGCCTTGCCCAAGGGGGCCTTGGCCTGCTGGGTCAAACCTTGTTGCAAATAACCCAGGCCAAGCTGCGTATAGGCCCGCCCTGCCTCCGCCCGCCCCTGGCGATTGGCCAGAGGGTCGCTCGCGCCGCCCGACACGCAGCCGGCCAGCAGCGAAAGCGCAAGGATCGACAGCGCGGCGCGCAGGCTCATGGCAAGGCCGGACTCAGTGACGCACGGTGCTGTCTTGCAGCTCGGCGTCAGCGGACAGCTGGCGGACCGCGATGTAGCGCTCGCTGCGGCGGGTACGGTCGTTGACCTGACCCACAAGCTGGCCACAGGCAGCGTCGATGTCGTCGCCACGGGTGGTACGGGTGGTGACATTGAAACCACCGTGGTGCAGCAGGTCCTGGAAGCGGCGAATCGCGTTGTTGCTCGGCCGCTCGTAACCCGAATGCGGGAACGGGTTGAACGGGATCAGGTTGATCTTGCACGGTACGTCACGCAGCAGCTCGATCATCTGTGCCGCATGCTCAGGCTGGTCGTTGACGTCCTTGAGCAGGGTGTACTCGATGGTCAGCACACGCTTGCCGCCCAGGGTCGACATGTAGCCCATGCACGACTCCAGCAGCATCTTCAGCGGGTACTTCTTGTTGATCGGCACCAGCTGGTTGCGCAGTTCGTCGTTTGGCGCGTGCAGCGACAGCGCCAGGGACACGTCGATGTGCTTGGCCAGTTCATCGATCATCGGCACCACGCCCGAGGTGGACAAGGTGACGCGACGCTTGGAAATGCCATAGCCCAGGTCGTCCATCATGATGTGCATGGCGGCGATGACGTTGTCGAAGTTCAGCAGGGGCTCGCCCATGCCCATCATGACCACGTTGGTAATCGCGCGGTCGATCTTGGCCGGGACGGTCCCGAAGGATTTGTTCGCAAGCCACACCTGGCCGATCACTTCGGCGGCAGTGAGGTTGCTGTTGAAGCCTTGCTTGCCGGTGGAGCAGAAACTGCAGTCCAGGGCGCAGCCGGCTTGCGACGAAACGCAGAGGGTACCGCGGTCGTCGGTGGGGATGTAGACGGTCTCGACGCAGCTGCCGGAGGCAACGCGGATCACCCATTTACGGGTGCCGTCGGCGGAAATGTCTTCACTGACCACTTCCGGAGGGCGAATCTCGGCAACGGCCTCGAGCTTTTCGCGCAAGACCTTGCCTACGTTGGTCATGGCCGCAAAGTCGGACACGCCAAAATGGTGAATCCATTTCATCACCTGACCGGCACGGAAGCGCTTCTCCCCTATCGAGTCGAAGAACTTTTCCATTTCCGGCTGGGTCAGCCCCAACAGGTTGATTTTGCCAGTAGATGTCGTCATGGATTCACCCTCACCCGTAAGCTTTCGCTTAGCGAGTGGTTACCTCGGTAGCAGCGAAGAAGTAAGCGATTTCGCGAGCAGCAGCAGCTTCGGAGTCCGAACCGTGAACGGCGTTGGCGTCGATCGACTCGGCGAAGTCAGCACGGATGGTGCCTGGAGCAGCTTCTTTAGGGTTGGTAGCGCCCATCAGCTCACGGTTCAGAGCGATGGCGTTTTCGCCTTCCAGAACCTGAACAACGACTGGGCCGGAAGTCATGAAGGCAACCAGGTCAGCGAAGAAGCCGCGCTCTTTGTGCTCGGCGTAGAAGCCTTCGGCTTCGGCTTTGGACAGTTGCTTGATTTTCGAGGCAACGATTTTCAGGCCGGCTTCTTCGAAGCGGGTGGTGATCTTGCCGATAACGTTCTTGGCAACGGCGTCAGGCTTGATGATCGAGAAAGTACGTTGAACAGCCATGGAAAACTCCAGAATATTGAGTGTTACGAAAAATTAAACCCGCGAATTATACGCGGGTTCCAGGGGATTGCCTAACCTGCAGCGTCACGCTTAGTCGGCTTCTTCAATCCAGGCCGCCTGGATGGCCTCGAGCACTTTCTCACCGCCACGTGACGGATCGTCGCTGAACTCTGGCAAGGCCAGCACCCAACGGTGCAGATCGACGAAATTCACATATCTAGGATCGACGTCCGGCTTGCTTTCCGCAAGCTGGATGGCGATCTCAAGTACATCAATCCATTTCAGGCTCATCGGGCAAACCTCAGTGCGGCGCTTCGGCAGCGTGGTTGAGCGAATACTTCGGAATCTCGATGGTGAGGTCATCCTCACCGACGATCACCTGGCAGGCCAGGCGCGATTGCGCCTCCAGGCCCCAGGCCTTGTCCAGCATATCCTCTTCCAGCTCGTCGGCTTCCTCGAGCGAGTCGAAGCCTTCACGCACGATGCAGTGACAGGTGGTGCAGGCGCACACACCGCCGCACGCGCTTTCCATCTCGATGTGGTGCTCGTGGGCCAGCTCCAGGATGTTGGTCCCTGGCTCCACTTCAACCACCAGCCCGTCCGGGCAGAACTTCTCGTGCGGCAGGAAAATCACCTGGGGCATCGGTTACTCCTCGATCTCATTCAGGTTGCGCCCGGCCAGTGCGGCTTTGACCGTCGAATCAAGGCGACGGGCGGCAAAAGCATCGGTCACCTGCGACAGACGCTTGGTCTGCTGCTCGATGGCCGCGCCATCAGTGCCGCTGAGCAAATCACGCAATTCTTGCATCTGGTACTCGATGGCGACCCGCTCGTCTTCGCTGAGCAGACGCTCACCGTCGGCGTCCAGGGCGCCCTGCACCGCTTCGAGCAGGCGTTCGCCGTCGACCTGGTGCTCGCGCAACTGGCGCGCCTGCTTGTCGGAACCTGCGTGCTCGAAGGAATCCTTGAGCATGCGGGCAATCTCGCCGTCGGTCAGGCCGTAGGACGGCTTGACCTGAATGCTGGCTTCCACGCCCGAGCCCAGTTCGCGGGCGGCAACGCTGAGCAGGCCATCGGCGTCGACCTGGAAGGTCACGCGGATCTTGGCGGCACCTGCAACCATGGCCGGAATGCCGCGCAGCTCGAAGCGCGCCAGGGAGCGGCAGTCGCTGATCAGCTCGCGCTCACCCTGCAGGACGTGGATCATCATGGCCGACTGGCCATCTTTATACGTCGTGAATTCCTGGGCGCGAGCCACCGGAATGGTGGTGTTGCGCGGGATCACCTTCTCCATCAGCCCGCCCATGGTCTCGAGGCCCAGGGACAGCGGGATGACATCGAGCAGCAGCAGCTCGCCACCTTCGCGGCGGTTGCCGGCCAGGGTATCGGCCTGGATGGCGGCGCCGATGGCCACCACCTGGTCCGGGTCGATCGAGGTCAGCGGGGTGCGACCAAACAGCGCGCCCACGGCTTCGCGCACACGGGGCACGCGAGTCGAACCACCGACCATCACCACTGCGCCTACTTCTTCCAGCTCGACGCCGCTGTCGCGCACAGCGCGGCGGCAGGCTTTCAGGCTGCGGGCAACCAGCGGCTCGATCATGGCTTCGAAGGCGGTGCGGCTCAGTTCGCCCGTCCAGGCACCGTGGCTGACGCTGACAGTGTCAACATCGGTCAGGGCTTCCTTGGCAGCGCAGGCGGCCTGCAGCAACTGGCGCTGGGTGGCCGGATCGAGATCAGCGGACAGGCCGGCCTGCTCGATGATCCAGCCAGCAATGACGTGGTCGAAATCGTCGCCCCCCAGGGCGGTATCGCCACCGGTAGCCAGCACTTCGAACACACCGGCAGTCAGGCGCAGAATGGAAATATCAAAGGTACCGCCACCCAGGTCATAGATGGCCACCAGGCCTTCAGCGTTCTGGTCCAGGCCATAGGCCACGGCAGCGGCAGTCGGCTCGTTGAGCAGGCGCAGCACGCTCAGGCCGGCCAGCCGTGCAGCGTCCTTGGTGGCCTGGCGCTGGGCGTCGTCGAAGTAGGCCGGCACAGTGATCACTGCGCCCACCAACTCGCCACCCAGGGTGGCTTCGGCACGCTCGCGCAGCACCTTGAGGATGTCGGCGGACACTTCGACCGGGCTTTTCGGCCCTTGGACGGTGTCGATGAACGGCATGTGCGACTCACCGCCGATAAAGCGGTACGGCAGTTGCTCACCAAGCTGCTTGACGTCTGCCAGGCCACGACCCATCAGGCGCTTGACCGACAGCACGGTGTTCAGCGGGTCGCTGGCAGCCGCTTCGCGCGCGGCCAGGCCGACTTCGCTGTGGCCAGCCAGGTATCGCACCGCCGAAGGCAGAATGACGTTGCCCTGCGCATCGGGCAGGGGCTCGCTGCGACCGCTGCGCACGGCAGCGACCAGAGAATTGGTGGTACCCAGGTCGATACCCACCGCCAGGCGGCGCTGGTGCGGCTGAGGGCTTTGACCGGGTTCGGCGATCTGCAGTAGGGCCATGCTTATCTGAATACCTTAGGCGTCATCACGGGCGACACCGGGTTAATCGTCGAGGCGCTCTTCCAGTTGGCGCACTTCTTGGGCGAGCTTGTCGAGGAATTGCATGCGGCGCATCAGGCGTTCGGCCTTGTCGCGCTCGGCAGGCACATCCCAGCAGGCGGCGAAATCCTCGTTGAGGGTGTCCTGAGCAGCCTTCAGGCGCTTCTTGAACACAGCCACGCCATCGAGGTCGGCTTCGTCCTGCAGCTCTTCGAGCTCTTCACGCCACTGCATCTGCTGCAACAGGAAATCAGGGTCATGGACCGTGACCTCCTGAGGCACTTCGTGGCCACCGATAGCCAGCAGGTAGCGGGCACGGCGCGGCGCACTGCGCAGGGTCTGGTAGGCATCGTTGAGGGCCGCGGACTTTTCCAGCGCTACCCGCTGCTCGCGCTCGGAGGCGTCGGCGAAGCGGTCCGGATGGACCTCGCGGGCCAGCTCGCGATAGCGAGTGGCCAGTTTGTCGAGGTCCAGGCGGAAGCAGGGCTGGAGGTCAAACAGAGCGTAATGACAAGGAGTACCCACGGCCAGCCTCAGACGTTGAAGCTTTCGCCGCAGCCACACTCACCGCGCACGTTGGGGTTGTTGAACTTGAAGCCTTCGTTCAACCCTTCCTTGACGAAGTCCAGCTCGGTGCCATCGAGGTAGACCAGGCTCTTGGGATCGATGATCACCTTGACGCCGTGGTTCTCGAACACCTGGTCCTCTGCGGCCAGCTCGTCGACGAACTCCAGCACGTAGGCCAGGCCCGAGCAGCCGGTGGTGCGCACGCCCAGGCGAATGCCCTCACCCTTGCCGCGCCCGTCGAGGGAGCGGCGAATGTGGTTGGCGGCGGCTTCTGTCATGCTGATAGCCATCGGAACTCCTTGAGTCTTACCTTGCAACGGGCGGCTTAGATCAAGCCTTTCTTCTGCTTGTAGTCGCGAACAGCTGCCTTGATGGCATCTTCAGCGAGTACCGAGCAGTGGATCTTCACTGGCGGCAACGCCAGTTCTTCCGCCAGCTGGGTGTTCTTGATGGTTTCAGCTTCGTCCAGGGTCTTGCCCTTCATCCACTCGGTGGCGAGGGAGCTGGAAGCGATGGCCGAACCGCAGCCGTAAGTCTTGAACTTGGCATCTTCGATGATGCCTTGCTCGTTGACCTTGATCTGCAGACGCATCACGTCACCGCACGCTGGGGCGCCGACCATGCCGGTACCGACATCCGGGTCTTCGGCGTTCATCTTGCCGACGTTGCGTGGGTTTTCGTAGTGGTCGATGACCTTTTCACTGTATGCCATGGTGCAATTCCTTCCTCATCAGGGAGCCGCTCTTGCCGGCGACTGCTTAGTGGGCGGCCCACTCGATCTTGGAGATGTCAACGCCGTCTTTGTACATGTCCCACAGCGGCGACAGCTCACGCAGTTTGTTGACGGCCATGCAGACTTGCTGCGCGGCGTAGTCGACTTCTTCTTCAGTGGTGAAGCGGCCGAAGGAGAAGCGGATCGAGCTGTGCGCCAGCTCGTCGTTGCGGCCCAGAGCGCGCAGTACATACGACGGCTCGAGCGAAGCGGAGGTACAGGCCGAACCGGACGATACGGCGATGTCCTTCAGGGACATCAGCAGCGATTCGCCTTCGACGTAGTTGAAGCTCAGGTTCAGGTTGTGTGGCACGCGGGCAGTCTTGCTGCCGTTGACGTACAGCTCTTCGAGGTCCGAGACCTGCTTGAAGAAGCGGTCGCTCAGGGCCTTGATACGCACGTTCTCGGCGGCCATTTCCTGCTTGGCAATGGCGAAGGCTTCGCCCATGCCGACGATCTGGTGGGTCGGCAGGGTGCCCGAACGCATGCCGCGCTCATGGCCACCGCCGTGAATGATGGCTTCCAGACGCACGCGCGGCTTGCGGCTGACGTACAGCGCGCCGATACCTTTAGGACCGTAGACCTTGTGCGCCGAGAACGACATCAGGTCGACCTTCAGCTTCTGCAGGTCGATTTCGACCTTGCCAGCCGACTGGGCGGCATCGACGTGGAACAGGACGCCGCGCGAACGGGTCAGTTCACCGATGGCGGCGATGTCGTTGATCGAGCCGACTTCGTTGTTCACGTGCATCAGCGAGACCAGGATGGTGTCGTCGCGCAGGGCGGCTTCAACCATGGCCGGGGTGACGATGCCGTCTTCGCCCGGTTCCAGGTAGGTAACTTCAAAACCTTCACGCTCGAGCTGGCGAGCGGTATCCAGGACCGCCTTGTGCTCGATCTTGGAGGTGATGATGTGCTTGCCCTTGGTCTGATAGAAGTGCGCCACGCCTTTCAGGGCGAGGTTGTCGGACTCGGTGGCACCGCTGGTCCAGACGATTTCGCGCGGGTCGGCGTTGATCAGCTCGGCAACCTGGCGGCGGCCGTTCTCGACCGCTTCTTCGGCCTTCCAGCCGAACACGTGGGAACGCGAGGCCGGGTTACCGAAGTTGCCGTCGACCAGCAGGCAGTCGGCCATCTTCTGGGCGACACGTGGGTCGACCGGCGTGGTAGCGGAGTAATCGAGGTAGATCGGCAACTTCATGGGTATCTCCTATCAGGCGGTGGCGTCGCTCGTCACTGTTGATCTAATCGGTCAGTCGACGGCGGACGTCTCAATCTTGTCCAGCAAGGCGGTACGGCCTGCGACACGCCGCAGGTCCTGGCGCTGAGCGACTTCCTGCACCTCACGGCGCATGACGAGGTCGGCCAGGCTGATGCCGCTGAGGAATTCGTGGATCTGCTGGCTGAGGTCGCACCACAGGTGGTGGGTCAGGCAGGTGTCACCGGCATGGCAATCCCCAAGGCCCTGGCAACGGGTGGCATCGACCGACTCGTTGACCGCGTCGATGACCTGGGCCACCTGGATGGTTTCCATGCCGCGCGACAGCTGGTAGCCACCGCCCGGACCGCGCACACTGGAGACCAGGCTGCTGCGGCGCAGCTTGGCGAACAGCTGTTCCAGATAAGAGAGGGAAATGCCCTGGCGCTCGGAAATGTCGGCCAAAGACACCGGCCCATGCTGCGCGTGCAGTGCCAGGTCGAGCATGGCAGTGACGGCGTATCGGCCTTTGGTAGTCAGTCGCATGGCTAGTGGGTACCACGGGAGTTACGGGATGTGTGCGAGTATGCGATTCCCGAGCATTTAAGTCAACTATTAGACCTACTGCTTTAGTCGGGTTTGCATCGGGGAGGCGGGCGCGAGTGTAGCAGTAAAGGGGCGCGAGCACACGCCCCATATGTCAGAGTGACTTCACTGTGGCGCAATCAATGTGACTGAGTGTCGCGCTGGGCCGCCTGGGTTTCGACCGCGAAGTCATCTTCCGGCAGCTTCGGCAGCTCCTTGGCACAGTAATCACTGCCCATCTTGGTCAGCGCACCACACATGCCCTCCAGGCGCTCGTCGACGGCCTGCAGGTGGTCAAGCATCTGACCGATGGCACGGGCTACCGGGTCCGGCATGTCGCCACTGACACCATAGGCATCGAAACCGATCTTCTCGGCCATGGCCTTGCGCCTGGCCTCGAGCTCGGTGTCCTCGCTGTTCTTGACGATGATCCGCCCTGGGATGCCAACCGCAGTGGCACCAGCCGGCACCGCCTTGGTCACCACCGCATTGGAGCCGATCTTGGCCCCGGCACCGACGGTGAACGGGCCGAGCACCTTGGCACCCGCCCCAACCACCACACCGTTCTCAAGGGTCGGGTGGCGCTTGCCTTTGTTCCAGCTGGTACCACCCAGGGTCACGCCCTGATAAAGAGTGACATCGTCGCCGATCTCGGCGGTTTCGCCGATGACGATGCCCATGCCGTGGTCGATGAAGAAGCGTCGACCGATGGTCGCACCGGGATGGATCTCGATACCGGTCAGCCAGCGCCCGAAGTTCGACACCAGGCGGGCCAGCCACTTGAAGTCGCGCTTCCACAGGGCATTGCCCAGGCGGTGCAGCCAGATGGCGTGCATGCCGGGGTAGCAGGTCAGTACCTCGAAGGCGTTGCGCGCCGCCGGGTCACGATGGAATACGCTTTGGATATCTTCACGCAGACGTTCGAACATCTGTCAGTCCTTCCGTTTATGCGGCTCGCCCCGGACGACCTTCTGGGTCTCGGTGAGGATGCCGCGCAAAATGCTCATTTCCGAACGATTGACCGAGCTGCGCCCATACAGCCGGCGCAGGCGCGGCATCAGGTGCTTGGGCTTCTCGGGGTCGAGGAAGCCGATGTCCACCAGGGTTTTCTCCAGGTGTTCATAGAACAGCTCCATTTCGTCCATGGTCGCCAGCTCGTTGCTGCGCAGCGAGTTGGCATCGAACTTCTCGACTTTCGATGGCGCGCCTTCGGCTGCCAGCCAGGCCATGCGCACCTCGTAGGAGAGCACCTGGACTGCGGCAGCAAGGTTCAGCGAGCTGAAGTCGGGGTTCGAGGGAATGTGCACGTGGAAGTGACATCGCTGCAGTTCTTCGTTGGTCAGGCCGGCGTGTTCGCGCCCGAACACCAAGGCGATCTCTTCACCCCCGTTGGCGTGCTCCACGGCCTTGGCCCCGCACTCACGCGGGTCGATCAACGGCCAGGGGATGCTGCGCTCACGGGCGCTGGTGCCCATGACCAGATTGCATCCGACCAACGCGTCTTCAAGGCTGTCGACCACCTGGGCATTGGCCAGGATATCGTCGGCGCCCGAGGCACGCGCGGTGGCGTCGCCGGACGGGAACTCTTTTGGCTGCACCAGCACCAGACGCGACAAGCCCATGTTTTTCATGGCACGCGCAGCGCCGCCGATGTTGCCGGGGTGGCTGGTATTGACCAGAACAACACGAATATTTTGCAGCAAGGTGTTGTGCTCTCAGATGCAGGTTTGCGGGAAATCGATCTTACAGAACCGACCAGCGTAACGCCATGAAAGCAAATGTGACACTTCTGCCGCCAAACTTTTCTGCTAGAATGATCGGCTTTCTTCTTTAACATCTCCAGGTGACCCGCCCATGCAGCCCATGCTGAATATCGCCCTGCGCGCCGCTCGCAGCGCCAGTGAACTGATTTTCCGCTCCATCGAACGCCTGGATACCATCAAGGTCGACGAGAAAGAGGCCAAGGACTACGTCTCCGAAGTGGATCGCGCCGCCGAGCAGAGCATCGTCAATGCCCTGCGCAAGGCCTACCCGAACCACTCCATTCAAGGTGAAGAAACCGGCCTGCACGCCGGCACCGGCGAAGAAGGCAAGGACTACCTGTGGATCATCGATCCGCTGGACGGCACCACCAACTTCCTGCGCGGCATTCCGCACTTCGCTGTCAGCATCGCCTGCAAATACCGTGGTCGCCTCGAGCACGCCGTGATCGTCGACCCGGTTCGCCAGGAAGAATTCACCGCCAGCCGCGGCCGTGGCGCCCAACTCAATGGCCGCCGCCTGCGCGTCAGCTCGCGCACCAGCCTGGACGGCGCCCTGCTGGGCACCGGCTTCCCGTTCCGTGACAACCAGATGGCTGACATGGACAACTACCTGGGCATGTTCCGCGCCCTGACTGGCCAGACCGCCGGCATTCGCCGCGCCGGCTCCGCCAGCCTGGACCTGGCCTACGTGGCTGCCGGCCGCTTCGACGCCTTCTGGGAGTCGGGGCTGTCCGAGTGGGACATGGCTGCAGGCGTGCTGCTGATCCAGGAAGCCGGTGGCCTGGTGAGCGACTTCAACGGTGGCCACGACTTCCTCGACAAGGGCCACATCGTTGCAGGCAACATCAAGTGCTTCAAGGCCGTCCTGACCGCCATCCAGCCACACCTGCCAGAGCACATGAAGCGCTAAGCGCGGATTGCAGGCAAAAAAAAGCACCCCTCGGGGTGCTTTTTTTATGCTCGGCGCTTACTGCCCGGCTTCGCTGAGGATCAGCTTGCCATTCTTGTCCAGCGGAATGGTCGAACCCGGCTCGCGGTCCATCTTCACCTGGCCGACCTGGTCACCGATGGTGTACTTGACGTTGTAGCCCACCACCTTCTCACTGATGTCGTTGACCGTGTTGCAGCGAGTTTGCGTAGTGGTGTAGGTGTCACGCTCCTGCATGCCTTCCTGCACCTTGTTACCGGCATAACCACCACCGACCGCACCGGCCACGGTGGCGATCTTCTTGCCAGTACCGCCGCCGATCTGGTTACCCAGCAGGCCACCAGCAATGGCACCGACCACGGTACCGGCGATCTGGTGCTGGTCCTTGACCGGCGCCTGACGCGTAACGGCGACATCCTTGCAGACCTCGCGGGGGGTCTTGACCTGCTGCTTGATCGGTTGCACGTCGGTGACCTGGGCGTATTCAGGCCCCTTGTTCACCAAGCTGTAGGTTGCGACAGCACCTCCGGCAGTCACACCGACAGCACCCAGTACAGCACCTACCAGCATTGATTTATTCACATGAACCTCCTGATCCTACCCGCGGGAGCCATCCCGCCTTCTCCCAGCCTTGGAGCGAAAAAAAAGGCGCGAGTTCAACACTCGCGCCTTTTGGTCGCCGAACGGCGTAGGACTAATCCTTAAGGACGGTCGTCCACACCTTCGTTTTTCGCAGGTGGAATCAGGTCTTCGCTGTTCAGGTTCAGCCAGATCAGTACCACGTTGGCGATGTAGATCGACGAATAGGTACCAGCCATGACACCGATGAACAGTGCCAGGGAGAAGCCGAACAGGTTGTCGCCACCGAAGAACAGCAGCGCAGCAATCGCCAGCAAGGTCGACACCGAGGTGGCGATGGTGCGCAGCAGGGTCTGAGTGGTCGAGACGTTGATGTTCTCGATCAGCGAGGCCTTGCGCATCACGCGGAAGTTCTCACGTACCCGGTCGAACACGACGATGGTGTCGTTCAGCGAGTAGCCGATGATCGCCAGTACCGCTGCCAGCACCGTCAGGTCGAAGGTGATCTGGAAGAACGACAGGATACCCAGGGTCACCACCACGTCGTGAATCAGCGAAACGATCGCGCCCACGGCAAACTTCCACTGGAAGCGGAAAGCCAGGTAGATGAGGATGCCGCCCAGTGCCAGCAGCATGCCGAGGCCGCCCTGGTCGCGCAGTTCTTCCCCCACCTGCGGGCCGACGAACTCGACCCGCTTGACCGTGGCCGGGTTGTCCCCGCCAGCTTTCTGCAAGGCTTCAGCGACCTTGTTGCCCAACTGCGGGTCATCGCCAGGCATACGCACCAGCAAGTCGGTGGTAGCGCCAAAGCTCTGTACAACCGCCTCGTGGAAGCCGGAACCAACCAGCTCGGTGCGCACTGCTTCAAGGTTGGCCGGGCGCTCGTAGGTCAGCTCGATCAGCGTACCGCCGGTGAAGTCCAGGCCGAAGTTCAGGCCCTTCTGCCACCAGCTGAACAGCGCCAGCACGGTGAGGAGCACGGTAACGGCGAACGCGACATTGCGCACGCCCATGAAGTTGATGGTTTTCATCGCAGCTCCCTCAAACCCACAGCTTCTTGATGTCACGCCCGCCGCAGGTCAGGTTGACCATTGCACGGGTCACCATGACGGCGGTGAACATCGAGGTGAAAATCCCGAGGGACATGGTGACCGCGAAGCCCTTGACCGGGCCGGTACCCATGGCGAACAGGATGCCGCCGACCAGCAGGCTGGTCAGGTTGGCGTCGATGATCGCGGTATAGGCGCGGTTGAAACCTTCGTGGATGGCGCGCTGCACCGACATGCCGGCATTCAGCTCCTCGCGGATACGCGAGAAGATCAGCACGTTGGCGTCCACCGCCATACCCATGGTCAACACGATACCGGCGATACCTGGCAGGGTCAGGGTCGCGCCCAGCAGCGACATCAGCGCCAGCAGCAGGACCATGTTGCCCGCCAGGGCAACGGTGGCAATCACGCCGAAGCCGCGGTAGATGGCGATGATGAACAGCGAGACGAACAGCATGCCCCACAGCGACGCATCGATACCCTTGGTGATGTTGTCGGCACCCAGGCTTGGGCCAATGGTACGTTCTTCGGCGAAGTACATCGGCGCCGCCAGACCACCGGCACGCAGCAGCAGGGCCAGTTCCGACGATTCACCCTGGCCGTTCAGGCCGGTGATGCGGAACTGGCTGCCCAGTGGCGACTGAATGGTCGCCAGGCTGATGATCTTCTTCTCTTCCTGGAAGCTCTGTACGGCAACGTCCTTTTCGACGCCATCGACAGTCTGCTTGACGTAGCGCGTGACCGGCTTCTGCTCGATGAAGATCACCGCCATGCTACGGCCAACGTTGCTGCGGGTCGCACGACTCATCAGCTCGCCACCGTGGCCATCCAGGCGGATGTTCACTTGCGGCCGACCATGCTCGTCGAAGCTGGCCTGGGCATCGGTCACCTGGTCACCGGTAATGATCAGGCCGCGCTCGACTGCGGCGGAACGGTTGCCTTCACGGAACTCGAAGACCTCGGTAGTGGCCTTGGAAGCGCCCGGCTCGGCACCGAAGCGGAACTCCAGGTTGGCAGTCTTGCCGAGGATACGCTTGGCTTCGGCAGTGTCCTGCACGCCTGGCAGCTCGACCACGATGCGGTTGGCGCCCTGGCGCTGCACCAGCGGTTCAGCCACGCCCAGCTCGTTGACACGGTTGCGGACGGTGGTGAGGTTCTGCTTGATCGAGTATTCGCGGATCTCGGCGACTTTCGCCTGAGTCAGCGCCAGACGCAGCACGGCGAGTTCGTTGCGCTCGGTGGTGGTCAGGTCGAAATCATTGAAATTCTTGCGGATCAGGGCACGTGCCTGTTCGCGGGTAGCATCGTCAGCAAAGCCCAGCATCACACCGCCATCCTGCTGCGGCAGGCTGCGGTAGCGGATGCGCTCTTTGCGCAGCAAGGTCTTGACCTCGCCTTCGTAGACTTTCATGCGGGCGCTCATGGCCTTGTCCATGTCCACTTCCAGCAGGAAGTGCACACCACCGGACAGGTCCAGGCCCAGCTTCATCGGGCGTGCGCCCAGGTTGCGCAGCCATTGCGGAGTAGTCTGGGCCAGGTTCAGGGCCACGACATAATCATCGCCCAGTGCCTTGCGCACGACATCCTTGGCTGGCAGCTGATCTTCCTGTTTGGTCAGGCGGATCAGGCCACTGCCCTTCTCACCCAGGCTCACGCCCTTGACGGTGATACCGGCATCGACCAGCGCCTTGCCGACACGGTCGAGGTCGGCCTGGTTGACCTGCAGCGCCGAACTGGCACCGCTGATCTGCACCGCCGGATCATCCGGGTAAAGGTTGGGAGCGGAATAAATGAAACCGATCGCCAGTACCACCAGGATCAGTGCGTATTTCCACAGAGGGTATTTGTTCAGCATCACGCCGCCCGTTCAAGACGCGGGGCGCTTTGCGCGCCCCGACTGGAAAAATGAAACCGGTAACTCAGATAGCCTTGAGCGTACCTTTTGGCAGGGTGGCCGCGATGGCACCCTTCTGGAACTTCAGCTCGACGGTGTCGGAAACTTCCAGGACCACGAAGTCATCGGAAACCTTGACGATCTTGCCGGCGATGCCGCCGTTGGTGACAACTTCGTCACCTTTCTGCAAGTTGCTCAGCAGGTTCTTCTGCTCTTTCGCGCGCTTGGATTGCGGGCGCCAGATCATCAGGTAGAAGATGACCAGGAAACCGACCAGGAAAATCCACTCGAAACCGGTACCGGCTGGGCCAGCGGCGGGTGCTGCAGCGTCCGCGTATGCGGCGGGGATCAAGAAGCTCATTGGGCACTCCTAATGTAATTTTCTAATAATGGATGCGAACAGTCAGTCCAAAGGCGGCACAGGCAGCCCGCGCTTGGCGTAGAAGGCGTCGACAAAGGCGGCCAATTTACCCTGTTGAATAGCCTCGCGTAAACCGGCCATCAAGCGCTGGTAATGGCGCAAGTTGTGGATGGTATTCAGCATGCTGCTCAGCATTTCGCCGCACTTGTCCAGATGGTGCAGATAAGCGCGGGAGAAGTTGGTGCAGGTATAGCAGTCACAGGTCGGATCCAGCGGCGAATCATCATGGCGATGGAACGCATTGCGGATCTTGATCACCCCTGTATCGACGAACAGGTGGCCGTTGCGCGCGTTGCGCGTGGGCATCACGCAGTCGAACATGTCGACGCCGCGGCGCACACCCTCAACCAGATCTTCCGGTTTGCCTACCCCCATAAGGTAACGAGGTTTGTCAGCCGGCATCTGGTCCGGCAGGTAGTCGAGCACCTTGATCATTTCGTGCTTCGGCTCGCCGACCGACAGGCCGCCGATGGCCAGGCCATCGAAGCCGATGTTTTCCAGGGCTTCCAGCGAGCGCATGCGCAGGTCCTGATACATGCCGCCCTGGACGATACCGAACAGTGCCGCGGTGTTGTCGGCGTGGGCATTCTTCGAGCGCTGCGCCCAGCGCAGCGACAGCTCCATGGAGGTGCGCGCCACGTCGTGCTCGGCCGGGTACGGCGTGCACTCGTCGAAGATCATCACGATGTCCGAGCCCAGGTCGCGCTGCACCTGCATGGACTCTTCCGGGCCCATGAACACCTTGGAGCCGTCGACTGGCGAGGCGAAGGTCACGCCTTCCTCCTTGATCTTGCGCATGGCGCCCAGGCTGAACACCTGGAAACCACCGGAATCGGTGAGGATAGGGCCTTTCCACTGCATGAAATCATGCAGGCCGTTGTGCTTCTTGATCACCTCGGTACCCGGGCGCAGCCACAGGTGGAAGGTGTTGCCGAGGATGATCTCGGCGCCGATGGCCTCGATGTCACGTGGCAGCATGCCCTTGACCGTGCCATAGGTGCCCACCGGCATGAACGCCGGGGTCTCGACCGTGCCACGGGGGAAGGTCAGCCGACCACGACGGGCCTTGCCGTCGGTGGCCAGCAGTTCGAACGACATTCGACAGGTGCGACTCATGCTTGATCCTCTGGGCCGCGTGGCGCCGGATTGCGGGTAATGAACATGGCATCACCGTAACTGAAGAAGCGGTAACCGTTGTCGACCGCCGCCGCGTAGGCAGCCATGGTCTCGGGGTAACCGGCGAAGGCCGAGACCAGCATCAGCAGCGTGGACTCCGGCAGATGGAAGTTGGTGACCAGGCAATCGACCACATGGAATGGCCGGCCCGGGTAGATGAAGATGTCGGTGTCGCCGCTGAAGGCCTTGAGCACGCCGTCGCGCGCTGCGCTCTCCAGCGAACGCACGCTGGTGGTACCGACCGCGATCACCCGGCCGCCACGGGCGCGGCAGGCCTCGATGGCGTCGACCACGTCCTGGCTCACTTCGAGCCACTCTTTGTGCATATGGTGATCTTCGATCTTGTCGACCCGCACCGGCTGGAAGGTGCCAGCCCCCACATGCAGGGTGACGAAGGCGCGCTCGACGCCCTTGGCGGCGATCTTCTCCAGCAGCGCTTCGTCGAAGTGCAGGCCGGCAGTGGGCGCGGCCACCGCACCGGCGCGTTCGGCGTACACGGTCTGGTAGCGCTCACGGTCGGCGCCTTCGTCGGGGCGGTCGATGTACGGCGGCAATGGCATGTGACCGACGCGATCGAGCAGTGGCAACACCTCTTCGGTGAAGCGCAACTCGAACAGCGTGTCATGGCGGGCAACCATTTCGGCCTCGCCACCGCCATCGATGAGGATTATTGCCCCTTCTTTCGGCGCCTTGCTGGCCCGCACATGGGCCAGCACGCGGTGGCTGTCGAGCACACGCTCGACCAGCACTTCCAGCTTGCCGCCAGAGGCTTTCTGGCCAAACAGCCGGGCCGGAATCACCCGGGTGTTGTTGAACACCATCAGGTCGCCCGGCCGCAGATAGTCGAGCAGATCGGGGAATTGCTTGTGCGCCAACGCCCCGCTCGGCCCATCGAGGACCAGCAGACGGCTGCCATGGCGCTCGGCCAGAGGGTGGCGGGCGATCAGGGAATCGGGGAGTTCGAAGGAAAAATCGGCGACGCGCATGATGATGTTCGGGTTCGACAGGGCCGGGAAGTTTAGCCCAATGCGTGAAAATTGACCATGAAAGCCGATTGACCGACCAAGGGCAGCTCTCTATACTGCGCGCCACAAGCCCTGATGGCGGAATTGGTAGACGCGGCGGATTCAAAATCCGTTTTCGAAAGGAGTGGGAGTTCGAGTCTCCCTCGGGGCACCAAGATCCAGAAGAAACCGACCTTATGGTCGGTTTTTTTGTGCCTGGCGTTTTCCCCTGACAGGGCCACGTGGCAGCTCACGGCTTGCTCGGCCTCAGCAGGGACGACCGGCATCAATCCATGCCTTCACCTGCTTCATGCCCAACCTGTAACGGGCGCAGTTGTGCAACGCCAGAATATCCAGTTCGCCGCGTAGCAGTGGCGCAAACTGCACTTTCTCTTCTTCAGACAGTTCCAGCCCAGCCACCACCTGATCCGCAGTCAAGCCCTCGCGCACGACGGCATTGATTGCTTCGTTCAACAGCTCTCGATAGCGCAGGCGAACAGGGTCCGGCACCCCCATGGCTTCGAGCATCACGCCATACTTGCTGATCGAACGGCGATATACCCAGACAAACAGATCTGCGGCCATGGACATATTCCGCTGCTCGTAGACCCCCATCATTGCCAGCGCATAATCTTCTGGATTCACATCCAGGAATGACAACGGCGAGCAGTTATAGAGCATCAACGGAATGTTCGCTGCCAACCGGCTTGTGCGTTTGTTGCCATCCTCGAACGGTTGCAGGTAGGCCAGATTTATCCACAGGAAGAACGCGGCTTCTATCGGGTTCTTGATTTGCCTCGCCTTGTCCAATATCTGCTCGAACATCTCCTCCAGCAGGGAGGGCACCTGGGTCGGGAAACAGGTGGTACCACTGATGTTCACTACGGTCTGGCGAATACTGCCCAAGGCAGCGCCATCTGCCAGCAGATCCTGCATCAGCAGGGCATGCAGGTTGCTGATAACCGCCGGATTGAGCCCGTACTCAGGCACCGCATCAACCATGAACTCGATGGCAGCCTTGTGGTTGAGCAGCATGACCGCATCCAGATCGCCACCTGTCACACCACTTTCGAAAAGCCTTTCGGTGTCGAGCAGTGTGTAGCGGTTGCCTTCCAGGCGCGATGAAGACCAGGACAGATCAATCAGCAAAGGCTCCAGCACCTTGCGCGCATAAGTGCCCGCTGGCTGCTGCCCTCTCATTCGGCCCTCAAGCTCTAGTGCGGCGGCCAGATTCTGGGGCAGCCACGTGGTCTGATTCGGTTGATAGCTGTCCACCAGATCACGCTGATACGTCACCACGTCGCGCGCTGCCAATGGCCGAAGCAGCGATGCACGAAGTGCGCGGCTTTCCGACGACCAAGGCAATTCGGCGGTGATATTCGGTGCTTGCTCACTTTCGCTGGCAAGAGGAGCAGCAAACTTCAGTCGATATCGCGTTGTACGCCCTTCTTTTTCACGCTCAACCTTGCCCGCCTCCAGCAATACCTCCAGGTGGCGTTTGACAGTTGACCAGCTCGCATCCAGGCGCTCGGCCAGTTCGCGAGAACTGAGTGCTTGATTGCCTTGCAAAGCGATCAGGATCTTGTTTGGCAACGTCATGACATCTCCGGATATAGCTCAATGCAGCTCAATATAGCTCAATATAGCTCAATGCAGCTCAATGCAGCTCAATGCAGCTCAATGCAGCTCAATGCAGCTCATTCGAGCTCAACCCAGCTCATTCGTCGTGACAAGCCAAAAAGCACCGAGCTATTGACGCCACCCCAATGTCCACGCGCCTTCCAGGTATCCAGGGATTCTATTGGCCGCCACGGCAGTGCTGGCCATAAGCTGTCATTCGTCGGTTATATGTCGAAAGTATTGATGCCGTAATATCACTTAGCCATAGTTGCGCCCCCCTTACCCATGATGACTGCGTGACCCATGAACAAAACCGCGCCCTGTCTGGCAGCAATGATGCTGCTGAGTGGGTGCAATGGAATGCCAACCGCATACGTTTCAGACCCCGTCTACGACCAGGCTTTTGTCGTCACCTCCGGTGCCCCCCTGCCGATGCTGCTGATGGCCAGCGCCATTCAGTGGAATGAAGACTACGCCGTCACTGCCAAGCACACCCCGTTCCTGCGCAACGTGGTGCATGAGGGGCTGGGTGATGTGGTGTTCTTCAGGCACAAGGCCAGCAAGGTGCCGCAGTGGCGCCAGTTCGTCCCGGGCGAGTCGGTGACGGCGGTCGGCTTCAACAGCTTGATGATGCCGGTGCAAGGCAAGGGCCATACGCTCGACTCGCTGGTGCGCCTGGAAGGCACACCGGGCAGCGTCTTCTACTCGGTGCATGACGGCCCGCTGGTCAAGGGCATGTCCGGTGGCCCGGTGTTCGCCGCTGACGGCAAGGTGGTCGGGATGAACGTCGCCTTCATCGCCAAGGACGGGATCGATGCCCGCAACCGCCCGGACCTGGCCGGCAAGGCACGCGTCAGTGTGTTCATGTCGTACAGCGAGATCGACAAGGAATGGCGGCGCTTCCAGTACCTGGCGCACAAGGGCAAACCGAACGGCGCGCCGGCTCCGGTGAAAGGCTATGTGGTTGCCAGCAAGCCTTGATCCACCGTTGTGGGCCAACATGATACGGTTGCGGTCGGCCTGACGATTTGGCCAGCACATTCACGCAAAAGGACCTGCCATGCACTTTGCCCACCGCCCCGTCCAACCCAGTGACATCCCGGCCATCTGCTGCTTCCCGCAAGGCCCGGACGAGCTGTTCTACATGTTCCCCAAGGCCACCTACCCGCTCACCCCCGCGCAACTGAGCGACGCTATCGCCCAGCGCAGCGGCTCGAGCGTGGTCGAAGGCGACGGCCTGGTGCTCGGTTTTGCCAACTTCTACAAGGCCGAGCACGGCGGTATCTGCGCCCTCGGCAACGTGGTGGTCGCCCCCGCCGCTCGCGGCCAGGGCGTGGCACGTTACCTGGTACAGAGCATGATCGAACTGGCCCGCGAGCAGTTCGCGGCGCGGGAGGTCTGGGTGTCGTGCTTCAACCACAACACCGCGGGATTGCTGCTTTATCCACAGCTTGGCTTCGTACCGTTTGGCATTGAGGAGCGGCAGGCTCAGGATGGCAAGCGGGTGGCGTTGGTACAGATGAAACAGCAACTGCGTTGATCACGGAATTGCGCGCCCGCGCTCTGTCGACGTGAAGCCGCGCCCGGGCAAGTTCGGCAGAGTTGCCATCGCTCATCACCTGCATCAGGTATTCCTCGATTGCCTCTTCGCAATCCAGGAGGTTTGCCATGTCGAAAGGAATCAGATTCGGCTTCATCAGAGCCCCCGCATAAATGCGCGAAATAAAGAGGCACCGACAATGCCAGTTCTTTTTTCGACACCCTAGTCAGCGGCCTCCGAAAGCTGTGTAGTCCGCTTCGCGCTTTTTAAACAACACGTCCAGTAACACCGCCAGGACAAACAGCACCGAACCATACCCGCCCCTCGACGTCCCATCCTGCATCCCCGGCTTTTCGAGGCAGCTCATGTGAAAGACGTCATCGCCCGCAAATACCGCCTGATCGTCAAGACCTTCGGCTACATCGGCTGGTCGCTGTTCTGGCTGCTGCTCTGGGATGTGCTGGTCACCATCGACTTCATGCTGTTCTTCAACAGCAAGTTCACCCTGCCGCTGATCCCGCTGACCTTGCTGGGTTCGGCGCTGGTGGTGCTGGTGAGCTTTCGCAACAGCAGCGCCTACAACCGCTGGTGGGAAGCGCGGACCTTGTGGGGGGCGCTGGTGAACGGTTCGCGTAGCTTCGCCCGGCAGACGCTGACGCTCATCGATGACACCGAAGAGGGACTTAACCCGGTCAAGGCGACATTGTTGCGCCGGCATATCGCCTATGTGAACTGCCTGGCGGCGCACCTGAAGGGCGAGGCCTGCCCGGACGAGCTGATGGCGTTCATCCCGCCGGGCGAGTTCGAGCGGCGCAACCGCTCGAACAACTTTGCCAACGATATCCTCAGTGGCTCGGCAGCATTGCTGGCACGGGAATACCAGGCCGGGCGGCTGGACAGCATTCGCCTGGCGCGGCTGGAGTCGACGCTGGTGGACCTGTCCAACGCCCAGGGCGGTATGGAGCGTATTGCCAATACGCCGCTGCCCTACCCTTACGTGTATTTTCCACGGCTGTTCATTACCCTGTTCTGCCTGATCGTGCCGGTGGGGCTGGTGGAATCGCTGGGCTGGTTCACGCCGCTGGCATCGACGGTGGTCGGGTTCATGCTGCTGGCGATCGAACGGATCGGGACTGATCTGCAGAGTCCGTTTCGCTTTAGTGAGCATCAGATTCAGATGGATAGCATCTGCGAGACCATTGAACGGAATCTGGAATCGATGCAGCGGGAAGCGCAGTGTGGAGAGCTGGTGCCGTAAAGGGGCTGCTTTGCAGCCCCGGCTATCTGTCAGGCCCGGACATACCGCTGGCGCAGCACATCACTGAAGGCATCCACCAGCAACACCAATACCAGCATCGCCATGATCACCGTACTGGCCTGGGCCTCCTGGAACAGGCTCAGGGTGGTATAGAGCATCTGCCCCAGCCCCCCTGCCCCGACAAAGCCCAGCACACTGGCCATGCGAATGTTGTTCTCCCAGCGGTACAGGCTGTAAGCGAGCAACTGCGGCCACAGATTCGGCAAAGTCCCGAAACAGAACGCTGCCACCTGCCCACCGCCCTGCAGGCGAATGGCCGCGGCAGGCTCTGCCGGCGCATTCTCCAGCGCCTCGGCGAACAATCGCCCGAGCACCCCAGACGTGTGCAGCGCCAAAGCCAAAGTACCGGCATTGGGCCCCAGGCCCGCCGCCAGTACCGTCAAGGCAGCCCACACCAACTCCGGAATGGCCCGCAGGGCATTGAGCAACAGCCGCGCCAGCGATTGCAGCGGCCAACCGAAGCGCCCCGCTGCGGGCAAGGCCAACAGCATGCCGAGGAGCATCGCCAGCAAGGTGCCCAGCCCGGACATCGCCAAGGTCTCCATGGCCCCTCGCCCAACAGCCTGCAAGTGCTCGACGGACAAGTCCGGATGCAGGAAACGGCCGGCATACTCGCCCATCTGCCCCAGCCCGCCATTACCCACCAACGCATGCAGGTCCAGCTCCAGATAACCGAACGACGCCACCACCGCCGCGAAGATGGCAACGATCACCAGCAGGTTGATCACCCGGTTCATGCCAGCCTCCCCCGCAGCAAGCGGCTAAGCAGATCGGCCAGCAGCACCAGGCCAAAGAACGCCAGCAGCATGCTCGCCACCTCGCCCCCGGCGAACATGCGCATCGACAGGTCGATCTGCTGCCCCAGCCCGCCAGCACCGACAAAGCCCATCACCACCGAGGCGCGCACGGCGCATTCCCAGCGGTAGACGGTGTAGGACACCACCTCCGCCGAAGCACTGGGCAGGATGCCGTAGAAGAATGCCGTCAACCGGCCGCTGCCAGCCTGCAACAAGGCATGCGCCGGGCGCTGGTCGACCGATTCGAAGATTTCCGCATAGACCTTGCCGAGCATGCCGCTGTAGGTGATGGCAATGGCCAGTACCCCGGCGGTCGGCCCCAGGCCCACGGCCCGCACGAACAACAGCGCCCAGACGATCTCCGGCACGCTGCGCAGGAAAATCAGCAAGCCACGCACGGGCAGGCGCAACAAGCGCGACCACGGCCCGGCCCGGCCACCACGGGAAGCGGCGCGCAGTGACAGCGCACGGCTGGCCAGCAGGCTGGTCGGGACTGCCAGCAACAGCGCCAGGGCCATGCCAGCAGTCGCCACGGCCAAGGTCTGCAAGGTGGCGTCGTACAGCAACTTGAGGAATTCGGCACTGTGCGCTGGCGGCCAGAAAGCGCTGGTGAAACTGGCAATCTGCTGCCGGTTCTCCGCCTGCAGCAAAACGCCAGGGTTCAGTTCACTCAATTGCAGCCCAGGCCACAGCACGGCCAACGCCAGCAAGGTCAGCAACAAACGCGGCAACGTGGCCGGGTCGCGGGCATCGGCCTTCAGCATCGTGGAATCTGCACAGTCAGGGTCGGCCCCTGGGCTTGCGCAGGCGAGCCCAGTTGCTCATTGGCGTACAGCGCATCCAGCAATTGCTCGGTCACCGCCTCGGCCGGGCAGTCGAACGCCACCTGCCCTTCACGAATACCGATCACCCGTGGAAAGTGCGCCAGCGCCAGGTCCACTGCATGCAGGCTGGCCACCAGGGTCACACCATTGGCCACGGCATGGCGATTGAGCAATGCCAAACTGTGATCGGCCAGCACTGGGTCCATTGCCGACACCGGCTCATCGGTCAACAGCACTTCCGGCCGTTGATACAGCGCCCGGGCAATGCCGACCCGCTGCAACTGGCCGCCGGACAACTGCCCGCACTGGACGAACAGCTTGTCGGCCAGGCCCAGCTCGGCCAAGGCCTGACGCGCCCCCGGCACATCGGTCGGATACACCAGGTTGAGCAGGCCACGCAGCAGGCCCCACTGCCCCAGGCGCCCCGCCAGTACGGCTGTCACCACGCGCTGGCGGGGTGGCAAAGGCGGCGCCTGGTGCACCAGGCCAATCCGTGCACGCAGACGCTGACGCGCCGCCGCTGACAGCGCCCAAGGCTGCTCACCGAACAGTTCCAGGTGCCCGCTGCTGGGCTGCACGGCGGTGGCCATCAGGTGCAGCAGGCTGGACTTGCCGGCCCCCGAAGGGCCGATGATCGCCACCCGCTCACCCTTGGCGATGCTCAGGCTGATCGAATCGAGCGCGCGGACCTGGCCGTGGCGCAGGCCGGCGCCGTGTACATGAATAGTCACTTGAGCAGGCCGGCCTCACGTGCGGCTTGCTCGGTGCCCGCATAGTTCTCAGGCTTGGTCTCGATGAAGCGGCTGGCCGCCTGCAGGTCGAGGATCGCCTTGTGCTCCGGGTTGGCCGGGTCAAGGTCGAGGAAGGCCTTCTTGATCTTCTCTTTCAGCGCCGGGTCCATGTTGCCGCGCACGGTCCAGTTATAGTCGTAGTAGGCCGGCGTGGTGGCGAACACCTTGACCTTGCTGGTATCGACCTTGCCGGCATCGACCAGCTTTTGCCAGACACTGGCGTTGAGCACGCCGCCATCGACCTTGCCAGCCTGCACCCAGGCTACGGTCGCGTCGTGGGCACCGGAATAGGCCACACGGCTGAAGTAGCTCTCAGGCTTGATGTTGTCTTCCTTGAGCATGAAGTAGCGCGGCATCAGGCTGCCTGAGGTAGACGAGATAGAACCGAAGGCGAACGACTTGCCCTTGAGGTCGGCCAGGCTCTTCACGGCCGGGTTGGCGGTGATGAACTTGGAGGTGAACTGGGCGTCCTGCTCACGCTGCACCAGCGGTGTGGCAGTCGGGTCTTTCAGGTGCACCTGGACGAAGGTGAATCCCCCCAGCCAGGCCATGTCCAGGCGGTTGCTGGCCAGCGACTCGACCACCGCCGGGTAGTCAGCCACCGGTACGAACTTCACCTCCATGCCCAACTGCTTGGACAGGTACTTGCCCAGTGGCTCGAACTTGCGCAGCAGTTCGGTCGGCGCTTCGTCGGGAATGGCACTGACCCGCAGGGTATCGGCAGCCTGGGCGACTACGGCACAGCAGGACAGCACGAGGCCGGCGGCGAGCGCCAGGGGGCGTTTGAGCATGGGAGTTCTCCGGTTCAATAGCGGGGAAAGTGCCGGCAACGCGCCGACCGTGGGAATTATAAGAGGCGCAGGCGCAAAGGCCAGCTTTGCTACAATCGCGCAACAAATTGATCCCCTGAGGTGCATATGAGCGAGCCGATTCGCCTGACCCAGTACAGCCACGGTGCTGGCTGTGGCTGCAAGATCTCCCCCAAGGTGCTGGATGTGATCCTCGCCGAAAGCGGCGCCCAGGCCCTGGACCCGAAGTTGTGGGTCGGCAACGCCTCGCGTGACGACGCCGCCGTGTATGCCCTGGACGACGAGCGCGGGGTGGTATCGACCACCGACTTCTTCATGCCGATCGTCGACGACCCGTACGACTTCGGGCGTATTGCCGCAACCAATGCCATCAGCGACATCTATGCCATGGGCGGTGACCCGCTGATGGCCATCGCCATCCTCGGCTGGCCGGTCAACGTGCTGCCACCGGAAGTGGCCCGCGAAGTGATCCGCGGCGGCCGCGCCGTGTGCGCCGAAGCCGGCATCCCGCTGGCCGGCGGCCACTCCATCGACGCGCCGGAGCCGATCTTCGGCCTGGCGGTCACCGGCGTGGTCAGCAAGCGCCACCTCAAGCGTAACGACACCGCCACCGCTGGCTGCCGCCTGTACCTGACCAAGCCACTGGGCATCGGCATCCTCACCACCGCCGAGAAAAAGGCCAAGCTGCGCGAGCAGGACCAGGGCCTGGCGCGCGACTGGATGTGCACGCTGAACACCCCGGGCAGCCGCTTCGGCAAGCTCGGCGGGGTCAAGGCGATGACCGACGTCACCGGCTTCGGCCTGCTCGGCCACCTGGTGGAGCTGGCCGAAGGCAGTGGCCTGACTGCCAAGCTGGACTACGCTGCGGTCCCGCGCCTGCCCAGCGTCGACCACTACCTGGCCGAAGGCTGCATCCCTGGCGGCACACTGCGCAACTACGACAGCTACGGGCACAAGCTCGGCGCCTTGACCGACGAGCAGAAGCACCTGCTGTGCGACCCGCAGACCAGCGGCGGCCTGCTGGTTGCCGTGGCCCCTGAAGGCGAAGCCGAATTCCTGGCAGTGGCAGGCGAACTGGGCCTGAGCCTGGCGCCGATCGGCCAGCTGGTCGAGCGACAGAGCCACGCGGTCGAGGTGAACTGATGCGCCCCGACTGCACCGACTTCCGCCAACTGTTCCTCGACGACGCGCCGATGATGGACATGCGCGCGCCGGTCGAATTCGCCAAGGGTGCCTTCCCCGGCACCGTCAACCTGCCGCTGATGACTGACCATGAGCGGCAGAAGGTCGGCACCTGCTACAAGCAGCAGGGCCAGGCCGCCGCCATCACCCTCGGCCACCAGCTGGTCAGCGGCGCGACCAAGCGCGAGCGCCTGCATGCCTGGGCCAGCTTTGCCAAGGCCCACCCGGATGGTTACCTGTACTGCGCCCGCGGCGGCCTGCGCTCGCTGATCGTGCAGCAGTGGCTGCGTGACGAGGCCGGCATCGACTACCCGCGCATCAAGGGCGGCTACAAGGCCATGCGTACTTTCCTCCTGGAAACCACCCAGCAGGCCGTCGAGCAATGCGATTTCGTGCTGGTCGGCGGCCTTACCGGCACCGGCAAGACCGATGTGCTGCACCAGCTGAACAACGTGCTCGACCTCGAAGGCCATGCCAACCATCGTGGCTCCAGCTTCGGCAAGCGCGCCACCGCCCAGCCGGCGCAGATCGACTTCGAGAACAAGCTCGCCGTCGACGTGCTGAAGAAGCGTGCCCGTGGCATCGAACAGTTCGTACTGGAGGATGAAGGCCGCATCGTCGGCAGTTGCTCGGTGCCGCTGGAGCTGTACCAGGGCATGCAGCAGTACCCGATGGTGTGGCTGGAAGACAGTTTCGACAATCGCGTCGAGCGCATCCTGCGTGATTACGTGATCAACCTGTGCGCCGAGTTCGTCGACGTGCATGGCGAGGAAGACGGCCGCCAGAAGTTTGCCGCGCGGATGACGCAAAGCATGAGCAACATCCACAAGCGTCTTGGCGGGGAGCGCTTCCAGCGCTTGTCAGCCATGTTGAACGAGGCGTTGGACGAGCAACTGCGCAGTGGCGCGGTTGACCTGCACCGGGGCTGGATCGAAGGGCTGCTCAAGGAATACTACGACCCGATGTACGCCTACCAGCGTGAAGCCAAGGCCGAGCGGATCGAGTTTGCCGGGGAAGCAGTGGCGGTGCGCGAGTATCTCAAGGCCCGCGCCCAACGTTGATCGCGGCGCGCCCCTCCTGTGGGCGCTAGCCTCAGGCAAGGTCACTGCCCGGGGCTGAGCACCCGCTCCAGCTCCGCCGCCCGCTCGCGGGTCATGTCCAGCATGCACATGCCGCCTTCCAGCTGCGCCAGGGTGCCGCCACTGGCCTGCACGTGGAACTTGCAATTGGCGTCGCGATAGCCGATCCACTGCCGCTGCACATCGCGCAGGCTCTGTTGCGGCGCGGAGTCGAGCTTGGCCATCAGTTGCTTGTAGACCCGGTTCAGGCGCTGGTCCTGGAGTTGGGTCTCGGCCTGGATGCAACTGCTCATGGCCTGCGTGCTGGAGGCTTTGTCCATGCATTGGTTGTAGGCCGGGGAGTTGTCGTCGGCCTGCGCCAGCGGCGCCAAAAAGGCCAGGAGCATCAGATATCGCGGGTTCATCGCAAATCCCTTCATAGCGTTTGTACTGGCTCAGGCGGCATCAACACCTTTCCTGGCTCGAATTGCAGCGCTGGCATCTGGGTCGCCGCATAAGCGGCCACGGCCAGCGCCGCAATCAGGGCGACATCCAGCCAGTTCCAGCCCGGCACATCGTCGCTGCTGCGTGCAATCCAGCACTGCCAGGTCTGGCCCAGACAAAATACCGTGATCGCCGCCAGCCACAGGTAGAAACCTGCGCCGAAACCGGTGCGGTTGGTGAATTCATAGCTGATGTTGTCTGGCAGGCGTTCGATGCCAAAGCAGCTGAAAGCCAAGTACAACGCCCCCAGCCCGAGCAGCAACGCCAGCCGGCGAAAGCGTCGATGGCAAAGGATGGCGACCGCCAGCAGCGGGTTGGCGAACCACTGGAACATGCCGAAGGGGATGCCCCAGGGGCCGTACAGGAACATCTGCAGCGCTGGCATGTGCCGGCCGGCGCTCATCAGGGCACCGTCGAAGGCCAGGCTGAGCAGGTATAGGGCAAGGCTCAGGGTCAGGTAGAAGGCCGGTAAACGGGCGGCCAGGGTCATGCGACTGGCGGCTCCAGCAGCAGGCCGTAGATACCTGAGTCGGTCAGCTCGCCCGCCACGCACCAGCGCGCCCGCAACGTGCCCTCGAGGACGAAGCCCTGGCGTTCGAGGGTACGGGCCGAGCCCTGGTTACGCGGGTCGATCTCGCCTTCCAGGCGGCGCATGTGCAGGGTGTGGGCGATGTAGTCGATGAAGCAGGTCAGTGCTTCGTCCATGTAGCCCCTGCCCTGCACGGCGCTGGCCAGGCAGTAACCAATCTCGCCGCGGCGTGAGACATCGTCGATGTTGAACAGCTGGACCATGCCGATCAGTTCGCCGTTGTCTCGGCGGTACATGCCGAGCTTGAGCTGGTCGCCATTGGTGTAGGCTTCGCGGTCGGCGGCCAGGGCGCTTTCGGCTTCGGCCAGGTCTTGCCAGGGGGCATGGTGCCAGTAACGCATGACCTCGGGGTCGGCCATGATCTTCAGCCACTGCGCAGCGTCGGCGTGGCGCATCGGGCGCAACTGCAGGCGCGGGCTGTCGAGGCAGAGGTCAGTCGGGAAACTGCGGGGTGGGGTCACGCCGGATCTCCTGTCCATTGCTGGGGAGATGACAGTTTAACGTTATGTGGGGGCTGCGGGTGTATGTCTTGGGGTTTGCGGTGGGGCGGAAACCGAGCGCCGCGCGGGCGGCGCTCGATCTCAAGAGCGCAGCAACTCTACCGGCGAACCCACCAAAGGGCCCACAAGCAGGCGAAAATGGCTCAGGCCACCTCAGCCCCATCATCCGGCCAATGCGGCTCGTTGGCCCCCGGCGGGGTCAGTGGTGGCAGCCCATAGGCCGCCCGCGCATCGTCACAGCTGGGGTTATGCACACCACCCACCCACGACGCCTCGAACTCGCGGCACGGGCTGGAACGGTTGGCGTAGATGCTGCACGCCACCTCGGTACCAATCTCGCCCTGCAGGCTCACGCAGCGGCAAGGCTTGGCGTCGGTGCCGATCATGGCAACGCGGGTGGGGTTGATCTGTACCACCAGGTCATCCGGCACTACGCCGCCGGCAGACTGGCATTCGCCCCAGAAGAAGGACACACGGAAGTACCCGCAGCAGGCGCCGCAGTCAAGGCAAGGGTTGTATTCGGACATGAGGGCACGGAAGGAAGGTTGTTGTTATCGGGGCTGGGCCCGCGCGCCATTTGTAATCGAAGCCAGGTCGGCTGAGAAGAGGGGTAACGCAAAAATAGTTTGCCGTTGATCCGACGGGCCCAAGCCCGCCGAAGCGGGCCCGGGCGACGCGTTACTTCTGGATCAACCCGTCGGCACGGAACATCTGGCGGATACCGCGAATCGCCTGGCGAATGCGGTCCTGATTCTCGATCAGGGCGAAGCGCACATGGTCGTCGCCGTAATCACCAAAACCGATGCCCGGCGACACGCAGACCTTGGCCTCGGCCAGCAGCTTCTTGGAAAACTCCAGCGAACCCAGGTGCGCATACTGCTCCGGGATTTTCGCCCACACGTACATCGACGCCTTGGGGTTCTCGACCATCCAGCCCAGCTCGTGCAGGCCCTTGACCAGCAGGTTGCGGCGCTGGCGGTACTGCTCGGCGATGTCACGCACGCACTGCTGGTCGCCTTCCAGCGCGGCAATGGCCGCCACCTGCAGCGGGGTGAAGGTGCCGTAGTCGTGGTAGCTCTTGATCCGCGCCAGGGCGCTGACCAGCTCGGGGTTACCGACCATGAAGCCGATCCGCCAGCCGGCCATGTTGTAGCTCTTGGACAGGGTAAAGAACTCCACCGCAATGTCCTTGGCGCCCGGTACCTGCATGATCGACGGGGCCTTCCAGCCGTCATAGACGATGTCGGCGTAGGCCAGGTCGTGCACCACCAGCACGTCGTACTGCTTGGCCAGGGCCACCACGCGCTCGAAGAAATCCAGCTCCACGCACTGGGCGGTGGGGTTGGACGGGAAGCCGAGGATCATCATCTTCGGCTTGGGGATCGACTCGCGGATCGCCCGTTCCAGCTCGTTGAAGAAATCCACCCCCGGCACCAGTGGCACCGAGCGCACCTGGGCACCGGCGATCACGGCGCCGTAGATGTGGATCGGGTAACTCGGGTTGGGCACCAGCACGGTGTCGCCGTGGTCGAGGGTGCCGAGCATCAGGTGCGCCAGGCCTTCTTTCGAGCCGATGGTGACGATGGCTTCGCTTTCCGGGTCGATGTCGACCTCGTAGCGTTCCTTGTACCAGTTGGAGATGGCCCGGCGCAGGCGTGGAATGCCGCGTGAGGTGGAATAACCATGGGTGTCATCACGCTGGGCGACCTGCACCAGCTTCTCGACGATGTGCGGCGGGGTCGCGCCATCGGGGTTGCCCATGCTCAGGTCGATGATGTCCTCGCCACGGCGGCGGGCAGCCATCTTGAGTTCGGCAGTGATGTTGAAGACGTAAGGGGGGAGACGATCGATGCGCGCGAAGCGGCGCGGCGAACCTGGATTGGCCATGGTTTCCTCTGCAGACGTAAGCGCCCGGAACCGTCCGAGCGACGCTGGCCGCTGCGGCGGCCTGATTCAGAAGATAGTGCCGAAACAGGATGCCTGTAAAGGACAATTTCCTGTTTTGTTAGAACTTTTCAGATGTATTTTTTGAAAATGAAAGATTTATGTTTCCACGCCAGAACAGGAAAAACAGGCATGAAAAAACCCGGCACAGTGGCCGGGTTTTCAGTGAAGCACTCGCCTCGATCAGCGCGCGTAGGTCATCAGCACGTCCGCAGCGGTCTGGCTGTCCACACCCATCATCACGCTCAGGGCAGTGACGGTGAGGATGGAGAAGCCGAACACCTTGCGCGCCCACTTGCTGTCGTCCTCGGCCTTGTAGCCACCCCAGGCCATGTACAGCCAGTACAGGCCCATGGCAGCTGCCACGGCCAGGTAGCCGAGGCCGGCGTAACCGCCGAGGGTGAGCATCAAGGTGGCGAGCAGGAACGCCAGCACGTACAGCACGATCTGCTTCTTCGCTGCGAGAACACCACGTGCCACCGGCAGCACCGGAATGTTGGCAGCGCTGTAATCCTTGAAGCGGAAGATCGCGATGGCAAAGCTGTGCGGCATCTGCCACAGGCTGAACATCACCAGCAGGGTCACAGCAGCCAGGTCGAAGCTGTTGCTCACGGCGCAGTAGCCGATCACCGGAGGCATGGCACCAGACAGGCTGCCGACCAAGGTGCCGTGCACCGATTTGCGCTTCAGCCAGAGGCTGTAGAAACCGACGTAGACGATGAAACCGATCAGCGCGCAGAACGCCGACAACGGGTTGGCCTGCACATACAGCAGGCTGAAGCCCGCCACCCCGAGGAGGGTGGCGTAGACCAGCGCGAGGGTCAGCGACATGCCGCCCTGCACCATGACGCGGTTCTTGGTGCGTTCCATCTTGTGGTCGATGTCACGGTCGATGCAGTTGTTGAACACGCATCCGGACGCCACCACCAGCGAAGTACCGATCACCACCGCCAGGAACAGGGCGAAGTCCACATGGCCCTTCGAGGCAAGGAAGAAACCGCCTGCCACGGAAAGCACGTTACCGAAAATGATCCCCGGTTTGGTGATTTGGATAAAGTGCTTAACGGACATGCAGTCTTACCTCACTTGGCCATCATTTCGAAGTGGATGCTGAACATGATCCACAGCGACAGGCCGACCAGCAGAGCGATTACCAGCGCGGTGAACAGGAACGTCGACACATTGGAACGCTGCTCTTTCGAGCGGTCCATGTGCAGGAAGTACACGAGGTGTACCACTACCTGAATCACGGCCATGGCCACGATGATCAGAACGGTCAGGTTCTTCGGCAGGCTTGGCGACATGGCCAGCCCAAACGGGATCGCGGTCAGGATGATCGACAGGATGAAGCCGATCATGTACGACTTGACGCTGCCGTGGTTACCTTCGTGATGAGTGTCGTGTGCGTTAGCCATTACAGAACCCCCAGCAGGTAGACGACGGTGAATACGCAGATCCAGACCACGTCCAGGAAGTGCCAGAACAGGCTCAGGCAGCTCATGCGGGTCTTGGCGGTCGGCGTGATGCCGTGCTTGTTGATCTGGTACATCATGATTGCCATCCAGATCAGGCCGGCGGTCACGTGCAGACCGTGGGTACCTACCAGGGCGAAGAAGCCCGACAGGAAGCCACTGCGGGTTGGGCCGAAGCCCTCGCCGATCAGGTGATGGAATTCATAGATTTCCATCGCGATGAAGCCGGCACCGAACAGGAAGGTCACAGCCAACCAGCCCAGTACGCCCGCTTTCTTGCCGTCGAACATCTTCAGCATGGCGAAGCCGAAGGTGATCGAGGACAGCAGCAGGAACAGCGTTTCAACAGCTACGAAGTCGAGCTGGAAGATGTCGTGACCCGACGGGCCGCCGGCAAAACTGCCGGACAGCACCGCGTAGGTAGCGAAGAGCGACGCAAACAGGATGCAGTCGGTCATCAGGTACAGCCAGAAACCGAGGACGGTCATCTGGCCCGAGTCGTGGTGGTGGTCATCGTGAGCATGGTCATGACCATGCGCGCCACCGTGGATTACTTGACTGGACATTGATTACACCCGTTCAAACGATTCGACACGTGCGCCGGCAGGCAGAGCACCTGCTTTGGCCAGCGCTTTGAGACGCTCGCCTTCGATGCGCGCCACTTCTTCGGCCGGAACCATGTAGCCCTGGTCGTCACGCGCAGCGTGGCGAACGAAGACTGCGATGGTTGCCAGCAGGCTCGCGCCAACCAGCCACCAGATGTGCCAGATGAAAGCGAAGCCGAAGACAGTCAGGAACATACCCATGAACAGACCGGTAGCGGTGTTGTTCGGCATGTGGATCGCTTCGTACTTGCCCGGCACCTTGTAGGCAACACCGGCTTCCTTGGCTTCGTTCCAGCAGTCCAGGCCAACTTTTTCTGGCATGTGGGCGAAGTTGTAGAACGGAGGTGGCGACGAGGTCGACCATTCCAGGGTACGGCCGCCCCATGGGTCGCCGGTCACGTCCAGGTTCTGCTCGCGATCGCGGATCGAAACGACGATCTGGATCAGCTGGCAGGCGATACCGAACAGGATCAGCACGGCGCCGACTACGGCTACGTACAGGTAGGGTTCCCACAGTGGGTTGTCGGAGTGGTTCAGACGACGGGTCATGCCCATGAAGCCCAGGGCGTACAGCGGCATGAACGCTACGTAGAAACCGGAGATCCAGAACCAGAAGGCAGCTTTGCCCCACTTCTCGTTCAGCTTGAAGCCGAACGCTTTTGGCCACCAGTAGGCGAAGCCGGCGATGTAGCCGAATACCGCACCACCGATGATCACGTTGTGGAAGTGAGCGATTACGAACAGGCTGTTGTGCAGCACGAAGTCAGCACCTGGAACAGCCAGCAGAACGCCAGTCATGCCACCGATCGAGAAGGTGATCATGAAGCCCAGGGTCCACAGCATCGGTGCGGTGAAGCGCACACGGCCCTGGTACATGGTGAACAGCCAGTTGAACAGCTTCACACCGGTCGGAATGGAGATCAGCATCGTCGCCAGGCCGAAGAAGGTGTTGACGCTGGCGCCGGCACCCATGGTGAAGAAGTGGTGCAGCCATACAGCGAAGCCCAGAACGGCGATGGCGCCCGATGCGTAGATCATCGAGTGGTGGCCGAACAGACGCTTGCCGGAGAAGGTCGAAGTCACTTCCGAGAACACGCCGAAGGCCGGCAGGATCAGGATGTAAACCTCAGGGTGACCCCACGCCCAGAACAGGTTGACGTACATCATCGGGTTCCCACCAAGCTCGTTGGTGAAAATGTGGAAGTCCAGATAACGGTCAACAGTCAGCAGAGCGAGTGCAGCGGTCAGGATCGGGAACGAAGCCACGATCAGCACGTTGGCCCAGGTGCAGGTCCAGGTGAAGATCGGCATGTCCATCAGCTTCATGCCAGGTGCGCGCATCTTCATCACGGTGACGAGGAAGTTCACGCCGGTCAGTGTCGTACCCAAGCCTGAGAGCTGTAGCGCCCAGATGTAGTAGTCAACACCCACCCCAGGGCTGTACTGAATGCCCGCGAGCGGCGGATAGGCAACCCAGCCGGTCTTGGCGAATTCACCAACGCCCAGCGAGATGTTGACCAGCAGCACGCCTGCCAGCAGCAGGTAGAAGCTCAGCGAGTTCAGGAACGGGAAGGCAACGTCACGTGCACCGATCTGCAGAGGAACCGCGAGGTTCATCAGGCCGGTGAAGAACGGCATCGCCATGAAGATGATCATGATCACACCGTGAGCGGTGAAGATCTGGTCATAGTGTTCAGGCGGCAGGTAGCCTTCGGAGCCACCGGTAGCGGCAGCCAGCTGGGTACGCATCATGATGGCGTCGGCAAAGCCGCGCAGCAGCATGACCATCGCGACGACGATGTACATCACCCCGATTTTCTTGTGGTCGACGGTGGTCAACCACTCGGTCCACAAGTAGGTCCACTTGCGGAAATAGGTGATAGCACCAACGACAGCAATACCCCCGAGCGCGATCATGGCAAGCGTCACCATGACTATCGGCTCGTGGAAGGGTATCGCCTCCAGGGTTAATTTACCGAACATCTCTTACTCCTCTGCACCGGCAGCTGGTTGCATACTCGATTCCACACCCTTGGTTGTGGCCAGATCTTTGCTGCCTGCTTCTTCGTGGACCGGCTTGCCGCGGTTCATGCCTTCGTACTTGTCGACGATGGTCTGGAACAGCTCTGCTGGTGCCTCGCTGTACAGCGCGACTGGGTTGTATTCGCTAGGCTTGGCCAGAGCTTCGTACTCGGCCTTGCCCAGTTTCAGTGGCGACTGCTTGACCTCGGCGACCCACTTGTCGAAGTCTTCCTGAGAGGTTGCAGTGGCCTTGAATTTCATGCCGGTAAAGCCAGCGCCGCTGTAGTTGGCACTGATACCGTCGAATTCGCCGTTTTCGTTGGCGATCAGGTGCAGCTTGGTGGTCATGCCGGCCATGGCGTAGATCTGGCCACCCAGGCCCGGGATGAAGAACGAGTTCATCACGGCGTCGGAGGTGACGCGGAAGTTGACCGGGACGTTAGCCGGGAAGTTGATCTTGTTGACCGTGGCAATGCCCTGTTCCGGGTAGATGAACAGCCATTTCCAGTCCAGCGCGACCACGTCGATCTGAATCGGCTTCACGTCCGAATCCAGCGGACGGTATGGGTCCAGCTTGTGGGTCGACTTGTAGGTGACGTAACCCAGGGCGATGATGATGATGATCGGGATGATCCACACCGCGGCTTCGATCTTGGTCGAGTGCGACCAGTCGGGGGTGTAGGTGGCGGCCTTGTTGGAAGCACGGTACTTCCAGGCGAATGCCACGGTCATGATGATGACCGGAATCACCACCAGCAGCATCAGGCCGGTAGCGATCAGGATCAGGTTCTTTTGCTCAATGCCGACCTGACCTTTCGGGTCGAGCAGGGTCCAGTTGCACCCACTGAGTAAAAGCATGCCTAAAAAGGGCAATATGCCAAACAGTCTGGGGTAACGCTTTTTACTCATCTCACGACCTCTAGATCAGCTTGCTTCAATGCAATTTGTGTTTTGGTAGCCAACACTTCGTCCTGCCAAGTGCGGCATTTCGCGCCCGTACTCGCTCCTGCCCGGGCCCGACTGCAGGACCTTGGCGCAAAGCGTGTTAGCGGTGCTTATGGTTTCGTAGGCAACAGGCCTGTACTTCAGACCAAGTCCATTTGGTGCGGGAAAACGCGGAGGGGGGTCCGCCCGGTATCGCCGTTGGGCGAAACTTGACGAAGTCAGCAAAAAGGAGCGCTGGGGCTTCCTTCAATCCTGCGACTCGCAAGCAGTGCCGAACGGAAATTGGGGGCGATTGTAGATAGGTCGCCAACCCTTGACTATGACTTATTGAGCAACAGTCTTTTACAGGATCCGTAACAATACCGCTCTACAAATCAACTTCGCGACAGTTTGTCGCACCCCGCTTGCTAGCCCTCAAACCCGCATTACGCAAGGCTTCGAGGTTGATCTGGATCAAGCGGGAGAGGACTTTTTGCTCTTCTCATCCGGTGTAAAAGACCACACCGAAATCGGGACTTATGTCTAAGACTGGCGCCGGTTGCGGTAGATGCCGAACGGTACCAGGATGGCGGTCAGGACGAACGCCACCAGTGCCCACTGCGCCAGCGACAAACCGAGGATCGGCGGGTATGGCGTGCTGCAGAAGCCGTCGACCTGGAACGCCAGCGGCCAGAGCTTGGCCAAGGGCAGGTCATCGACGATCGGTTGCAGGGTATCGATGCCGCAACTGACCATGGGGTTGGCGAGTATATACACATGGTTGCCAGCCGCAATGATTCCGCCAATGGCACTCACCACCACCAGGCCCTCGAACAGGGTCAGGCTGCGGCGCCCGGGCATGGCGGCGGCAATGAACGCGAAGATGGCGATAAAGAGCAATGCATAGCGTTGCAGGATGCACAGCGGGCAAGGTGCCTCACCCAGTACCACCTGCATGTACAGCGCACCGCCAATCAGGGCGAGGCAGATCACCCCCAGCAGCACCAGAAAGCGCCGTTCGCGGTTCAGGCGCGATGTTTGTTCGTTCATTGCCGATTCCTTCGATGGATAGGTGGCAGCGTGGTCCGCCCGCCTGAGTGCAATTCTACACGCAGGCATGGCCCCTTAGCGTGTCGAGGAAGCGGCGAGACAGCACTGCGCAGGGCTATCCGGAGATGCTGTGACCGGCTGCAGCGACGTCGGTTCAACGTCGGCCGGTAAAAAAGCGGCTGCCCGGGTGCCGCGCAGGGGCATGCCCCTCGACACCCGGGAGTGAAGGATACAGTGATTAAAGGAGGATTAAAGGTGAAAGGTGCCCGAGGCACCTTTCATCTTTCCTTATATATAGGCAGGAAGTCTTGATCGGCCCTTTCGCGGGCAAGCCCGCGAAGAGGCCGGCACGGTCAATACATCACTCCAGGGCAGCCGCCGGCCCGAAGAACTCATAGCGGCTCTGCTGTTCCGGCACACCCAGGCCCTTGAGCTGGCGCTTGACCGCCGCCATGAAGCCCTTGGGCCCAAGGAAGTAGGCATCCACGTCACGCCCGTGCGGCAGCCACTCGGCCAGCAGGTCTTCGCTCAGCAAGCCCACGGCATCGGCGGCCGCGCCACCTTCCGCCTCGGCGTAGCAGTAGAAGCGCTTGAGCTGCGGATGACGCTCGGCCAGGCCGTCGACCCAGTCGCGGAAGACATGTACGGCCCCGTTGCGCGCACAGTGGATGAAATGCACTTCACGCGGAGTCTGCAGTGCCGCCTCCAGCATGGCCAGGGTCGGGGTGATGCCCACACCACCGCTGATCAGCACCAGCGGCTTGTCGCTGGCCGCCAGGGTAAAGTCACCCGCCGGCGGGAACAGCTGCAGCGTATCGCCCACCAGCAACTGGTCATGCAGGTAATTGGAGACCTTGCCGCCCTCCTCGCGCTTGACACTGATGCGGTATTCCTGGCCGTCGCACAGGGCCGACAGCGAGTAGTTGCGGCGCTGCTCGGCACCGTCGATGAACAGCTGCAGGCCGATATACTGGCCAGGCTCGGCCTTGAGTACCGGCAGGCCATCCACCGGGGCGAAATAGAACGAGGTGATTTCAGTGCTTTCCTGCTCGCGACGAACCACGCGGAATTCGCGGGCACCGCGCCAGCCGCCAGCGGCTTCTTCCTTCTGTTTGTAGAGGCCTTCTTCGGCGCCGATCAGGATGTCGGCCAGCTGGCCATAGGCAGCGGCCCAGGCAGCGATCACCTCAGGGGTGGCGATTTCCTTGCCCAGCACTTCTTCGATGGCGCGCAGCAGGCAGCTGCCGACGATCGGGTAGTGCTCCGGCAGAATCTGCAGGGCAACGTGTTTGTTGATGATCTGGCCGACCAGGCCACCGAGCTGCTCCAGCTGGTCGATGTGACGGGCATACATCAGCACGCCATTGGCCAGCGCGCGCGGCTGGTCGCCACTGGCCTGGTGGGCCTGGTTGAACAGCGGGCGTACCTCTGGGTACTCGCTGAGCATCATCTTGTAGAAGTGGGTGGTCAGCGCTTCACCACCGGTTTCCAGCAGCGGGACAGTGGCTTTGATGATTGCACGTTGTTCGGCATTGAGCATTTGCGACAACTCCTGAGCCTGAGGCTTCAAATGGTTGCCCTTGCTATTACAGCAATCGTGCCAACTTTTTTCGCCAATGAAATCAGGGCATTGACGCCTATCATGTCAAAACGACCTACTCCGGCGTATAGTCAAATCGACCAATAGGAGTCCATATGACTACAAAGCCGTTGCTCACCACCTTGCTCCCCCTGGTCAGTGACCTGTCCCGCGACTTGCCCGATCAGGAGCGCTACCGCCGCCTGCTGCAGGCCATGCGTGGGCTGCTGCCCTGCGATGCCGCCGCACTGCTGCGCCTGGAGGGTGAATGGCTGGTGCCGCTGGCCGTCGATGGGCTTTCGCCAGATACCCTGGGCCGTCGCTTCAAGGTCAGTGAACACCCGCGCTTCCAGATCCTGCTCAGCCGCCCGGAGCCGACTCGCTTTGCCAGCGACTCCGAGCTGCCCGACCCTTACGATGGCCTGGTCAACGCCCCTGACGCCGACCTTGAAGTGCACGACTGCATGGGCTGCCCGCTGATGGTTGACGAGCGCCCGTGGGGCCTGGTTACCCTCGACGCCCTCACCCCCGGCCAGTTCCAGAGCCTGGAGCTGGACGCCCTGCAAGCCTTCGCCAGCCTGGCCGCTGCCACCGTGACCGTGGCCGAACGCATCGAGCACCTGGCCCTGCGCGCCGAGGACGAGCACCACCGCGCCGAGCTCTACCGCCAGGCCAGCGGCCAGGACAAGGAGCTGATCGGCCAAAGCCCGGCGCACAAGCGCCTGCTGGAAGAAATCCGCCTGGTCGGTGGCAGCGAGCTGACCGTGCTGATTACCGGCGAAACCGGCGTGGGCAAGGAACTGGTGGCCATGGCCCTGCACCAGGCCAGCAACCGCGCCGACCAACCCCTGGTCAGCCTCAACTGCGCAGCCCTCCCCGATACCCTGGTGGAAAGCGAACTGTTCGGCCATGTGCGCGGCGCGTTCACCGGTGCCCACGGCGAGCGGCGTGGCAAGTTCGAACTGGCCAACGGTGGCACGCTGTTTCTTGATGAAGTCGGCGAATTGCCACTGACCGTGCAAGCCAAGCTGCTGCGCGTGCTGCAGAGCGGCCAACTGCAACGCCTGGGCTCGGACCGCGAACACCGCGTCGATGTGCGCCTGATCGCCGCCACCAACCGCGACCTGGCCGCCGAGGTGCGCACGGGCAACTACCGCGCCGACTTCTACCACCGCCTCAGCGTGTACCCGCTACAGGTGCCACCGTTACGCGAACGAGGGCGAGATGTGCTGCTTCTTGCCGGCTATTTCCTCGAACAGAACCGGTCACGCCTGGGCTTGAACAGCCTTCGGCTGAGCAGTGAGGCGCAAGCGGCACTGCTGGCGTATGACTGGCCGGGCAACGTGCGCGAGCTTGAACACTTGATCGGTCGCTCGGCCCTCAAGGCCATGGGGCAACACCCGCAACGCCCACGTATCCTCACCTTGGAAGCTAGCGACCTCGACCTGCGACCCACTCAGCCAACTGCGACTGCCCCCCTTTCCCCGGCCCCGCCCGCGCCCCTTGCGATACCTGCCGGTGGTCTGCGCGAAGCTACCGATGACTACCAGCGACAGATGATCGATGCCTGCCTGCAACGTCATGAGGACAACTGGGCCGCGGCGGCCCGCGAGCTAGGGCTGGACCGTGCAAACCTGAGCCGCCTGGCTCGTCGCCTGGGGCTTCGCTGAACCAGCAACTCACTAAAGGACTATCCGTAAAGCCATCTGGTGGCAATCCGCTGGGCTGCTATATCTCCCTAATCTCCGGTTACGCGGCCACTACTCGGCCAAGCTGTGCACAACACGTTCAGTTCGTCGGGCAGGTTGTGCCAGCCAAGGATCGCGAAGACGGTCCTGTGTACCGAAATCCAGCAGGGAGCACTCATGGACAACATCGTCGTCGCCGACAAGCAATCTGCCGTCGCCACCCAGAATGCCTGGGGCAACATCACCCTCAACAGCCCAGGCGTCGTGCAGATGCCGGTCGCGCCCGACCAGGTGGCGACCGTCACCCGGCGCGGTCAGGACCTGATCGTCACGCTCAAGAACGGAGAAAAGGTCACCGTCGGCAATTTCTTTGCCGTGGACCAGGCAGGTGTGGGCAGTGACATGGTGTTCGTCGGCGAAGACGGCACCCTCTGGCACGCCAACTATGACGCGACGGCGTTCACGGGCTTTACCTTCGACGAAGTGAATTCGCTCGACGAACTGGTGGCCGGCATCGGCACCGCCGGTAACGAAACCTCGACCTTTGCTATTGCCGGCCTGAGCCTGCTCGGTGTCGGCGGCGTGGCTGCCGCGGCAAACAACGGTGGTGGTGGCGGCGGCGGTGGCGGTGGCGGCAGCGCGCCGGGCGACACCACTGCACCGGCCACGCCCATCGACCTGCTGGTCTCGCCTGATGGCCTGCGCCTGAGCGGGCGCGGTGAAGCGGGTGCCACGGTGAAGGTGTTCGATGCCGCCGGCAACCTGATTGGCAGCGGCACGGTGAATGCCGATGGCAGCTTCGATGTCGCCCTGAACAGCCCGCAGGGCAACGGCGAAAACCTCGGCGTCTCGCTGACCGATGCTGCCGGCAACACCTCGCAGCCCGGTGCCGTCACCGCACCCGACTTCACCGCGCCCACGGCACCGACGGAGCTGGTGATCAACGCACCAGGCAATACCCTGACCGGCCGCGCCGAACCAGGCTCGACCGTGCAGGTACTGGGTGCCAACGGCGCTGTATTGGGAAGCGCGGTGGCCGGTGCCGACGGCCAGTTCAGCGTTACCTTGCAACCGCCGCAGACAGACGGCCAAGCCTTGCAAGTGACTGCCACCGACGCGGCCGGCAACGCCTCTCCCGCCACCGCCATCACCGCACCACACGACAGCGTCGTGAACCCACCCGATACCACGCCCCCGAACGCCCCGACCAACCTGGCCGTCAGCGCCGACGGGCGCACTGTCTCGGGCCGTGGCGAAGTCGGTGCCACCGTCAAGGTGCTGAACGACCAAGGTCAGCTGATCGGCACCGGTACCGTTCAAGCCGATGGCAGCTTCACCTTGCAACTGACTTCGCCGGTGGTCGATGGCTCATCGTTGCAGGTCACCCTCACCGATGCCGCCGGCAACGTCTCGACGCCAAGCCCGCTGACCGCACCGGACCTGGTGCCGCCAGCTCAGCCCACCGGGCTCAGCCTGGTCGATGGCGTGACCCTGAGCGGCAGCGCCGAAGCGGGTACCCGGGTGGAAGTGCGCGATGCCAACGGCACCCTGATCGGCAGCGGCATCGTCGGGCCGGATGGCCGCTTCAGCTTCACCCTCGTCGCGGCCCAGACTGACGGCGAACACCTGGCCATCAGCGTGTTCGATGCCGCCGGCAACCGTTCGGCACTGCTGGATTACACCGTGCCGGACACCACACCACCGTCGATCATCAGCAACGTCATCATTGGCGCCGGTAGCCTGGTGGTGGCCGGCCGAGGCGAGCCAGGTGCCACGGTAGAAGTACGTGACGCCAATGGCACGGTCATTGGTACTGGCGTGGTGACAGCCAACGGCACCTTCCTGGTCGATCTGAACGGCCCGGTCAGCGCCGGAGAGTCCATCACCCTGGTGCAGACCGACCCTGCCGGCAACCCCTCGGTCGCGCTTACCGTCATCGTCCCCGCCGTTGCCGTGCCAGAAAGCCCTGCCGGGCTGGTGCTGGCCGCCGACGGTTCGTCCATCAGCGGCACCGCCCCGGTGGGCAGCCTGGTGGAGGTACGCGATGCCAACGGCACACTCATCGGCAGCGTGCAGGTGGGTAACGATGGCACCTTCACCATTGCCCTCGCCCCGGCCCAGGCCAATGGCGAACTGCTCGACGTGGTGGCCATCGACGCCGACGGCAACAGTTCGTTGCCGAGCCAGATCAACGCCCCGGACATCACCCCGCCGAGCGCGGCCAGCGACCTGAGCCTCACGGCGGACGGCATCACCCTCAGTGGCCGCGGTGAGGTCGGCGCCACCGTGCAGGTCACCAATGCCCAAGGCACGCTGCTGGGCACCGCCACGGTCGGCGCCAACGGTTACTTCACCGTCACGCTGTCGCCCGCCCAGGTCAACGGCCAGGCGCTCGACGTGGTGCTGCGCGATGCCGCCGGCAACAGCTCCACCGCCCCCCTCACCGCGCCCGACCTGGATGGCCCGCTACAACCTTCGGCACTGGCCGTCGACGCCACCGGCCTGCACCTCACCGGCTCCGGCCAGGCAGGCTCGATCGTCACCGTGCGCGCCGCCGACGGCAGCGTGCTGGGTACGGCCATCGTTGCCGCCGACGGGCACTTCGACGTCACCCTCAACGTGCCCCAGCGCAACGGTGAAGCACTGAGCGTCGAAGCCACCGACTCGCTGGGCAACAGCGCCGGGCCGGTCAGCTTCACCGCCCCCGACAGCACGCCACCGCAGAGCGTGAGCAATCCAAGCATCAACGGTACCGGCACCAGCGTCTCCGGCACTGGCGAACCGGGCGCCACGGTCACCGTGCGCGGCCCGAACGGCACTGTGCTGGGCACCGCCGTGGTCAACGGCGACGGCAGCTTCCAGGTCACCCTGAACCCCACCCAAGCCAATGGCCAGGCCCTGACCGTCGAGCAACGCGACCCGACCGGCAACGTCTCGGCCGCCGTCGACCTGACAGCGCCAGACACCCAGGCACCAGCCATCACTGCCGGGCTGGCGCTGTCCGCCGACGGCACGGTGATGACCGGCACCGGCGAGCCCGGCGCGCAAGTGCAGGTGACGGGCATCGGCGGCGCGGTGCTGGGCACTGCCGTGGTCGAGGCCGACGGCAGCTTCCGCATCACCCTCGCCCCGCCGCAACTCAACGGCCAGCTGCTGACGGTGGTGCAGACCGACGGCGCTGGCAATCCCTCCCCCGCCAACACCCTGACCGCCAGCGACCGCGAAGCGCCAGCCCCTGCCCAAGGCCTCGGGCTCAGTGGCGATGGCATCACCCTCACGGGCCAGGGCGAAGCCGGTGCCACCGTGCAGGTGCGCGATACTGCCGGGCAGTTGCTCGGCAGCGGTGTGGTCGAGGACGACGGCACCTTCAGCATCACCCTGACACCCGCCCAGACCCGCGGCGAAACCGTATCGGTGGTACTCACCGATGCCGCTGGCAACGCCTCGCCATCGGCGCCGTTCACCGCCGCCGACAACAGCGCCCCGGCCACCCCGGGCGGGTTGCAGGTCAGCGCCGACGGCACCCAGGTGCAAGGTACCGGTGAAGCGGGTGCCACCGTGCAAGTGCGCAACGCCGCTGGCGACCTGCTGGGCAGCGTAGTGGTGCCGGCCAGTGGCAGCTTCAGCGTGTCGCTGAACCCGCCGCAGTTGGATGGCCAGACCCTCGACGTGACCCAGACCGATCCCGAGGGCCATGCCTCCAGTGCCGGCCAGGCGACCGCACCGGATCTCACCCCGCCTGCCCTCCCCACAGGCCTGGCGATCAGCGCCGATGGCCTGACACTGACCGGCAACGCGCCCGGCGCGGCTTCCGTCACCGTGCTCAGCCCGACGGGCGTCGAAACCACCGTCTCGGTCAACCCCGACGGCAGCTTCAGCGTGCCGCTGTCCCCGGCCCTGATCAATGGCGAGACAGTGACCGTGGTGGTCGCCGATGCCGCCGGCAACGGCACCGCGCCGACCAGCTTGACTGCGGCCGACAATTCACCACCGGCACCGGCCAGCGGCATTGCGGTCAGCCCGGATGGCAGCATCATCAGCGGCACCGCCGAACCGGGCACCACGGTGATCGTGCGCGACGGCAGCACCGAGCTGGGCACCGCCACGGTCGGCCCGGACGGTACCTTCGTGGTGCAGGTCAGCCCACCGCTGGCCGCTGGCGACAGCGTGCAACTGGTGGTCCATGACGCCGGCAACAACGAAACCGCCATCACCGTGAACGGCCCGAGTGGCAGCGAGCTCGCCGCACCGACAAACCTTGCCATCAGCGCCGACGGCTTCCTGCTGACCGGTCAAGGCACCGCCGGCTCACTGATCACCGTCACTTCCGGCGGCACTACCCTGGGCACCGGCACGGTCGGCAGCGACGGTTTCTTCCGCATCTTCTTCGCCAATGCCCAGCTCAACGCCCAGATCCTCAACGTCACCGCCCGGGATTCGTCCAGCGGCACCCCGTCAGTGCCCGCCACCATCGTGGCGGCGGACACCACCCCACCCGACGCCCCCACCCAGGTGGCCATCAACCGCAGCGGCAACACGCTCAGCGGCCATGGTGAAGTCGGTGCGACCGTGAGGGTGACCGACGCCAGTGGCACGCTTGTAGGTACCGGCACCGTGGGCAGCAACGGCCTGTTCAACATCAGCCTGGTGCCAGCGCAGACCAACGCGCAGAACCTCACCATTACCCAGGCCGACGCCGCCGGCAACGTCTCGCTGGCCGCCACCTTGCAGGCGCCTGACCTGCAAGCCCCGGATGCCGCCAGCGGCCTGAGCCTGAACAGCGCCGCCACGGTGGTCAGTGGCCTGGGCGAAGCGGGCGCACTGGTGACCGTGCGCGATGCCAGTGGCGCCGTATTGGCCACCGGCACGGTCAACCAGAGCGGCCAGTTCCAGATCACCCTGCCCAGCGCACAGACCACCGGCAGCACGCTCCAGGTGACCCTCAGCGACGCCGCCGGCAACGTGTCCGGCCCGGCCAGCCTGGCAACCCCGGACCGCACGCCACCGGCAGCCATTACCAACCCAGCGCTCAGCAACGATGGCCGGCAGCTGTCCGGCAGCGGTGAAGTCGGTGCCACGGTGCAGGTGCGCGATGCCAGCGGCGCCGTGCTGGGCAGCGCCACCGTGGGTGCAGACGGGCGCTTCACGGTCACCTTCGCGACCTCGCAGGCCACCGGCCAGGCGCTCGGCGTGACCCAGCTGGATGCTGCGGGCAACACCTCGCCAGCGGTCACTGTCGTCACCAGCGACCTCAGTGCCCCGGCGGCGCTGACCAACGTGGTGCTCAACAACAACGGCCTGACCCTCACCGGCCTGGGTGAAGCCGGCGCCTCGGTGACCGTGCGTGGCCCTGACGGCACCATCATCGGCACCGGCCTGGTGGCCGCCAACGGCAGCTTCACCCTCAACCTCACCACTGCGCAGCTCAACGCCGAGCGCCTGAGCGTGACCCAGACCGACGCTGGCAACAACACCTCTGCCGCCGTCGCAGTGACCGCCCCCGACCATACCCCACCCGCGGCGCCCACCGCCCTGGCCCTGGCCGGCAGCGGCCTGCAACTGAGCGGCAGTGCCGAGGCCGGCAGCACGGTGACCGTGCGCGACGCCGCGGGCAATCTGCTCGGCACCGTCTTGGCCAACAGCAACGGCACCTTCCAGGTCACCCTGAACAGTGCCCAGACGAACGGCCAGACCTTGCACGTCACGGCCACCGATGCAGCAGGCAACGTATCGCCCGCAGCGTCGTACACCGCTGCCGACACCACAGCACCAGCAGCAGTCGCCAACCTGGCGGTATCCGCCGACGGCACCACGTTGATGGGGACCGGCGAAGCGGGCGCAACGGTCACCGTACGCGCCCCGGACGGTTCGTCGCTCGGCACCGCCACGGTGGGCAACGATGGTCGCTTCACGGTCAGCCTTGCACCGGCCGCCACGACGGGCGCAAGCCTCAGCGTGGTGCAGACCGACGCTGCGCAAAATGCCTCGCCAGCCCAAAGCGTCACTGCACCCGGTGCGCTGGCGCCAGACGCACCCGACAACCTGGTGCTGTCCGCCGATGGCCTGGTCGTCACCGGCAGCGCCGCGCCAGGCAGCACGGTCAACGTCTACGGCGCCGGCGGTGTGCTGCTGGGCTCCGCCCCGGTCGGCAACGACGGCACCTTCACCGTCAACCTCGGCAGCGCCCAGGCCAACGGCGAGCTGTTGCAAGTCAGCGCCGTAGGGACCGATGGCAGCGCCTCACTGCCGGCCGACCTGCAGGCACCGGACACCACTGCGCCGCAAGCGCTGACCAACCTGGTGCTGTCCAACGATGGTCTGGTGCTCACCGGCCATGGCGAACCAGGTGCCACGGTGACCGTGCTCGGTTTCGGCGGGGCCAATCTGGGCACCGCCGTGGTGGGCGCCAATGGCAACTTCAGCGTCAACCTCGCCGCCGCCCAGGTCAACGGCGAACGGCTCAGCGCCGCGCAAACCGACGCTGCCGGCAACGAGTCCAACAGCGTCAGCCTGACCGCGCCTGACACCACTGCACCGAATGCGCCAGCCAACCTGGCATTCGCCAGTGGCGGCAGCCTGCTCAACGGTACCGGCGAAGCCAATACCACGGTGAAAGTCGTCGCGGCCGACGGCACCGTGCTGGGCACCGCCACGGTGATGAGCAACGGCAGCTTCCAGGTCACCCTCAACCCGCCACAGGCCAACGGCCAGGCGGTGCAGGTGGTGCTGACCGATGCCGCCGGCAACCAGTCCAGCGCCAGCGCCATCACCGCACCCGACACCACCCCCCCTGATGCGCCCAGCGAACTGGCCATTTCCAGCGATGGTGCGACCATCACCGGGCGAGGCGAAGCCGGCGCCACGGTGATCGTGACCAGCCCGGCCGGCCAGCAGATCGGCACGGCCCTGGTCGATGCCAGCGGCTACTTCACCCTGACCCTCAACCCGGCCCTGGGCAACGCCGAAGTGCTCAGCTTCACCCAGACCGACGGCGCCGGTAACGTGTCGCCAGCCGCCACCCTGCAGACACCTGACTTCACGCCGCCAGACATCCTCACCAACGTGGTGATCAATGCCAACGGCAGCGTGGTCAGCGGCTCGGGCGAGCCCGGTGCGACAGTCACCGTGACCAACACCGCCGGCGTGGTGCTGGGCACCACCGTGGTGCTCGCCGATGGCAGCTTCCGTGTCGAACTGAGCCCCGCGCAGGTCAACCAGCAGGTGCTGTCGGTGCAGCAGGCCGACCCACCCGGCAACATCAGCGAGCCGGTCACGCTCAACGCACCGGACCTCACCCCGCCGGCCGCAGCCACCGACCTGCACCTCAATGCGGCAGGTGACCAGCTCGGCGGTACCGGCGAAGTCGGCAGCACCGTGCGCGTGTTCGCCGGCACTACCGAAATCGGCACCGCCACGGTCGGGCCCAACGGCACCTTCGTGGTCAACCTCAGCCCAGCCCAGCTCAGCGGCCAGACCCTGCAAGTGACCCTGGCGGACGCCAGCGGCAACGTCTCGCCAATCAGTACCGTCACCGCCATCGACAGCACGCCACCGGCCACGGTGGTCGCCAGCCTCAACGCCAGCGGCACCCAGCTGGTGGGCACCGGTGAGGCCGGGGCGCGCGTCACCGTGATGGACAGCCAGGGCAATATGCTCGGCCAGGGCACCATCGACCCCGACGGCACCTTCGTACTCAACCTGACTTCAGCGCAAATCAACGGCCAAGTGCTCAGCGTCATTGCCCAGGACGCCACCGGCAACCCATCTGCACCGCTGCAGCTGACCGCGCCCGACCTGACCCCACCGACGCAGCCCGCCAACCTCAACCTGACCGGCAACGGCACATTACTCAGCGGCACCGGTGAGGTGGGCAGCATCATCAGCGTGCGCGATCCGGCCGGCACCGTGGTCGGTACCGTCACCGTGCCAGCGGGCGGTAACTTCACCGTGACCCTGAACGCGGCGCAGAACAACGGCCAGCTGCTGACCGTGATCGCCACCGACAGCGCCGGCAACACCTCGACGCCCGCCCAGTACCAGACCGCCGACACCTCACCGCCTGCGGCCGTGACCAACCTCGCCGTCAACAACACCTACGACATCCTCACCGGGCGCGGCGAAGCCGGCGCCCGCGTGACCGTCAGCTTCGGCGGCGTGGTAATAGGCACCGGCCTGGTGGACGCCGGCGGCAACTTCTCGATCAACCTGCAACCGGCACCCGGGTCGGTCGCCTCCCTGGCCGTGACCCAGACCGACGCCGCCAACAACACCTCGGCCGTGGCGACCTACGTCACGCCACTGGTGCCGCCACCGGAGCCCCCCATCAGCGTGACACTGGCCGCCGACGGCCTGACCCTCACGGGGACCGCCGCCACCGGCACCTCCATCCGTGTCTATGACGCCGCGGGCAACCTGATTGGCAGCGGCTCGGCCAACATCCTCAACGGTGGTTTCTCCATCACCCTGAGCGCCGCCCAGCTCAACGGGCAACATTTGTCGGTGACTTCGGTGTCGCTGCTGGGGGGTGAGTCGCAACCGGTATTCGTCACCGCCGCCGACATCACTCCACCGGCCAACCCGGTGGTCAGCGCGCTGTCGGCCAACGGCCTGGTGCTCAGCGGTACCGGTGAAGCCGGCGCCACGGTGACCGTGCGTGATGCCGGCGGCAACATCCTCGGCAGCGGCCTGGTCAATGGCGCCGGGGCGTTCAGCATCAACCTCAGCAGTGCCCAGCTCAACGGTCAGGTACTGAGCCTGACCCAGGCCGACGCCGCGCAAAACGTTTCCGGCGCCACCAGCTACACCGCGCCCGACACCCAGGCGCCGCTGGCACCGACCAACCTGGCAATCAATGGCGCGGGCACCGTGCTCACCGGTAACGGCGAGCCGGGTGCCACCGTGACCGTGCAAGGCCCGGGTGGTTCGCTCGGCACCGCCATCGTGCAGGGCGACGGCACCTTCAGCGTCACCCTGACCAGCACCCAGAACAACGGCCAGGCCCTGGTCGTGCGCCAGACTGACGCCGGCAACAACGTGTCTGGCAGTACCGGCATCACCGCGCCAGACACCAGCCCGCCAGCCGCGCCGGTGGCCGCCATCAACGCCAATGGCACCTCGGTCAGCGGCTCTGGCGAAATCGGCAGCACGGTCACCGTGCGCAACAGTGCCGGCACCGTGCTCGGCACCGCCACGGTGGGCAGCAACGGCCAGTACGTGGTCAGCCTGAGCACGGCGCAAATCAACTTCCAGGCACTGACCGTCACCCTCACTGACGCCGCAGGCAACACCTCCACCGCCACGGCGCTGACCGCCCCGGACCTCACCCCACCGGCCAACGCCAGCAACCTGGTGATCAGCGCCGACGGCACCACCCTCACCGGCACCGGCGAGGTCGGCGCCACGGTCACCGTGCGCAGCGCCAGCGGCACCGTGCTGCAAACCGCCGTGGTGCAGGCCAACGGCACCTTCACTGTCACCCTGAGCCCGGCCCAGGACAACGGCCAGGTGCTGTCGGTGACCTTGACCGACCCACGCAGCAACGTCTCCGGCAACGTCAACATCACCGCGCCCGACGTCGATGCCAACGCCCCGGTAGTCGCCAGCAACAACCTGGCCACCGCCACCGTCAACCTGGCGCCGGTCACCGCCACCACCACCTACACCGACAGCTTCACCACCCTGTTGTCGGGCTTCAGCAAGACCTACACCTGGACGGTGGCGCCCGGCACCACGGTCGACCCGACCCTGACGCTGACCACCAACAGCGTGCTGGCACTGCTCAACAACTCCACCTTCACCCTGCAGGTAAAAGACGCCAGCGGTGCCTGGGTCACCATCGCCACCGGCAACACCCAGGGGCTGCTCGACCTGATCGTGCTGCCGCTGGGGCTCCAGGTCGACATCGGCAAGCTGCAGGCAGGCGACTACCGCCTGACCGTGGCCAGCGGCGGCATTGGCCTGGTGACCCAGGTCACCACCAGCCTGGACATCGAAGCCACCAGCCTGACCCAGTTCACTGGCACCGGCACCGCCACCTCGGGCAACGTCATCACCGACCCGGGCACCAATGGCGCGGTCGACGCCCTCGGCCCGGACAGCGGCGCCGTGCTGAAGGTACTGATCAACGGCACCTACGTGACCGCAGCCAGCGGCGCGGGCACCACGGTGCAGGGCCAGTACGGCACCCTGGTGATCCATGCCGACGGCAGCTACACCTACACCCCCAACGGCAGCCCGGCGAGCGTCGGCAAGGTGGATGTGTTCAGCTACGAGCTGGTGCACCCGAACGGGCTGACCTCTACGGCCAACCTCTACGTGCGCATCGACAGCCCACAAGCCACGGAGACCTGGAACAACAGCAACCTCGGCGCGCCGGCCACGGTGGTGGATGCGGTCAACGATGTCGACAGCAGCCACATCACCCTGGCCAACCGGGTCGACAGCAGCAGCGCTACCCTAGGCTCACTGACCCTGCCACTGATCGGCTCGCGCTCGGCCACCTACACCACTACGGTGGCCGCCGACACCACAGCCAACCTGCAAGTGGTGGTCAACTCCACCAATCTGCTGAGCCTGCTCAACGGCACCACCATCCAGCTGCTCAAGCTCAACACCAGCACCGGTCAGTACGACGTGGTGCAGACGGTCAGCGGCAGCTCGCTGATCAGCCTGCTCGGTGGCGGCGCCGGCTATACCTTCCAGAACCAGGGCGCAGGCACCTACCACATCGTGGTCAGCGCCGGTGGCATCGGCCTGGCCAGTTCGATCACCACCAGCCTCAATACCACCACCACCCACCTCACCGAGTTCGTGGTCAGCAGCGCCACGGTGGCCAGCGGCAACCTGATCACCGACCCGGCCGGTACCGACAACCTGGGTTCGGCATTGACCGTGCTGAGCGTGCTGACGGCCGCTGGCACCTACACCATCCCCGGCTACAACGGGGTCAGTGTGGCCGGCACCTACGGCACGCTGCTGGTGCATGCGGACGGCAGCTACACCTACACCCTCAACAGCGGGCTGACCTCGGCGGTGATCGGCCAGCACGACACCTTCACCTACGAACTGACCCACCCTAACGGCACCACCGACACCGCCACACTCACCGTCAACCTGGACAACGCCGCCAGCGTCACTACCTTCTCCGCACTGGTGGCCGACACCAGCGACGACAGCCTCACCGTGGCCAGCGTGGCGGCCGCCACGTCCAGCGAAGTGCTCGCCGGTAGCGACGGCAACGACCACTTGGTCGGCAGCCAGGGCGGGCACATCACCCTGGAAGGCGGCGCTGGCAACGACATCCTCGAAGTGGTCGACCAGCAGTTCGCCAGCGTCGATGGTGGCATTGGTACCGACACCCTGCTGTGGGGTGGCGGCGATACCAGCATCGACCTGGGCACCCTGGCCGACCGTATCCACAACATCGAGGTGATCGACCTCAACGACACCAGTGCGGTGGCCCTGACCCTCAACCTGGCGGACGTGGTGGCAATCACCGAAACCGGCAACGACACGCTGATCATCAAGGGGGATGACAAAGATTCGGTGCACATGACGGACAACTGGACCCTGGTCGGCAACCAGACCGTCGACGGCATCGACTATAACCAGTACACGGCCCAGGAAGATCCAAGCCACCACCTGTGGGTGCAGAACAGCATCCATGTCGTTTGAGGCCGGCGCAATCCGCCGGGCAGTGCGCCCGGCGGCAAGGACGAACAGCAGTAAGGGAATTTCGTGAAGCGACGCAGTCCGCTGTCACCGCTGTGGCTGGGGGCCTTCGGGCTCCTGGTGTTGAACCTCAACCCGGTTGCCCAGGCAGCCGATGACATAGACCCCAGACTGCGCACCATCGGGCCGTCATTGATGCGTGATGCGCCCGATGCCATCCCCGCTCGCCCGCCGTCAGGCCAGGCCACCAGCAATGGCGACCGCCTGGGGCTGGCCGAGGCGGTGCTGACCGCCGCCCAGTGGCACCCGAGCATCGCCGAAGCTGTCGGCAACCTCTACAAGCAGGGCGAAGGCATCAACGTCGCCCGTGCCGGGTATTACCCGCAGATTTCCGGCGGTATCCGCACCGGCTATGACTCCGGCTATGGCGGTGACCGCAACAGCCAGGCATTGAACCTGTCGTTGAAGCAGATGCTCTACGACTTCGGCAAGGTCGACCATGCCGTCAGTGCCGCCCAGGCCGCCGCTACCCGGGCCCAGGCCAACATCCTGCTGGTGGTCGACGACCTCGCCCGCGACACCGCCTACGCCTGGATCGAAACCCGCCGCTATGAACAGCTGATGGTGATTGCCCGCGACCAGATCCTTGGCGTCGGCGACATCGCCGGCATGGCCCGCCAGCGCAGCGACATGGGCGCCAGCACCCGCTCCGATGTGGTCCAGGCCGAGTCGCGGGTGGAAGGCGCCCGCGCCACCCTCGAGGAATACCAGTCGCAGTACGAACGCTGGCGTTCGACCCTGGCCGAACTGCTCGGCCGCGTGGCACCGCCGGCCCTGGCCGAGGAGTCGCCACCGGAGCTGAACCAGGCCTGCAAGCGCTCTTCAGGCGCTAGCGACCGCCTGCCGGCGGTGCTGATGGCCCTGGCCTTGCGCGCCCAGTCCCAGGCCGAACTGGCCCAGGCCAAGGCCGAGGCCTACCCCACACTGTCGCTGCAACCGCAGGTCAACCACTACCTGGACAACGACTACAACCGCGACAACCGCAGCCTGGACCGCACCCAGGCGGGCATCTACCTGAACGTCGAGGTGCCCATCTACCAGGGTGGCGCCATCAGCGCCCGCAGCCGCGCCGCCGGCCACGCCTTGAGCGCCGCCGATTCCGCCGAAGACGCCGCGCGCCTGCAAGCCCGCCGTGGCCTGGCCGAAGCCATGGCGCAGACCTCCGGGCTGGGCCGGCGCCTGAGTTCGCTGGAGGCGCGCCAGGCCAGCATCCAGGAAGCCCGCGAGCTGTATGGCCGGCAGTACCTGGACCTGGGCACCCGGCCCTTGCTCGACCTGCTCAACGCCGAGCAGGAGATCTACCAGTCACGCTTCGAACTCGCCGGCACCCGTTCCGACCTGCTGCGCCTGGACGTCGACTGCCTGTACAACTCCGGCGCCCTGCGCACCGCCTTCGGGCTGGAAGGGCGCAACCTGCAAGGGGTGGAAATCGAGCCATGAACGATACCGTCAAGCTGAGCCAGGCCGGTCAGGCACAGAACCCGGAGCCGGCGGTGGTGCACCGCCCTGATCTCGGCCCCTGGCTGGAAGTGATGCTGCAAGTCGCCCACCACTACCGCCTGGACGTCTCGCCCCAGCGTATCCGCCTGGCAGCGGTGGAAGATGCGCGCCCGCTGGATGAAATCCTCCGGCACATGGCGCGCCAGGCCGGGCTGACCTTGCGCTTCGTGCGCTACGACGCCAAGGCCTTGCGCCAATGGCGCACGCCGCTGGTGCTGGAACTGGACGATGGCCAGCTGGCCACGGTCGAGGCGGTGACCGAGGAAAACGAACTGGCTGTGGTGTTTGCCGGTGACCAGCGCCTGACCTCGCGCCTGCCCCGTGAAGCGCTCGAAGGGCGCATCAACCGCGTGGCCTTGATGCGCCCGGCACGGCCGCTGCGCGATGTGCGCACCGACGACTACACCGCGCCCTACGATCGCCACTGGTTCACCCGCATCGTGCTGCGCGACCTGCGCCCGTATGGCCAGGTGATGGTCGCCTCCTTGGTGGCCAACGTGCTGGCCCTGGCCGGGGTGCTGTTTTCGATGCAGGTGTATGACCGGGTGATTCCCGCCGAGTCCCTGCCGACCCTGTACGTGCTGTTCGGGGGCGTGGTGCTGGCGCTGGTGTTCGATTTCAGCATGCGCCTGCTGCGGCTGAAGGTCACCGACCTGCTGGGCAAGCGTGCCGACCTGCGGGTGTCTGACCTGGTCTACGGCCATGCGCTGCGCCTGCGTAATTCGGCACGGCCGAAATCCACTGGCTCGTTCATCTCTCAGCTGCGTGAACTGGAGTCGATCCGCGACCTGATCACTTCGAGCACCGCCACGGCCTTGGCCGACCTGCCGTTCTTCCTGCTATTCCTGCTGGTGTTCTGGCTGATCGGCGGGGTGCTGGTGTTCATCCCGCTGGTGGCGCTGCTGGCCATGGTCATCCCAGGGCTGCTGGCGCAGCGGCGGCTGGCGGCACTGGCCAATGCCTCGATGCGCGAGTCGTCGCTGCGCAACGCCATGCTGGTTGAGAGCATCCAGGGCCTGGACGAGATCAAGGCGCTGCAGGCCGAGGCGCGCTTCGAGCGCCAGTGGAACCAGTACAACGCCGCCTGCGCGCACTCCAGCCTGCGCCTGCGCACCCTGACCAACGGCCTGGTGACCTGGACCCAGAATGTGCAGGGCGCGGTGTTTGCCGTGGTCATCGTGATCGGTGCGCCGATGGTGATTGCCGGCGACCTCACCACCGGTAGCCTGGTGGCCGCTTCGATGCTGTCATCGCGGATGATGGCGCCGCTGGCGCAGCTGACCCATGTGCTGACCCGCTGGCAGCAGGCCAAGGTGGCCCTGGAGGGCCTGGATAAACTGATGCAGGCACCGGTTGACCACCCCGAAGGCGAGGCCCGCGTGCACCTGCCGGCGATCCGTGGCGAATATGTGCTGCGCCAGGCCAACTTCCGTTACAGCCCGGAAGCGCCTCCCGTACTGAACATCGCCCAGCTCGTCATACAGCCCGGTGAGCGCATCGCCGTGCTCGGGCGCAACGGCGCCGGCAAATCGACCCTGCTGCAGGCACTGGGCGGTGCCATGGACCTGAGCCAGGGCGAGGTCAGCCTAGACGGCATCGCCCTGGCCCACCTCGACCCGGCCGACCTGCGCCGTGACGTCGGCCTGCTGGCCCAGTACGCCCGGCTGTTCCACGGCACCCTGCGGGAAAACCTCACCCTCGGCGCCGGCCAGGCCAGCGACCAGGAACTGGTGGCCGCGCTGGCCGCCACCGGCGCACTGGAATTCGTCCGCCACCTGCCCAAAGGCCTCGACCACCTGATCCTCGAAGGCGGCCAGGGCCTGTCCGGCGGGCAGCGCCAGGCCCTGGTGCTCGCCCGTTTGCTGGTTCGCCAACCGCAGGTGCTGCTGCTCGACGAGCCCACCGCCTCGCTCGACGACGTCACCGAACGCAAGCTGCTGGATAACCTCGAGCGCTTCTGCCAGGGCCGCACCCTGGTGATCGCCACCCACCGCCTCAGCGTGCTGCAGCGTGTGGACCGCATCATCGTGCTGGACGGCGGGCGCATCGTCATCGACGACCAACGCGACGCCGCCCTGGCCAAGCTGCAAGGAGCGCAGGCATGAGCAACCACGAACTCCCCGCCTCGTATCTGGACGGCCAGGACGACCAGGCCGTGCTGCGCGCCGGCCGCATCATCACCATTTGCGCACTCATGCTCGCGGCGTTCCTGGCCTGGGCGGCGTGGTTCGAGGTGACCGAGGTGTCCACCGGCACCGGCAAGGTGATTCCCAGTTCACGCGAGCAGGTGATCCAGTCGTTCGAAGGCGGCATCGTTGCCGAGATGAACGTGGCCGAAGGCGACCTGGTGGAACGCGGCCAGGTGCTCGCCCAGCTCGACCCGACCAAGACCGCTTCCAGCGTTGGCGAAAGCGAAGCCAAATACCGTGCAGCCAAGGCCAGCGTGGCGCGCCTGCGTGCCGAGGTTACCGGCAAGCCGCTGAGCTTCCCTGAAAGCCTGCGTGATTCGCCCGAGCTGATCGACGCCGAGACGGCGCTGTACGAGACCCGCCGCCGTGGCCTGGAGCAGACCTTGGCCGGCATCGAGGATTCGCTGCGGCTGGTGCGCGCGGAGCTGAAGATCACCGAGAACCTGGCCAAGATGGGCGCCTCCAGCCGGGTCGAAGTGATCCGCTTGAACCGCCAGCGTTCGGAGCTGGAACTCAAGGCCAACGAAGCCCGCTCCGAGTACCTGGTGCGCGCACGCGAAGAGTTGGCCAAGGCCAGTGCCGAGGCCGACAGCCTGTCGGAAGTGATCCGCGGGCGCAGCGATTCGCTGACGCGCCTGACCCTGCGTTCGCCGGTACGCGGCATCGTCAAGGATATCGAGGTCAACACCCTGGGCGGCGTGGTGCAGCCTGGCGGGCAAGTGATGAAGATCGTGCCGATGGATGAGCGCCTGCTGATCGAAACCCGCATCGCCCCACGGGACATCGCCTTCATCCACCCCGACCAGGCAGCCAAGGTCAAGATCAGTGCTTATGACTACTCGGTGTATGGCGGGCTGGAAGGCAAGGTCGTGGGGATATCGCCGGATACCCTGCAGGATGAGGTGAAACCGGAGATCTACTACTACCGGGTGTTCATCCGCACCGAACAGGACAGCCTGACCAACAAGGCCGGCAAGCACTTCGCCATTGTGCCGGGGATGATTGCCACGGTGGATATCCGCACTGGCGAGAAGACCATCCTCGATTACCTGATCAAACCGCTGAACCGCGCCCGCGAGGCCTTGCGCGAACGCTGACCTCAAAGGCAGCACAAAGCCCTTGTGGGAGCCGCGCTTGCCGGCGATGGGCCGCAAAGCGGCCCCGGCAATTTATGCAACAACCTTAAATCCTGGGGCCGCTTCGCGGCCAATCGCC